>DASPTT010000107.1:0-22248 GCA_035623275.1 Acidimicrobiales bacterium
CTGGCGACGGGTGGCTACGACGGGTTGCGCAAGGCCCTCACGATGACGCCCGAGGCGGTGTCGGAGGAGGTCAACGCGCTCAGCCTGCTGGGGCGGGGCGGGGCCGGGTTCCCCGCGGGGCGCAAGTGGGCCATGATGCGCAAGGCGCCCACCAGCTACCTGGTGGTCAACGGCGACGAGAGCGAGCCCGCCACCTTCAAGGACCACCTGCTCCTCGAGCGGGACCCGCACCAGCTGATCGAGGGCGTGGTCATCGCCGCCTACGCGCTCCAGGTCAGCCAGGCCTTCGTCTACGTGCGCGGCGAGTTCGCCCTGGGTCTCGAGCGCGTCACCGCCGCGCTCAACGAGGCCTACGCCCACGGCGCCGTGGGGCGCGACATCTTCGGGTCGGGGTTCTCCGTGGACGTGGTCGTCCACCCCGGCGCCGGCGCCTACATCTGCGGCGAGGAGACCGCGCTGCTCGAGAGCCTGGAGGGCAAGCGCGGCTTCCCCCGCATCAAGCCCCCGTACTTCCCGGCCGCCATCGGCCTCTACGGCCAGCCCACCGCGGTCAACAACGTCGAGACCCTCTCCAACCTGCCCTGGGTCATGACCAACGGCTCGGGCGCCTTCACCGCGCTGGGCGCGGGCCGCTCCACCGGCACGCGCCTGTTCGCCCTGGCCGGGCACGTGCGCAATCCCGGCGTCTACGAGGTCGAGATGGTCAAGACCACCTTCCGCGACCTCGTCTACGCGCCGGTCCTCGGCGGGGGGATCCCGGGCGGGCGCGAGCTCAAGGCCATCATCCCCGGCGGCGTGTCCGCCCCCTGGTTCGGCCCCGAGCAGCTGGACCTCCCCCTCGGGCAGGACGAGGTGGCCGAGCAGGGGTCGATGCTGGGGTCTGGCTCGATCGTGGTCATGGACGACGCCACCTGCGCGGTGCGCGCCGCGTGGCGCATCACCCGCTTCTTCTGGCGCGAGTCCTGCGGGCAGTGCACGCCGTGCCGGGAGGGGAGCGGCTGGCTGGAGAAGATCCTGCGCCGCATCGAGGACGGGGAGGGGCGCGAGGCCGACCTCGACCTGCTCATGGACGCGTGCGACAACCTGGCCCCCGGCGTGTCGTGGCCGCCCAAGCAGACGACGATCTGCGTGCTCGGCCCCTCCATCCCCTCCTCGATCGCCTCGGCCATCCGCATGTTCCGCGACGAGTTCCTGGTCCACGTCAAAGAGGGCGGGTGCCCCCATGGCTGATCCCGTGGTGACGTCGCACCACGCCATCGCCCCGGCCGCGCCCGCGGGCGGGGGGGCGACCGTCTCCTTCACCATCGACGGGCGGGAGGCCACCGCGGCGGCAGGGGAGTTCCTCATCGCCGCGGCCGAGCGGTCGGGGACCTTCATCCCGCGCTTCTGCTACCACCCGCGGATGAAGCCGGTGGGCATGTGCCGCATGTGCCTGGTCGAGGTGGGCGGCCCCCGCGGGCCGAGCCTGCAGCCGGCCTGCTACGTGCCGGTGACCGAGGGCATGGAGGTCGTCACGGAGTCCGAGGCGGTGAAGAAGGCGCAGGACGGCGTGCTCGAGTTCCTGCTCGTGAACCACCCCCTCGACTGCCCGGTGTGCGACAAGGGAGGAGAGTGCCCGCTCCAGGACCAGACCCTGGCCTACGGTCCGGGCGAGACGCGCTTCGTCGAGGAGAAGCGCCACTGGCCCAAGCCCATCCCCATCTCGGAGCTGGTGCTCCTCGACCGCGAGCGCTGCATCCAGTGCGGCCGCTGCGTGCGCTTCGCCAACGAGATCGCGGGCGAGGCCCAGATCGACTTCTTGGGGCGCGGGGACGCGATCGAGGTGAACATCTTCGACGGCCACGCCTTTTCGTCGTACTTCAGCGGCAACACCGTGCAGATCTGCCCGGTGGGCGCCCTCACGGCCACGCCCTACCGCTTCACCGGGCGGCCGTGGGACCTCGACCAGGTCGAGTCCACCTGCACCACGTGCGCGCTGGGGTGCCGGGTGGCCGTGCAGTCGTCGTTCAACCGGGTGACGCGCCAGCTCGGGATCGACAGCGACCCGGTCAACCACAGCTGGCTGTGCGACAAGGGCCGCTACGGGTACGAGGCCGTCAACGGCGAGGAACGCGTCACCGAGCCGCTGGTGCGCGGCGAGGACGGCGAGCTGGCCCCCGCGTCCTGGGCCGAGGCGCTGGAGGCGGTGGCGCAGCGCCTGGCCGCGGTGCGCGACGAGCGCGGGCCGCAGGCCATCGGCGTGATCGGCGGGGCGCGGCTCACCAACGAGGACGCGTACGCCTGGGCCAAGCTGGCCAAGGGCGTGCTCGGCACCGACTCGGTCGACGCCCAGCTGGGCGACGGGCTACCGGCCGACCTCGTGCTCGGCCTGCCCCGGGCCACGATCGACGATGCCACCTCGGCCCGGTGCGTGGTCGTCCTGGCGGGCGACCTGCGCGAGGAGCTGCCCGTCCTCTCCATCCGCCTGCGCGGCGCCGCGCTCGACGACGGGGTGCCGGTGGTGGAGCTGACCCCGCTGCGCACGTCACTGACCGAGTGGGCGACCGCGTCCCTGCCGTACCGGCCGGGCGAGCCGGGTGCGCTGGCCCGGGCGCTGGTGTCGGGGGCGAGGCCCGAGACCGTCGACGCCGACGTGTGGACGGCGGCCACCGGCGCGCTGGCCGGCGCCGGCGAGGGCGGGGAGGGGATCGTCGTGGTCCTGGGACGCCCCTCCCTCGCGGAGCACGAGGCGGTCGTGGCCGACGCCGCGCTGGCCCTGGCCGCGGCATGGCCCAAGGCCGCCTTCCTGCCCGCCCTGCGCCGGGGCAACGTGCTGGGCGCCCTCGACATGGGGCTGGCGCCGGGGGTGCTGCCCGGGCGCGTCGGCCTCGACGGTGGCCGGGCCTGGTACGCCGACGCGTGGGGCGCCGCCCCCGAGGCTCCCGGGCGCGACTGCGCGGGGATCCTCGCCGCGCTCGCCGAGGGCGACATGGGCGCGCTGGTGCTCCTCGGGGCCGACCCGCTGGCCGACTTCCCCGACGCCCGGACGGCTGCCGCGGCCCTGGAGGCCGCGCCCTTCGTGGTGGCTGTCGACAGCTTCCTGTCGTCGTCGTCCGCCACCGCCGACGTGGTCCTGCCTGCGGTCATGCACCACGAGCGCTCCGGCACCACCACCAACATCGAGGGCCGCATCACCAGGGTCGGGCAGAAGATCGTCGCCCCCGGACAGTGCTGGCCCGACTGGATGATCGCGGCCGAGCTCGCCGCACGGCTGGGCGGTGACCTCGGCGTGGCGAGCGTGGGCGACCTGTGGGACGAGATCGAGCGCCTCTCGCCCGCCCACGCCGGCATCACCGGCACGGCACTGGACGCCCCTGCCAACCGCGACGGGATCGTCGCGCCGCTCAAGGGCACGCCGCTCGTCATCGGCCGGCGTACCCCGCCGCGCATCGACCCCGTGGCCACGCCCGGCATCGAGGCCGTCGAGCGCCAGGGGGCGCCACCGCGGGCGGGATCCGCCGAGCCGCTCGGGTCCGCCGTCGCCGCCGTGGGCGCGGCCGTGGTTGGCGCGGCCGTGGAGGCGGCCCCGTCCAACCGACCGGCGCTGCTGGCCGCGCCGGCCTCGGTCGCGGTGCCCCGTGGGCCCGCACCCGACAGCTACTCGCTGCGCCTGGTGTCCTCCCGGCGCCTCTACGACGACGGCGCGTCGCTCACCGCGTCGCCCTCGCTCGCCTCGCTCGGCGTCGAGCTGGTGCTGCGGGCGCACCGGGGCGAGCTCGAGCGGCTCGGCGTGGCCGACGGCGGCCTCGTCCGGGTGCGCTCGTCGCGTGGCGCGCTGGAGCTCGAGGCGCGTGCCGACGACGGCGTGGCCCGCGGCACGGCGGCCCTCGACTTCAACGTCCAGGGACCCGACGACGCCAGCGCCGCCGCGCTCATCGACGCGGCGGAGGCCGTCGTCGACGTCCGTCTGGAGTCCCTGTGACCCCCGCGCTCGTGACCGCCACGCCGTTGACCGGTGCCGCCGCCCGGCTGGCCCTGGACCCGCTCTACGCGCACGGCGTGGGCTGGTGGGTGCTCATCGTCGACATCATCAAGGTCCTGGTGGTGTTCGGCGCGCTGCTGGTGTCCGTGATGATGATGATCTGGTTCGAGCGCAAGGTCATCTCGGACATGCAGGCGCGCATCGGCCCCAACCGAGCAGGTCCCTTCGGGCTGCTCCAGTCCATGGCCGACGGCATCAAGCTGTTCTTCAAGGAGGACCTGCTCCCCGAGCGGGCGGATCGCCTCGTGTTCAAGCTGGCGCCGTACCTGTCGATCGTCCCGGCGCTGATCGCCTTCTCGATCGTGCCCATCGGGGGCGAGGTGACGATCGCCGGGCACACCTTCGAGCTGCAGCTGGCCGACCCGCCGATCGGCATCCTGCTGCTGCTGGCCATGAGCTCCATCGCGGTCTACGGCGTCATGCTGGCGGGCTGGTCCTCGGGCTCGAAGTACCCGCTGCTGGGCTCGGTGCGCGCCTCGGCGCAGATGATCTCCTACGAGGCCGCGCTGGGCATGACCGTCATCATGGTGGTGCTGCTCACCGGTTCGCTCTCCACGCGCGCCATCGTGAACGCCCAGTCCGACACCTTCTTCGTCAGCTGGAACATCATCCGCCTCGGGTTCGTCCCCTTCGCCATCTTCATGATCGCCATCACCGCCGAGCTCACCCGCCCGCCCTTCGACCTGGTCGAGGCGGAACAGGAGCTGGTCGGAGGCTTCAACACGGAGTACTCGTCCATCCGCTTCGCGCTGTTCTTCCTGGCCGAGTTCATGAACGTGATCACGATGTCGGCCATCATCGTCACGCTGTTCCTCGGCGGGCCCGACGGGCCGGTGATCCATGGCTTCCTGCCCTGGCTCTGGCCCATCCTGTGGTTCCTGGGCAAGACCCTCGTCTTCCTCTTCGTGTACGTGTGGCTGCGTGGCGCACTGCCGCGGCTGCGCTACGACCAGCTCATGGACCTGGGTTGGAAGGTCCTCATCCCGCTGTCGCTGGGCTGGACGCTCGTCGTGGCCGCGGTGATGGTCGGGCACTGGTGGGGGGTGGCCGTGGTCGGTGCCCTGGCGGTGGGCGGCGGGCTCCTCCTGCGCTCGATCCACGTGGGCGGCCAACGTGAGGGCGCCACCGGGGACATGGTGGTCCGACCCGACGAGGTGACGGGCTGATGGGCTTCCTCGACAACCTGCGCGACGACCTGAGCTTCTTCGGCGGGTTCAAGGTCACCCTGGAGCAGATGGCCAAGCCCCGGGTCACCAACCAGTACCCGAACGCCAAGCGCGAGAAGCCGCTTCGCCTCCACGGTCGCCACGTCCTCAACCGCTACGAGGACGGGATGGAGAAGTGCATCGGCTGCGAGCTGTGCGCCGGCGTGTGCCCTGCGGACTGCATCTACGTGCGCGGGGCGGACAACCCGCCCGACGACCCGGTGTCGCCCGGCGAGCGCTACGGCTTCGTCTACGAGATCAACTACCTGCGCTGCATCCACTGCGACATGTGCGTCGAGGCCTGCCCGACCGAGGCCATCACCGAGTCGAAGCTCTTCGAGTTCTCCTTCACCAACCGGGCCGACGCCATCTACACCAAGGAGGAGCTACTGGTCGGCGACGACGGCAGACCCAAGCAGCTGCCGTGGGAGGACTGGCGCGAGGGCGACGACCTGCACACCTCCGCGTGGATGCGGGCCACCTCCCCCGGCGGCAGCGCCGCCTACGAGGGCCGGGTCCAGTGGTCGGGCGAGCTCGGCTACGGGGTGCGCGCCCCCGAAGGGGGCCAGAGCGGCCTGCGTGACGACGAGGCCACCGGGTCCCGCCAGCTCCGGGACGTGTTCGCCGCCCACCTCGAGATGAGCGAGCTCCCGCCCGAGGAGCGCGGGGTCCGGGGTGCGATCTCCAGGGCCAAGCGTCGGCTCCCGGCGGGGCGCGCGTCGAGGAAGCCGTGATGATCCACCTGCTGCCTCTGCTCGGCGCGGCCAGCACCGTCGACCGCGTCGTCTTCGCCATCGCGGCGACGATCGTCGTGGTCGGCGCCATCGGCGTGGTGACGAGCCGCAACCCCGTGCACGCCGCGCTCATGCTGATCCTGACCCTCTTCGGAGTGGCGATCATCTTCGTCGCCCAGCAGGCCAATTTCCTGGCCGCCGTGCAGGTCATCGTGTACGCGGGCGCCATCGTGGTGCTGTTCCTCTTCGTCATCATGTTCCTCGGGGTCGACCGCGAGGAGGACATCGGGGAGGAGCCACTGCGCTTCCAGCGCCCAGTGGCCATCGTGCTGGTCCTGCTGACCGCGGCGGGTCTCCTGCTGGTCGGCATCAAGACCAAGTGGGCGGTGGGGGCGCACTCGGTCGCGGGACCGGCGACCGGCCAGCCGGGCGGCGACGTCGCCGCGCTGGGCCGCTCGGTGTTCACCACCTACCTGTTCCCGTTCGAGGCGACCGCCGCGCTGCTGGTCATCGCCGTCGTCGGGGCCGTGGTCCTGGCCCGCCGCCCCAGGGTGGGTGAGGTCGTGCCGGAGCAGGTCGTGCCGGAGGCCGTGGCGGAGGAGGGCGGGCAGGACCCGGACACCGTGGCGGACGGGTCCGGCGAGCCCGTGGCGGCCGGCGGCCCGCCGGCCGCGGGCGAGGCCGAGGGGGACCGGTGAGCATCGGCGGCCAGTGGTACCTGGCGCTGTCCATGGTCGTCTTCGCCATCGGCGCGCTCGGCCTGCTCGTGCGGCGCAACGTGCTCGTGATGTTCATGTGCGTGGAGCTGATGCTCAACGCCGCCAACATCGCCTTCGTCACCTTCGCCCGCATGCTCGACGACATCGGGGGCCAGTCCCTGGTGTTCTTCGTCCTGGTGGTGGCGGCGGCCGAGGTCGTGGTCGGCCTCGGCATCGTCGTCGCCATCTTCCGGCGCCGCAAGGGCGCGACCGCCGACGACCTGCACGTGCTCAAGGGCTGAGGACCCGGGACCGACGATGCTGCACCTTGCCTACCTGATGCCGCTGCTGCCGCTGGCCGGCTTCGTCGTGCTCGCCGCCTTCGGCCGGCGCCTCGGCGACCCGTGGGCGGGGTGGCTGGGCACCGCCACCATCGCCGCCTCGTTCGTGATCGCCTGCCTCGTCACCGCCGGCCTGCTCCAGCACCCGAGCGGCGCGTCGCGCGAGTTCGTGCAGAACCTCTGGACCTGGATCCCCGTGGGCGGGCTGCAGGTGCACGCGGCACTGCTCGTCGACCCACTGTCGATGACGATGGCGCTCTTCGTCACGGGGATCAGCGCGCTGATCCACCTGTACTCGATCGGGTACATGAAGGGCGACCCGGACTACCCCAAGTTCTTCGTCTACCTGAACCTCTTCGTCGCCTCGATGCTCCTGCTGGTCCTGGGCGACAACCTGCTCTTCACCTTCGTCGGCTGGGAGGGCGTGGGGGTGTGCTCGTACTGGCTGGTCGCCTTCTGGTTCGGGCGCGACACCGCCGCCAGCGCGGGAAAGAAGGCCTTCATCTACAACCGGCTGGCCGACGTCGGGTTCCTCCTCGCCATGTTCCTCGTCTTCGGCTCCACGGGAACGCTCAACTACCTCGGCATCTTCGGCCACGTCCACGCGCTGTCGTCGGGCACGGTGACCGCCGTCTGCCTGCTGCTCTTCGTGGCCGCCGTGGGCAAGTCCGCGCAGATCCCGCTGTTCCCCTGGCTGGCCGACGCCATGGAGGGCCCCACGCCCGTCTCCGCCCTCATCCACGCCGCCACCATGGTGACCGCGGGCGTCTACCTCATGTGCCGGATCAGCCCGCTGCTGGCCGCGTCGCACACCTCGCAGGTGATCATCGCCAGCTTCGGCGTGGCGACCGCCCTGGTCGCCGCCACCATCGGCTGCGCCCAGCAGGACATCAAGAAGGTCCTCGCCTACTCCACGGTCTCCCAGCTCGGCTACATGTTCCTGGGGGTGGGCACCGGCGCCTACGAGGCCGCCATCTTCCTCATGGTGGCGCACGCCTTCTTCAAGGCGCTGCTCTTCCTCGGGGCCGGGTCGGTGATCCACGGCCTGCACGACGAGCAGGACCTCAAGCGTATGGGCAACGTGCGCGTGTACATGGCCCTGACGTTCTTCACCTTCGGGGTCGGGTGGCTGGCCATCGCCGGCGTCCCGCCGCTGTCGGGCTTCTTCGCCAAGGGCGACATCCTGACCAACGCCTTCGCCCGCTACAAGGTGCTGTGGGCCCTCGGCGTGCTCACCGCCGCGCTGACCGCCTACTACATGAGCCGGCTCACCGCGCTGGCCTTCTTCGGTGAGGACCGCTGGCGCCGGGTGCCGAGCGAGCCCGACCTCGCGGATCTCGACGCCGCGGCGGGTGGCTCGCCCGTCTACCACGCCACCGCCGAGGCCGGGCACGTGGCCGAGCCCCACGAGCCGCCGTGGGTCATGACCTCGCCCCTGGTCGTCCTGGCCGTCCTGTCCTTCGGCGGCGGCCTCCTGCTGCTGCCCGGCAACCCGTTCAGCTGGAACCCGCTGTCGTGGGTGGCGCCCGTGTTCGGCCAGAGCCTCTACGACGCCCACCTCTCGGCGGCCACCCAGTGGGTGCTCGCCATCGTGGACGCGACCATGGCGGTGATCGGCATCGCGGTGGCCATGCGCCTGTGGCTGCCGCGCCCGGAGATCCCCGCACTCGAGCCGGCGGTGCTGCGGCGGTCGTACTTCATCGACGACGTCTACGACCGCGTCATCGGCCTCCCCGGCCAGGCTCTGGCCCGGCTGAGCGCCGTCGGGGACGTGAAGGTGATCGACGGCGCGGTCAACGGGCTGGCGCGCGCCGCGCGTGCCGGGGGATCGGGCCTTCGGCGGGTCCAGACCGGTTTCGTGCGCCAGTACGCGGTGGGCATCGTCGTGGGCCTCGTGGCCCTGCTGGCCTGGATGGCGACGAGGGCATGGTCATGAGTGGCCCGGTCACCGAGGGAAGGGCGTCATGACCCACGACACGGCGTTCCCCTTCCTCACCGTCCTCGTCCTGCTACCGGCGGGCGCGGCCCTCGTCGCCGCGCTCGTCCCGCGGGTGATCGGCGAGCACCTCCAGCGCACCGTCGTCCTGGCCGTGGGCCTGGCCGGGACGCTGGCCACGCTGGCGCTGGCGGTGACCGTCGCCGTGCGCTACCAGGCGGGCGACGGCGGGTACCGCATGGTCACCCAGCACGAGTGGGCGCCCTCGATCGGCGTCACCTGGCACCTGGGCGTCGACGGGATCTCGTTGTTCCTGGTGCTCATGGCCGCGGTGCTGTTCCCGCTGGTGCTCCTCGGGGCGGCGGAGCGACGCGACCCCCGGGGATACGTCGCCTGGATGCTCCTGCTCGAGGCGGGGTGCCTCGGGAGCTTCGTGGCCCTGGACCTGATCCTGTTCTTCTTGTTCTTCGAGCTGACCCTGGTCCCGATCTACTTCGTCATCGCCGGCTGGGGTTTCGACCGCCGCAGCGCGGCGGCCATCAAGTTCTTCGTCTACACCTTCCTCGGCTCGGCCTTCATGCTCGTGGGCATCGTGGCCCTGGCCATCCTCCACGACGACCAGACCGGGCGGCTCACCTTCGACCTGCCGACCCTGATGCACACGCACCTCGGGCTCACGGCCCAGGTGCTCCTGTTCCTGGCCTTCACCGCCGCCTTCGCCGTGAAGGCCCCGGTGTTCCCCTTCCACACGTGGTCGCCCGACGCCTACGCCCAGGCCCCCACCGGGGGCGCGGTGGTGCTGGCCGCGGTCATGGCCAAGATGGGCACCTACGGGATCATCCGCTTCGACCTGAGCCTGTTCCCGCGCGCCGTGGTCGACCTGGCCCCGCTGCTGCTGACCCTCGGCGTGGTGGGGATCCTCTACGGCGCGCTGGTGGCCTGCGCACAGCGCGACCTCAAGCGCCTGGTCGCCTACTCGTCGCTGTCGCACCTGGGCTTCGTCGTCCTCGGCACGTTCGCGCTCACCACCCAGGGCCTGGCCGGCGGCGTGCTGCAGATGGTGAACCACGGCCTCGTGATCGCCCTCATGTTCATCCTCATCGGCTGGATCTACGAGCGCCGCCGGACCTGGCAGACCAACGAGCTGCGGGGCCTGCAGCGTCCGGCGCCCGTGCTGGCGGGGGCCTTCACCATCGCCATGCTCGCCGCGGTGGGGCTGCCGGGGCTCAACGGCTTCGTGGGCGAGTTCCTGGTGCTCGTCGGCACCTTCATCACCCGGCGTTGGTGGGCCGTGGCCGCCACCTTCGGTGTGGTGCTCGCCGCCCTCTACCTCCTGTGGGCCTACCAGCAGGCGTTCCACCACGAGCCCGACGAGGAGACTGCCCGCACCCGTGACCTGTCGTGGCGGGAGGTCGCCATCATCGCCCCCCTCGTGATCCTCATCGTCGCCCTCGGGGTGTTCCCCAAGCCCGTGCTCGACCGCATCACGCCCTCGGTCAACCGCCTCGTGAACCAGGTCCACACCCAGACCGGCACCAGGCAGCCGGCGGTCGCCACCGGAGGGCCCGTGAGCGCCGCCTCGGGGAGCACGCCATGAGCGCGCTGCTCGCCGCCACCACGTCGACGGGCCACGTGGTCCTGCCCCACATCGCGTACTTCGCCATCATGCCCGTGCTGGTCATGCTCGGCGGGGCGGTGGTCATCCTCGTCGCGTCGTCGCTGTCGCGCCGGCCCCTCGACCTCTCCGCCACCACGTCGCTCACCTTGCTCACCTCGTCGGTGGCCTTCGCCTTCGGCCTGGTGCAGTGGTTCGACGTGCTCCACCACGGTCCGCACGCCACCATCGACAACTCCGTGGTCCAAGACGGCTTCAGCGCCTTCTTCACCATGACCGTCACCGCCGCGGTGCTCGTGGCCACCATGGTCGGCGACTCGTGGCTGCGGCGCCAGGGCGTCTTCGGGCCCGAGTACCACGTCCTCACCCTCGTGTCGGCGTCCGGGGCGATCATCATGGCGTCGGCCAACGACCTGATCATCGTGTTCCTCGGCCTCGAGATCCTCTCCATCGCCCTCTACGTGCTGGCCGCCATGAACAGCCGGCGCGCGGAGTCGGGCGAGGCGGCGCTCAAGTACTTCGTGCTCGGCGCCTTCTCCTCCGCGGTCTTCCTCTACGGCATCGCCCTGGTGTACGGGTCCACGGGGACGACGAACCTGCTCCAGATCGCCGACTACCTGGCCCGCAACGTGCCGTTGCACAACGGGCTGCTGCTCGCGGGGCTGGCCCTGCTGCTGGTGGGCTTCGGGTTCAAGGTGGCGGCGGTGCCGTTCCACCTGTGGACGCCCGACGTCTACCAGGGCTCGCCCACCCCAGTGGCCGGCTTCATGGCCGCCGTGGCCAAGGCCGGCGGCTTCGCCGCGCTCTTGCGGGTGTTCGTCTCGTCCTTCGGGTTGCTGCGCGACGACTGGCGGCCGGCGGTATGGGTGTTGGCCGCCCTGACGCTGCTCCTCGGGGCGGTGGTGGCCCTCGTCCAGCGCGACGTCAAGCGCATGCTGGCCTACTCGTCGATCAACACGGCGGGGTTCATCCTCCTCGGGCTGCAGGCGGCCAACGCCCGGGGCGTGGAGTCCTCGCTCTACTACCTGTTCGTCTACACGTTCATGGTGATCGGCAGCTTCGCGGTGGTGAGCGTGGTCGGCGGTGCCGGCGACGACCGCCACGGCCTCGAGCGCTACCGCGGCCTCGCCGCCCGCCAGCCCTGGCTGGCCGCCGCGCTGGCACTGTTCCTCCTGGCCCAGGCGGGCATCCCCTTCACCACCGGGTTCCTGGCCAAGCTGGAGGTGATCACCGCGGCCGTGGGGGCGCACTCCACGGCACTCGCCGTCATCGCCATGGTGACCGCCGCGATCGCCGCCTTCTTCTACCTGCGGGTGGTCGTCGTCATGTACGCGCCCCTGGCCGACACCGCCCCCGACGACACGCCGGAGCAGCTCGAGGCCGCCTACGGGGTCGAGCCCGAGGCCTCGCCGCCGGCACCGGCGCCCGTGCTGGCCGGCGCCGCCTCGCCGGGCGGGCGCGGCGAGGAGGGCGCGATCACCGTGCCCGCCCCCTCGGCGGCCGCTCCCGCCGCCGCGCCCGACGACGCCAACCGGGACCTGGTGGGGTTGCACGTGCCCCTCGGTGCAGCCTCGACCATCGTCGTGTGCGCGGGCATCACCGTGCTCTTCGGCCTGTGGCCGGCGCCCATCGTCGAGTTCGCCCACAAGGCGACGCTGCTCTTCATCTGAGGGGACCCCACCGCTCTCGTCCGAGGGTCGCCACCGGCGGTCACCCGATCGGCGCGAACTCCCGGCTCCAGCGGGCCAGCACGGCGCGATAGCGCGCGTCCCAGCCGTCGTAGACCCGGCGCAGCCGTACGCCCGGCCAGTCGGCGGGCAGGAGCGGCTCGGGGACGAGGGGATCGGCCTGCAGGTGGCGCAGCACGGAGGCGGAGAGCACGAACCCCGGGGTCAGGTCCCGCACCCCGGCGGGAGGACGCGCCTCCAGGCGCCCGACCAGCCCCTCGGCCTCCCGAGCCCATCTCCGAAGGTCCCACAGGCGCGCCGCCAGGGCCGCCGGGTCGTCGAGTCGCGCGCCGGCGAGGACCGTCACGTCGCCGGCGAGGGCGTCGTCGAGCACCAGGTCGAGGTTGTCGGGGCGCATCCACGTGCCCTCGCGCAGCTCGCCCAAGCGGGCCACGGCCAGGGCGCGCCGGCGCCGGCCCCGCACCTCGGCCGTCGACCCGGCGGTGGTCACCACCACCACGTGCCAGGCCCCGCCCCAGGGGCGGGTGTGCCCCGCCCGGCTGGCCCGTTGTCGTCGTTGCCGGTCGAGGAGGTGGCCGGCCAGCGAATAGCCTCCGGCCCCGTCGGTGGTCGCCTCGCCCGAGGCCACCATCCGGCTGAGCGCCACCCGGGCCCGGTTCTCGTTGATCCCGAAGAGCCCGGCCATGTGCACCAGGTAGGCGACGGGCAGCGCCGCCGGCCCGGGCTCGGACACGCCGAGGAGGGTGCTGGCGAGGACCGATCGGGCCGTGAGCGGACGGCCGTCGGCCAGGGCATCAGGGGATCGCACGGCGGTATTACGTAATTGCATCGGTTGTCTCTCAAGTCGTAATATATCGCCGTGACCGACATGGTGCTGGACCGTTCGGCGCGGCCCGACGTGCTCCCCAGCGAGCGCCTCCTGGCGTCGGGGGTGGCCCGTCCCGAGCTCCGGCGGGAGCTGCGGAGCATCGCGAACGGTGCCAACGCGCTCGCGGTGGCCTGGCTCTGGACCATGGTCGTCGCCGTCGTGGCCGGGTCCGTGTGGTTGGACACGTGGTGGGGCTACGCCGTCGCCTTCGTGGTCATGGGGCCCCTCTACGTGCGCTTCGCCATCCTCATGCACGAGGCCGCGCACAGGCTGCTGTTCTCGAACAAGCGGGTCAACGACTGGGTGGGCACCTGGCTCATCGCCTATCCGGCCTTCACCCCCATCGTCCTCTACCGCCGCGGCCACTTCGCGCACCATCGTGAGGAGTTCGGGCCCGAGGAGCCCGACATCGCCTTCTACGGGGGGTATCGCTGCGACCGCGCCACGCTGCGGCGGCGCCTCGTGCGCGACGCGGTGGGCATCTCGGGGTGGAAGAACTTCCGTGCCCTGCTCGGCGCGCTGCGCACCCCGCTGGCCCGGCCCGTTGCCGGGCGGATCCTCGGCGTCCAGGTGGTGCTGTGGGCGGTCGCCTGGGCGGCCACCGGGCGCTGGTGGATCTACCCGTTGCTGTGGTGGCTGCCGTGGATGACCCAGTGGCGGGTCCTGAACCGCCTGCGCTCCATCGCCGAGCACGGCGGGCTCGAGGCGGGCAAGGACCGCCGGGTGACCACCCACTGCGTGCGCCAGTCGTGGGCGGCCCGGGTGTGGCTCGTGCCCTACAACACCGGGTGGCACCTGGCCCACCACGTGGACATGGGCATTCCCTGGCGCAACCTGCCCCGTTTCCACGAGGAGCTCGTCACCGCCGGGTACGTCACCGACGCGCTGACGTACCCGAGCTACATGGCCCTGTGGCGGGCGCTCTCCTCGGCCTCGCCGTGACGCCCAGCGGGGAGACGGGTGGTCGATGACCCGCGCGGAGTTCTCGTCGATCCGCTACACGACGGCCGGGCGCGTGGCCACCATCACCCTCGACCGACCGGAGCGGCTGAACGCCATCGACCTGGCCATGCCCGGTGAGATCCGACGGGCGGTGGAGGCCGCAAACGACGACCCCGCTGTCCACGTCATCGCGCTGGCCGGTGCCGGGCGCGCCTTCTGCGCCGGGTACGACCTGAAGGACTTCGCCGA
This sequence comes from Acidimicrobiales bacterium, assembly GCA_035623275.1. Lineage (GTDB taxonomy): Bacteria > Actinomycetota > Acidimicrobiia > Acidimicrobiales > UBA8190 > DASPTT01. The sequence goes on from DASPTT010000107.1 coordinate 14,298, forward strand.
GACCGGCCGGGGCACGCAGCCGGCGGTGTGGGACCCCGTCAAGGACTACCGCTTCATGAAGCGCAACACCGACGACTTCATGAGCCTGTTCCGCTCGCTCAAGCCGACCGTGTGCAAGGTCCAGGGGTACGCGGTGGCCGGCGGCAGCGACATCGCGCTGTGCTGCGACCTGGTGGTGATGGCCGAGGACGCGCGCATCGGCTACATGCCGGCGCGGGTCTGGGGATGCCCCACCACGGCCATGTGGGTCTACCGGCTCGGCATGGAGAAGGCCAAGCGGATGCTGCTCACCGGCGACACCATCGACGGGCGCCAGGCGGCCGAGTGGGGGCTCGTCCTGGAGGCGGTGCCGGCGGCGGAGCTCGACGCCCGCGTCGACGAGCTCGTCGAGCGGATCGCCGGTGTGCCCACCAACCAGCTGGCCATGCAGAAGCTCATGATCAACCAGGCCTTCGACAACATGGGCCTGGCCGGCACGCAGATCCTCGCAACGCTCTTCGACGGCATCACCCGCCACTCGCCCGAAGGCCGCTGGTTCCAGGAGCTGGCCGCCACGCACGGGTTCCACGAGGCGGTCGCCTGGCGCGACTCGGGGCGCCCCATTCCCGAGGGCGGGGGCCCCGTCCCCGACGTCCCCTCCTGACGGGCGCGCCGTCGCCGCCTCATCGGGCGGCGGCCGCATTGCGGGCTGTCGCTCGAGGAGAGCCACGCGCGGGCGCACTGGGGCTGTGTGCACTCAGAGGTCGGCCGGCAGCAGCTCCCCGCTGTGCACGTCGAAGACGAAGGCCCCGACCTGCAGCCCCGCGGGCAGGAGGGGGCACGACCGGATCCGCACGATGTCGCCGGCCAGCAGGGCGCGGGGGTCGGCCCCCGCCAGGAAGTCCCATCCCTTGGGGTCCACGCCGCTGGCCGCGGCCACCCGGTTGCGCAGGTCCTCCTCCGACGACCCCACCACGGCGCAGTCGGTGTGCTGGACCACGCACACGCGGGTGACGCCGAGCAGGTTGACCGCCAGCACCAGGGATCGCAACGCGTCCTCGGTGACCCGGGCGCCCGCGTTGCGGATGATCTTGGCGTCCCCGGCGCGCAGGCCCAGCATGGCCAGGGGGTCGATCCGGGAGTCGATGCAGGTCAGCACGGCCAGACCCTTGGCGGCCCGGCCGTCCACGCCGGCGTCGTGGAACTCGACCCGGTAGCGGGTGTTGGCCTCGAGGAGGTCGTCGAACATGGCCTGGTTTCTACCAGCGGCCGGCTGGCGCCGGTGTCGGGGCAATTGGCCGATCGTTGGGGACTCGGTGGGTGCACGGTGACCTCGGCCTGCGACCGTTCCGGTGGGGGGTGCCAAGGTGCAACCGGCGGCGGCCGGTCGTGACGCGGGGAGATCGCAACAATGGGGACCCAGATCGGGACTGGGGTCGCCGGCGAGGTGCCGGCTGTCGTTCCGTGGCGGACCAGGGTCGACTGGGCGCTGTCGTCCGGGCTGGCCGCGGTGGCGGCGCAGGAGTCGTCCATGGCGGCCCGGCGCGCGCTGGAGGCTCGCCAGTTCGACGAGCTGCGTCATGCCATCGCCGGCACGGTCATGCCCGTGCTCGAGGCGTGCGCGCGGGCCATGCGGGGCTGGGGCTTGACCGTCAACGTCGGCCAGGTCCTGCGGGACACCCCCGTCCGGATGCCGCGCGGCTACGACCTCGTGCTCACCATGGAGAGGTTCGACGGCCGGGGGCCGGGTCGGCTGACGATCACGGCCATCGAAGGGCGCGAGGTGCTGCGCGTGGTCATGCGGGTCGGGCCGGGCCACATGGGCGGCGACGCCAGCGAGCACGACGCCGTCGTGCACGTGCACGACCTGACCGAGGACATGGTGGGCGGCCTGGTGGCCACCATGGTGGAGTGCGTCCTGCGCTGATGGCCAGGGAGCCAGGGCTCAGGCGGCCCGCTCCAGGATGTGGACCCCGCAGGCCGATCCCAGCCCGATGACGTGGGCCAGGCCCACGCGCGCCCCGTCGATCTGGCGCTCGCCGGCCTCACCCCGCAGGTGGTGGCAGATCTCCCAGATGTTGGCGATGCCCGTGGCCGCGATGGGGTGACCCTTCGATTCGAGCCCACCCGACACGTTCACCGGGGTCGTCCCGTCGCGCCAGGTGGCCCCCGAGTTGAAGAAGTCGACCGCCCCGCCGGTCTCGCACAGCATCAGGTTGTCGTAGTGGACCAGCTCCGCGGTGGCGAAGCAGTCGTGAAGCTCCACCAGGTCGAGGTCCCCGGGGCTCACCCCGGCCGCCTCGTAGGCCTGGGCGGCGGCGTTGCGGGTCAGCGTGTTCACGTTGGGGAGGACCTGGCAGGCGTCCTCCCAGGGGTCGGTGGTGAGCACCGACGCGGAGACCTTGACCGCCCGGCGCCGCTGGTCGGGATCCAGCGTCCGCAGCTTGGCGTCGCTCACCACCACGGCCGCGGCCGCCCCGTCGCAGTTGGCCGAGCACATGGGCCGGGTGTTGGGGTAGGCGATCATGACGTCGCCCATGATCTGCTCGAGGGACATCTTCTTGGTGTAGGCGGCCAGCGGGTTGAGCGTCGAGTGGGCGTGGTTCTTCTCGCTGATGCGAGCGAAGAGCTCGAAGCTGGTCCCGCCGTAGCGGTGCCCGTACTCCATGCCGATCTGGGCGAACACGCCGGGCATGGTCTCGGTCCCCACCCGCCCGTCGAGAGGCGCCACCGCGCCGTAGCGCCCGTGGGGCGTCCAGGTGCCCGCGTCCTCCTTGCGCGACCCGCCCGAGAGCAGTCCCGCGCCGGCCAGCTTCTCCACGCCGACGGCCAGCCCGAAGTCGCACTCGCCGGCCTTGACGGCCATGATCGCGGTGCGCAGCGCGGTGGCCCCGGTGGCACAGGCGTTGGCCACGTTGTAGACGGGGATGCCGGTCTGGCCGACCTGCTTCTGGACGGCCTGACCGATGCCGAGGCCCGCCCCCATGAGATTGCCGGCCGCCACGACCCCCATGTCCTTCATGGTGACGCCGCCGTCGCGCAGCGCCCCTTGGACCGCCTCGGTGGCCAGGTCGACCGTGTCCTTGTCCGGGTGCTTGCCGAACTTCGTCATGTGGATGCCCAGGATCCAGATCGGCTCGCTCACGATGCCCCCTTGTTCTCGATGGGCTCGAAGCCGAACCCGATGGCCTCGGTGCCCTCGCTGTCGGTCCCGATGGGGAACGTGGTCAGGCGCACCTTCATCCCCAGCTGCACGTGCTCGGGGTCGGCCGGTGTGTTGACCACGTTGGCCCGCACCGCCGTGCCCTCGCAGTCGACGAGCCCGGCCACGAATGGCACGGGGATGCCCGGCGCGGCGAAGGACACGATGGTGAAGGCGGTCAGCTCCCCTTCGGTGGGCACCTCGACGTCGGCGAAGGTCACGCCCTCGCAGGCGGCACAGGCGTTGCGCCGGTCGAAGTAGCGCGCCTTGCACGACGTGCACTCATGGGCCACCAGGTGGGGCCGGTCTCCGAGCACCAGATAGTCGACCAGCGGCACGGCACCGCTCATGCGTCCTCCTCGGGCCAGGTTGGCGGTGCGACTCTACCCACCCGCCCCCCGAGGGCGACAATGCCGCTTGCCGTTCCGCGCCTGGGCCGAGGCACGGGACGGCCGAGCGGCCGTCGCTGTCAGGCCGGGAGCCGGCGCTCGCGGCGCCGCAGCACCAGCCCGAGGGCGATCAGGGCGGTGCCGAGTCCGAGGGTGCCCGCCACGTAGGGGCCGGACCCGGACCACGGCTCTCCGGTGTGCGGGGTCGTGGCGCCCGGGATCACCGGGGCCGCGGGGGGCGCCGGCGGCGCCGGCGCGGCCGAGTCGGGCACCGTGAAGGTGGCCGACGTGATCGTCACCGCGGCACCGTCCCAGCCGGTGCCCGAGGCGGTGACGGTGTGGGTCCCTGGGGCCAGGTCGGTGGGGATGGTGACCGAGCCCGAGAAGCTGCCGTCGGATCCCACCGTGGGCGTCCCGATGGTCTCGGGCGTCGAGTGGGCCTGGACCGTGACGGAGGAGCCAGGGGCGAACCCGCTCCCGCTCACCGTCACCTGCGAGCCGCGTGGGTCGGTGCCCGAGGGCATGTTCATGTCGACCTGGACGCTCGGCGTTGGCAGCGACACCATGGCGATGGCGCCCGGGTCGTTGCCGACGGTGATCGGCGAACTGGCGCTCACGGTGTCCGTGGCCGTGTCGACGACCGAGACGGTGCCGTCATCCGAATTGGTCACGTACACCTTCGTCCCGTCGGGTGTCATGGCCAGCGCCGCCGGCCAGGCCCCGACGGGGACGGTCGAGGTGACAGAGAGCGTCGTGGTGTCGATGACCGACACCGTGCCGTCATCCGAGTTGGTCACGTAGGCCTTGGTGCCGTCCGGCGTGAAGGCGACGGCGGTCGGCTCGCTGCCCACCTCGATGGTGTCCGAGCCCCCGCAGGGGCCCACGGGCGGCCCGATGACGGGCGGAGCGGTAAAGGGGATGGGGCACTTCAAAGCCGGAGCGGAGCCGCTCGGCGGCACGACCGTGTCGGTGGCGGTGTCCACGACGGTCACGGCGTCGTCGAAGACTTCGGTCACGTACGCCTGGGTGCCGTCCGGGGTGAGGGCCACGCCCACGGGTCGGGAGCCGACGGGGATGTCGTCGGTGTTCCCGGTCGCCAGGTCGATGTGGACGAGGACGTCCCTGAAGGTGTCGGTGACGTACGCGTTCTTCCCGTCGGGGCTGATGGCCAGACCCGAGCTCCGCATGCCGGCCGGCACGTCGCCGGTCTGGGTCATGGTGGACGTGGCAAAGCTGAGCAGGGAGCTGCTGAGGCCCGGGAAGGAGTCCACCAGGACGTAGAGGGTCGCCCCGTCGGGGCTGAGGGCCATGGCGGTCGGGTTCCCGGTGAGGGTCACTGGGTCGCCCACCACCTGGCCCGTCGAGGTGTTGACCGACGAGACCGAGCCGTCGCCCTTGGTGTCCTGCCCGACGTACAGGGTCGTGCCGTCCTTGCTGGCGACGAGGCTGGCGATCCGTGCGCCGGGCACCGAGTCGGGGCTGCCGATCGCCGCGCCGTCGGAGGTGTTCAGGGCCGACAGGGTGCCGTCGGCCATGTTGGCCACATAGGCCACCACGGATCCGGTGGAGCCCTCCGCGCCCGCCTTGGAGCCCGACGCGGCCAGGGAGAGGCCAGTGGCGGTCAGGAGGAGGCCGGGGAGCGCAAGCCCGAGCCAGCGCCGTGACCGGCTGGAGGTCTCGGGGTCGCCGTCCCCACCGCGGTGCGGTGACCGGGTGCTCGTGGCACGAGCAAGGTGTTCTAGGGCGCGCATGGTCGATCGTCTCCCCTCGTGGATCCGCCGTTCGTTGCATAACGACATGATTGGCCCGTGGCTTGAGCGGCGGGCGCCAGAGGACTACGGAGCGTGGGCGCGGTTGTGCGGTTCCTTACCGTCTCGGCTCGCCGTTCGGTCCCGGAGCCGTCGTGGTGCCGGGAGCCGTCAGGGGATCGGGAACCCCGCGTCGGCCACGAGCCGCTCGCTCTCGCGCCACAGCCGCGCTGCGTCCTCGTGGGAGCGCGCGCGTCTCGAGGGATGACCCGGTTTGCAGCGCACGTAGTAGCCGCCGCTCTTGCCCGCCATCTCCGCCGACGACGCCAGGTAGATCGAGGTCCGGGCGCCGGCGGCAGGCGAGATCTCCGCCGGCCGGTAGATCTTCACGCCCAGGCCCCGGTACCCGCGCAGGTCGCCGTCCATCCCGAACCCGCTGCGGACGTTGCCCGGGTGCAGGGCGTTGGCCGTCACCGCGGTGCCGGCCAGCCGGGCGGCGAGCGCACGGGTGAAGAGGATGTCGGCCAGCTTGGAGCGGCCGTAGGCCTTGAAGGGCCGGTAGCGCCTCGTGGTCTGTAGGTCGTCCCAGTCGAGCTTCGCCCAGTGGTGGGCCACCGACGCCACGTTGACCACGCGCCCGTCGCCGCTGCCCTCGGCGCTCCGGACGAGCCGCTCGAGCAGCAGGTTGGTGAGGAGGAACGGACCCAGGTAGTTCACCCCGAAGGTCTTCTCGAAGCCCTGCGCGGTCCGGCCTTGCTCCTGCAGGATGCCGCCGGCGTTGTTGACGAGGACGTCGATGTGCTCGAAGCGCGCCTCCAGTTCCCGCGCGCAGGCCCGCACCGAGGCGAGATCCGCCAGGTCGAGCGCCACGGTGTGGACGTCGTCGGAGGAGGCCCGGGCACGGACGTCGGCGGCCGCCGACTCGGCCTTGACGGGATTGCGGCAGGCGAGCACCGTGGTCGCCCCCACGGCGGCCAGACCCGCGGCCGTCTCCAGGCCGATGCCGACGTTCGCTCCGGTGACCACCACGACCCTGGACGGCACAACGGTCATTGTGCCCGATCGGCGTGCTCTCCCTCGCTGCCCGGGTTGGTGGTGTCGTCGCCGGCGCCCGCGCACGCGTCGTCGGAGCGCAGGCCCTGGAGGAGCGACGCGCCCGTGTCGTCCGCGGGGCCGGTCTCTGCGCCGTGCGCCACGGCGGACTGGGTCTGGGTCTTTCGGGCCGCGGGGACGAGCATGCGTCCGACCACGGGTACCTCGGCCAGCGCCTCGGCGCGCATGATCGCCAGCACCACGGGCACGAGGTGCTCCGCAGCGTCGTAGACGACATAGCGCGGGAGCCACTCCGGGCCGTACTTGGCGTTGAACTTCCACAGCGTCTCGATCTGGAGGAAGTTCGACAGCTTCTGCAGGGCCCAGCGCTCGACGCGCTGGGTCGTGCCGTCGCCACGCTCGCCCTCCAGGATCGAGCGCATGGCCGCGAAATTGAGGCTCAGGCCGCGCTGTCCCTGGGCGCGCAGGTGCTCGATGGTCGACACCAGGGCGAAGTCGATCAGCCCGTTGGGGTGCTCGCCCCGGTCACGGCGCATCAGGTCGAGCGAGTACCCCTGGATGCCCCTCGCCGGGACGAACTGGCACAGCGCCGCCGGTGCGCCGTCGGGCCCGGTGATCACGCACAGCAGCAGGTCCTCGTCGGCAGGGTCGAAGATGCGCCCGAGCATCATGGAGAATCCGCGCTCGAATTCGCCGCGGCGGCTCTGCGACATGATCGGGACGAGGGAGTCGGCGGTCGCCCGGTCCAGGCGGCTCGGGTCGTGGAACGACACCGTGTACCCGTACTTGGCGATGCGGTTGAAGGCCTGGCGCAGGCCCTTCATGTGCCCGCCGGCGAGCGAGAACGTCTGGACGTCCACGACCGCCTCGTCCCCGATGTAGATGTCGTGCATCCCCGCGGCGCGGTAGAGGGGGAGCCAGTCCTCGGACGCGCCCATGACGGCGACCACCCAGCCGTGGCCGTCGGCGAAGCGCCGGAACGCCCCCCACGCGTGCTCGCGCTCGGCGCGGGGGCCGATGGGGTCGGGCGACACCAGGCAGATGCCGCCCTGGATGGCGTAGGCGATGAGTGAGTCGCGGTGGAAGAACCACTGCTTGTCCGAGCGCAGAGCGAAGTAGTCGAGGGTGCCCTCGCCGTGGCGGGCCACGATGTCGCGCGCCCGGAGCTGCGCGGCGCGTCCGGCGGAACGGCGGCGGTCGACCACCGGGCGTGTGGCCAGGACGGCGGCGATGGCCGCCAGTCCGATGCCGATGGTGAGCAGGCTCGGCGCCAGGAAGTCGTCGAGCCGGTCCGGCAGCACGACGGTCTGGACGCCGACGAGCCGCTCGACCACGGCCTGGCCGGCCCGCCACCAGGGGAGCGACTGGTGCCAGGCATGGTCGTAGTGGACCGTGAGGATGACCAGGATCCAGGTGACCACGGTGATGCCGACGACGCCCGCTCCCAGGGCGACCAGCGCGGAGCGCAGGGCCGGGCGGTCGGACTCGGCGCGGAACTCGTCGCGGGTCACGAGCAGGAACAGGAGCACCACCGCGGCGAGGATCGACGCTTCGAGGTCGGCAGCCCGGAAGAGGTGGAA
>DASPTT010000108.1:0-22175 GCA_035623275.1 Acidimicrobiales bacterium
GTCTCCTCGTCCGTCTGTGCAATGGCCTCGGCCAATTGGGCGGCATCGTCCGGCAGGATGGGTCTGATCCGTACGCGTCGGCCGTCGATGAGCACCATGTCCGAGACGAGCTCCGTTGGATACCCCGGCGGCGTGGTCGACTCCATCGACCAGGATGCTGCCATGTGATATCCCCGGATGGCGAAGCGACCTGCCTGGCCATCCCGTCATGTGGCCATTCAAGGGTCTCCGCCATGCTCTGACGGCCGAATCGTCGTAGGCGGGCGCTCGAGGCGGTCGTGCGTGGCGGGCGTCACCGACACGACCCACACCACCTCGCCCAGGATCTCGGTGGCCTGGCGCAGGGCCTCCGCGACGAGGACATACGACGGAGCGGCGGCTCGTCAGCTGTCGAACTGAACGTTGCTGGTGATCTGAACCCCGCCGGTGGGAGCGGTCGACACCGCGCTGGTGGCGGCCGGGCTGACCGTGCTTACCGCGGGTGACGTGGTGGTGACGTCGGTCTGGAGGACAGTTATCACCTGGCCGAGGAGGGCATTGATATTCCCTTGGACCGCGGCGGGAGTCGATCCCACCAGGCTGAGAGCTCGCAGCTGGCACTCGATGCTGCCGAGCTGGGCCCACCCCGATGCCGACAGCTTCACACGGCCTTGGGCGGTGACGACGAACATGGCGGCAGAGGCCAAGTTCTGGTCATCACCGTTGCCCTTGTCGACCACTTTCGCCACGTCAGTCTCGTTCGGCGGGGTGGTGGTGAACGACACCAGGTCCACCTGGACGCTGACAGCCAGGGCGTCGCAGCCCAGGCATCCGCGAGCCGACTCTGCGTAGACGTTGTTGACCAGGTCGCTGGGGCCGAATGCCGGTGCAACCTGCATGTTGACCATGTAGGCGTTGGGACGAAACCCCGGATAGGCGATCGCGAAAGCCCCGCCGTACACGGGTGTGGCACTCGCTGTACCTGCGCCCATTGCTACTACCGGGCCAACGGCGATGGCGACGGCTAATGCGGTTTTGGCCACGAATCGCTTCACGATCCCCCCCGATTCTGTGTGTATGTGTGTGTGTTCTTCCTTGATCAGTGAACTTGAGCAGCGGACCAGGCCACGGGAATGGAGATAGCGCCGATCACCAACGACGCTCGGGCTAGGCGACGGATTCGGCGGCCTCTGGAACCCCCATGGTGTGGGGCAGATGTGTTGTTGGTGGCCAGACGCACGAGCCGCCAGGTGATGTAGACGACCCCATAGGCCATGGCGAACATGACGACGCATGTGAAAGCGATCCCGAGGACGGCCGTTGCGACCGTGGCCATCCCCTCTTGATGGGACAGAACACGGAGGTGGCCCAAGACGGCGTGCCACGACGCCATCACCAATGCGGGCAGAGCGAGCAGGGCGACCACCATTTCGATTGGCAACACGATCATGGTGACCAGGCCCCAGCTCTTGACTAGCCGGCGTGACGACTTGGTCAATCGGGCGCCTCGGGGCCCCGACCACTGGCCTCGGCGAAACGCGGAGCCGAAATACGAGAAGAGATCCGGCACACCGGCCAGGTCTGAGATCGCCCAGTACCCGTCGGAGCGCACAAAAGGCATCATCTGCTCGATGATCTCGAGGACCATGGCCGCTATCACCAGGAGCAGGAGTGTGGACCCGGTGATCAGGTAGAACGGGAACAGCGCCACTGCATACACGGCGTTGAAGTACACCCCTCCGAGGTCCCCTCGGACCCGGCCCGAGCGCCCCAATCGGTAGCCGTCGGAGAGGTCGGTGAAGAATGCCGGGGTCGACACGTAGATGCCGACGCCCAGAGCGCCCGGAGTAGCCCCTCCATACCGACAACCCGAGGCATGGCCCATCTCATGCACGAAGATCGAACAAAGCATGAGTCCGACCACCAACAGCAAGCTGGAGGGACGGTCGACGGCTCGATGGACCCCGGCGAGCAAGCGGCCGGAGGCAAAGGCATAGGTCTCGACACCCAGGAACAGTCCCGTCACGAGAACCACGATCGGCCCCCAGAACAGGAATCGCAGCGGTCGAGAAATGGCAGAGACCAGCCTGGCGGGTAGCAGGACCTTCTTGCAGCGAAGGGCGAGAACGAGGTCTGGACGCTGGTGTTTGCCCGACGTGGTCCCCACCAAGCCCGCAGGGACCAGCTTCTTGTCGATGAGGTAGTCGATGTCTTCGCCCGCGACGGGGCGGCCCCAAGCGGCCGTGACCTGATCCGCCACCTGGGCGGACGTCCGGACGCCATCGAGGTACGACAGGGTCAACGACAACAAGGGCGACAACTCCACCCACTGGCCGTCGTCCCGTCTCGCCAGATAGGTCTCGTCAGTGCGGCCGGACCCCTGATAGCTGCCGATCAACTCGACAGCGCACGCCGGTGCAGCGCAGTCAGGACTAGCCGAGGGTGGAACCGCAGCGAGCCCGCTGTTCCGCCCTTCGACCCGAGTGCAGTTCCGTATTGCGCTGGCGAGGGCGATGTCCATTTTCGCGTTTGGTGAGATGTGCACAACGGGAACGGGAGAAGGCGGTCTCCCGTTCCCGTTGTGCCAAGCAGTTACAGGTTGACGATGGCCGCGACTGCCACGTTGGTGTCGCCTGAACCGCCAAGGTCAACGACGGTGGCGATGGCCGTTTGATGGATGGAGATCCCGCCACCACCGCGGTGCAGCGTCGCCCGCTCCGGCAGAAGCCTTACGTCCTGAGCATCGAGCTCAGCAGGGGACATGGACATGAGTCCTCCTCATCCTTATAGGTAGGCGCGACCAATTGGCGCGGAAAGGAAAGGGGGAAAGGAGAACTGAGTTACTCCGTCTGCCCGTCCGACTTCACAATCCCCGACCGATGAGTCACTTCTCTGTTTTCGACCAATCCCCAAAAATCACCCAAATCGGTCAACTTATTCTTAAGGGATGGTTCGCCACGCGTCAAGGTGTGGCCTGAGAGTGATCGCGACAAACCATCGATCGACCCCGGAGACGCGCGACCGATGGAGCGACCCCGATGCTCAGCGACGAACCGCCAAGGCGAATCACAACCGCGTAACCGCTCAACCCGGTGCCGAGCCGTAAGGATTGGTGGGTCCAGGCGATGGTGACACATGCGAATCTTGTCGCCCGCCACGCTGATGGGACCACCCTTGCGCCAGTTTGAAGGGACCGCCAACAGCCTTGAGCCAGTCGGACAAGTAGTCATCCACGGGTGCACTTCAGCAGCGCCTGATGAAGGGGATTCAGTCGAGCTCCGGCTCTCCCACGAGCTGACTGATCGACCGGCGCACCGCTTCGGCGAGCGCAGTACGGGCGGCAAAGTCCTCGCCACCGGGGAGCTGTGCCGCGCCGATCACCACTTCGACCGACGCTCGCCGTGGGAGAAGACTTCCCGGGCGCACCAGCTCTCGCGTGCCCCGGATGCCGACGGGGACCACTGGACACCCGGCCAGGGCGGCGACGGTGAAGGCGCCGAGGTGGAAGCGCCGCAGCCCGACTCCGGCGGTCATCGAGCCCTCGGGGAATACGACCAGACGGTTCCCCTTGCGCACCTTCTCCACCAAGCGCGCCATGTCTCGCTCGCTCTCCTCCGGCTGGCCCCGGTGGACGAACACGCACCCGAGCCGGCGCAGGCACGTGCCGGCCAGGCGTTGGCGCTCGAAGTCGGTGCTCGACACGAACACCATCGGGTCGGGGATGGCCAGGAGCAGCGCCAGCCCGTCCACGAAGCTCGGGTGGTTTGCGGCGAGGACGGCTGCCGAACTCCGCCCCGGCAACTCCCCGACGACCCGCAGCTCGATGCCGGCTGCAGCGGCCAAGACCCGCCCGGCCGCCCGGGTGAGCCGCCAGCGCGCCCGCGGCGGCAAGGGCAGGAGCAGGCAAAGCCACGTCCCCCCGCCGATCACCGCCACGAGGGCCCACACATAGGCCGCGTACAACAGCTCGTCGCCGCGGCGGGCGAGGTGGAGGACGGCGGGACCCAGGCCCGACCAGGCGAAGCGGCCCAGCTGCAGCACGACCGGCGCCGGGCGGCGCCCCAGCGTGCCGGCCAGATAGGCGTCGCGGGTGGCTGTCCGGCGGATCTTCCCGCTGGCCGTGCGCACGATGGACCCGGGGGACAAGAGGACCACTTCGTCGGGGGCGACCCCGAGGAGCTCCAACGAGCGGCGGGCCACGGCGGCTCGCAGGGCTTCTTCCCCCCCGGGGGTGTGCAGCTCGGTCTCGGCTGCCGCCACGAGCCGTTCAGTGCCACGAGCGGGATCGGCTACCCCGAAGACGGCCACGGCGTCGGGTCTCAGCCCAGGCAGCTCGGCCAGCGCTTGCTCGAGCTCCTCAGGGTGCAGGTTGCGCCCGGCCCGGATGACGATGTCTTTCACCCTGCCGGTGAGGAACAGCTCCCCGCCGGCCAGATACCCACTGTCACCGGTGTCGAGCCAGTCTCCGTCCCACAACGCGGCGGTGGCCGCCGGGTTGGCGAAGTAGCCGGTGGTGGCAGACGGCCCCCGCAGCTCGACACGGCCCAGATGGCGCTCGGGCAGCGCGCGGCCCTCGTCGTCGGCCACCCGCACCTCGTAGCCGGGAAGTGGCACGCCGCAGCTGACCAGCGACAGGCCACCGGGATCGTCGGTTGCCACGGCAGTGGCCAGTCCCCGCTGCTCGAGGTCCGTCAGGCGGACCGTGTCGAGGCGCGGGGGACGTCCGAGAGGGCTGAAGGTGACGCCCACGCCGACCTCGGCCAGCCCGTAGCTCGGGCAGAGGGCGTCGGGGCGGAAGCCGCAGGAGGCGAAGCGCTCGGCGAAGCGCGCACAGGTAGAAGGACTGACCGGCTCCGAGCCGCTGAAGGTCAGACGCCACGACGACAGGTCGAGTCCCTCGAGCTCGACGTCGCCCACACGCTCGACGCAGCTCTCGTAGGCGAAGTTGGGAGCCGCCGACAGCGTCCCCGTGTAGCGGGTCACGGTCTCTAGCCAGGTGGCGGGCCGGGCCAGGAACTCGAGAGGCGACATGAACACGCTCAGCATCCCGAAGTAGAGGCTCGCCGCGTGCCACGCCCCGATCAGGCCCATGTCGTGGTAGAGGGGGAGCCAGGAGACGAAGACATCCGTGCTGTTCACGTCGGCGGCCTCCCCCATGGCCCGGATGTTGGCAAGCAACTGGCGGTGGGTGAGCACCACACCTTTGGGATCGCCCGTGCTCCCGGACGTGTACTGGATGAGCGCGATGTCGTCGGCGCCCACCGTTGGCAGGGCCCGGGGCACGCCGCTCGTCGTCCGGCGCGTCGTGGGGGTGCGCACCGCCTTGAGGGTCGGCACCTGAGCGCGCAGGAGCCGGGCCGCCACCCGTGCCTCAGGGATGGTCACCAGCAGGCTGGCACCGGCGTTGTCGAGAAGCGCTGCCTGGCGGCGAAGATGCTCCTCGAGCACCGACAGTCGCGCCGGCGGGTAGATGGGCACGGGTACACCGCCGGCCATGAGCACCCCCATGGACACCACGAAGTACTCCCGGCAGGTGGGCAGCATGAGGGCCACGCGCTCGCCGGGCTCGAACCCCTCGGTCAGCATGCCCTGCGCATAGGCCCTGGCCTCGGATTCGAGGGTTCCGTAGGTCAGGTCCTCGGCCGTCGCCCCCCCATCGCCGAGCAGGCGCACCCCGACCAGATTCGGGTGGCGCTGAGCGTGAAAGCCCAGTGCCTCGATCAGTGTGCCCGCCGATTCGGCCCATGGGGTCCCCGGGTCCCGGCGCTCCAGCTCAGCCGGCTGCTCGAACCGCATGCGTGCAGGGCCTGACTGCTCTGCTGCCCGCGCCGGGGCGCCGCTTGCTGCCAGCACCGCGTCCAGCCAGTCCGCCGGGGTCCGGGCTGTGGCCAGCACTCCGGCGGGGAGCCGCACCTCGAATGCCTGCTCCAAGCGGTCGTGCAGCTCGACCACGGCCAGGCTGTCGAGGCCGAACTCCCGGGGCAAGTCGCTCTGCCAAGTAAGCCGACTGAGGCCACCGACCCCCAATTCGGCGAGGAGCACGCCAATTTCCTGCCAGACGCGCTCGGCTTCAGGGGAGCCAACCTCGCGCAGCTGGGCCATGGCCCCAATGTCCCAAGACGCCGCTCAGGGAACCAGAGTCGAAGGTCAATGGAGCCCGATGCCGAGCATGATCGTGGCCCGCCGGCTGGTCCTTTGGGACCTTTGCTCCTAGCCCGGAGGTTGGCGCCCTCGGACGCGAGCTTCGGGGTCGGCTGCGTCAGGCGATCGTGGTCGCGCTGGGGATCGCCATCGGGATCGGCCTCGTTCTGACGGTGTCGGCCACCGCCTCAGGTGTGAAAACGGCCCAAGGCGACGTGCTCCACGCCCTCTACGGCATCGGGACCGACATCACGGTGACGAAGACCGTCACTCCAGGCACCGGAGGACCCCAACAATTCGGGGGATTTCCCTCCGGCTCGACGCAGATTTCGCGTGAGACGCTACGTCCCGCACCTGGCCAATCGACCATGCCGTCGAGTGACGTTTCGAAGGTTGCTTCGCTCCCGGGAACCGCCGTGGCCACCGGTGGCCTCGTTCTCACTGACACGAGTTTGTCGGGCACCATCCCGAGCTTCACGCCGGGGACGCGGCCTTCCACCACGGTGTCCTCGGGCTCCGGACCGTCGTTCAGCATCAGTTCCTTCAGTGTCGACGGCGTCCAGATCTCAACCTCTGGTGTCGGACCGCTCGGGCCGGCGCAGATGACCGTCGGCCGCTACTTCACCTCGGCCGAGAACACGACCCACGTGGCCATTGTCAGCTCCTCGTACGCCACCCAGAACAGCCTGAAGGTCGGGTCGACCGTCACGGTGGCCGGTACAGCCTTGTCGGTCATCGGGATCGCACAGGTGGCGAGCGGCGCAGCCGACGTCTACATCCCGCTCGGCACCGCGCAAAACCTCTCGGGCCTCGGCGACAACGTCACCACGATCTTTGTCAGCGCCACGAGCGCCACCAAGGTCTCGGCGCTGGCCTCGGAGATCCAAAAGGCGCTCCCAGGCACCACCGTGTCCACCTCGGCAGACCTCGCCCAGGAGGTGACGGGGTCGCTGTCGAGCGTGTCCAAGCTCGCCACCAGCTTCGGGACATGGCTGGCCGTCGCCGCCTTGGTGGTCGCCTTCCTCATCGCCGGGCTCCTCATGATGGCTGCGGTCTCGCGGCGCGTCCAGGAGTTCGGCACCCTCAAAGCGATCGGGTGGCGAACCCGTCGGGTGGTCGAACAGGTCATGGCCGAAGGCCTGGCCCTGGGCATCGTGGGAGGGGTGATCGGCATCCTCCTTGGGATCGCCGCCTCGGCGATCATCTCGGCCATCGCTCCCTCGCTGAGCGCGACCTTCGGCCCGTCGTATGCCACGGGCGGCCGGGCCGGGTTCGGCGGGGGGTTCGGGGGTGGATTCGGTAGAGCCCTCGCCGGTTCCCGAACGGTGCTCGTGCATCTGACCGCACCACTCCCGGGCGGGATGGTCGGCATCGCCGTGGCTCTGGCCATCGCCGGAGGGCTCGTTGCCGGCGCCTTCGGCTCGTGGCGGGCCGCCCGCCTGCGTCCTGCCGCAGCTCTTCGGAGGGTCGAATGACGATCGAAGCATCAACCGCAAAGCCCGCGAGGGACATGCGCGACCGGGCGCGGGTCAACGCCTACGAACTCACGGATGTCCGGCGCTACTTCACGAAGAACCGTCAGACGATCCGTGCCCTCGACGGGGTCGATCTCACCATCGCTCGTGGGGAGTTTCTGGCCATCCAGGGCCCGACCGGCCAAGGAAAATCGACCCTGCTCTCGATACTCGGCGGCCTCGATCACCCAACCGCGGGGCGCATCCTCTTTGAGGGACGCGACCTCGCCACCTTGCATGAAGTGGAGCTCGCCGAACTGCGAGCCACGGCTTTCGGATTTGCCTTTCAGACCTTCAACCTCATCCCCACTCTTACTGCCCAGGAAAACGTCGAAGCGGCCCTTGTTCCCTTCCACACCCCCTCAGACCAGGGTCGCCAGCGCGCCAAAGAGGCCCTCGACACCCTCGGGCTCGGGGACCGGATCACGCATTTTCCTTCCGAGCTCTCTGGCGGCGAGCAACAACGAGTCGCTATTGCGAGGGCGCTGGTAAAAGGCCCCAAGGTTCTCTTGGCCGATGAGCCCACCGGCAACCTCGACGAACAGATGCGCGATGAGATCGTCGGTGTGCTCGAGGGGCTCTGGCGCGACCGCGGGCTGACGCTCGTCGTCGTCACCCACGACAGCACCGTCGCCCGGCGGGCCCAGCGAATCGCCGTCATCGCCGGGGGTCGGGTGCGCTCCCCCGAGGGGCACGACACGGCTCTGAAACGACTCTGACCAGGTTCCAATCGCTTCGACGGTTGGCAAAATCTGACCCGCACGATCGTGCCGATTGGGCACAGTCCGCGTTACCCAGGTTCAGTGCGCGAACAAGTGGTAACCGGCGTAGATCCACGCCACCACCCAGAAGGCGTTGGCCGCCGTGGGTGCGGTCACGAGGCGCAAGAACTGTTCGGCGTCGGCCACTCGCCCTGCGCTCCGCCGTGCCAGGAAGTCGATGACCACAGCGGCCACCACCACGCCGAGCCAAAAGGCGACTCCGACGGCCCGGTTGTTCGGAAGCAGCAGGCCGGGCACCGGCGACGGCGGCATCGTCCGCAACTCAGCCAGGACCATCAGCGCGATAACCGATCGACGAGCCGCCGGCGAACCGGCGACGGGAGGCTCCGGCTTCTGCGACGGCGGCACCGGTGACCGGGCGCGCGTAAGCCCGTAGCCGATGCCCAGTGCCATCCAGACCAGAAGCATCGCCGCGTCGAGGGGACGAAAGGCCTCCGTGAGGGCGCTGATCGTGAGGTGAGCGGTGTGCTTGCCGGTGTCGATCCCGAGGATGTCCCAGGCCAGCACCAGCATCGCCAGGGTGACCCAGGGCGTCACCCCGGCCACGGTGGCCATGAACGGTGTGCCTGGTCTTGGCCACCGGATGCCCGCCGGCTCGACGCGCAAACCCGGGCGCCGGCCTCGGCAACCGCGCACCAAGAGCACATCGACCACCACGACGGTGACAAGCGAGATCCCCCATGTCACCCGAGCCGGCGTCGTGGCCCGATGGAACCCGCTCACCCAGCCGCACCAAGCACACAGCGCCAATGCCGAGCCGGCCAGCGCAACGTATCGGCGTACCACCACCTGCCATCATGGTCTGATGCTGGCGGCGCGAGGGCCGCGCTCGCTCATCGAGCCAATTCGCTGCCTTGGGGCGCCCTACCGGTGGGCCATTCTTGCCCCGTCGGGGTTTGAATGACGAGACGATGGTGGGGATAGGAGATAAGAGGCCCCCAAACGCCGCATGCCACGGAGAGTGCTGGGGGGCCGGCCCAGCCTTTTGCGCCCGAGAGGTCCGCACCTACGGCGACGTCCTCGCCGCCTACGAAGGGCATCCCGAGGCCAAGAGCCGGGGTCCCGACGGTCTGCCCGTTGGGCGACCCGGACCACGCCGGGCCGAACGATCCCGTCAAGGGGTTGGGTGGTGATCTGGGTGGATTCGCCGCTTCGGCGATCGATCCAGTCCAGGTCGTCCCAGCGGGTGGGATCCGACTCATATGGTGCGATTGGCAGGATGCCCGAGGGGTCGAGCGGGACGGAAGGGTCCACCCAGTCGGACTGGTCAAGGGTATCTGGGCGGCTCTGGTGCTCATCGCTTGTATCGCCGTCGTCGCTCGTATGTTCCAATACGATCCGTTCCGGGATCGTCGCCCTCGCTGATGCCGACGACCGCTTCAGTGCGACTCGGCGGATTCCTCAGGTTCAGCGTCGTCCAACTGGGCATCACCAGGGGTCGGACCGCGGCCAGCCACGAGCTTTGCACTCATCTTGATCGCCTTGATTGCCCCGGTCGCGCCAGCCTGCAGAGTGACGCCCAGCGTCAGCAGGATGATTCCGAAGATAAAGAGCACATGCGAACCCAGCATGAGGATTCCTATGCGGCCGAGAAGGTATGGAGGGGTGCAGATTACGGCGCCAATCGCCCCGCCCACGGCCGTCGCCGAGAACTTGTCCCGCCGAGAACCGGTGGACTTGATGCCGACGAGCCGTGACGGCACAGCGACGTACGTGACCATCATCATTCCGACCACAATGCTGAGCGAGATGGCGAACCACCACTTGCCCCAGCGCGGAAAGACCACCGTGGCGATCCCGAGGCACAAGCCGATCGACATGCCCCAGGCAAGAATGACGCGTAGATGGGATCGTGCTTGGACAAAGCCCGGTCGAATCTGTGGTTCACCAGGATTGGCAATGGCGAACGCGAACACCGCGTTCAGGTAGTAGCTGGCCGCCGTGATGGCGCTGACGGCGAGGATGAGCGGAATGAGGACTGGTCCTCGAAGCACGTGAAACGACTTGCCGTGCAAGAGATGCGCCTTTAGGTCGAACATGGCGAGCCAGATCCACATCGCCGGAAGAATCTGGATGAGGGTGAGGCGCCAGTTGGAGACCAGCAACTTGACGCCCTGAAAGAGCATGGCGAAGGCACCAACGAGGAACGCCAGGGGTGCGAGGTATCGCCGCGACCGGCTGAGATCGAGTACGGCCCGCTCGACCATCGAGTCGTCACCCTCAGCGATGGCGTGGACCAGCTCGCGGACGCGGACCATCATCGCTTCTCGGCGCGAGGATCTCACCGGATTCAGTCGCTGATCAGCCAGCAAGGTGACGGTTCGCCTGGCAGTCAGACTGGCCGCCCCTACATTCGGTCTAATGACGCGGCTGCCGGGCGAGCGATGATGTAGATCAGTGCCCCGAAGATCGGAATGAACAAGATGAGCACCGTCCATCCGGCCTTCGCCAATCCGTGGTGGTCCCGGCGACGAAAATTGTCGATGAAGCACCAGATGATGAGCCAGATGACGAGGAAGAGGCCGAAGAACATCAGCATCGACCAGAAGATGCTCAGAAGGGGGAAGTCATATCCCAGCATGGGAACTCCTCTTGGTCCGTCGGGCGCCCACCCAGCCACAGCGACGCTAGAAGGTTAGGCCAGCAGCCGCCGGGGATCTAGCCGTGAGAAGGGTCGGCGAGGTAAGCGGAGAGTTTGGCCTTGCGACGGCGGGCCAGGCGCTCCCCGAGGCGGTGACCCCCGATCGAACCTGCCACGGCCAGGACACAGGCGATGAGCATCCCCAGCGCGTACTCGCCGTCTGAGAGTCGGCTCTGGAGGCCGTGCTTTGCGAAGATCGACCAGAAGGCCAGTGATGGAAGCATGAAGACGATGAGAATCGCGGGCACGAGAATGTAGGGGGTCAGCGCCAGGCTGAACCAGCGGATGATCATGTGGCGCCAGGGACGCCGATGTGCCCACCGCTCGGCGAGGGCGATTGGGTGATAGGGGAATCGGATACCAACCCAAGCGGAGAATCCGAGGGCCCCGAAGGGTACGATCGCAATGGCCACGATCGAGACGACCATGGCCGAGATGTCGTGCGCGTTGATTCCGATCGCAAGGGCGATCACACTGCACAACGGAGCGACGAGACTCCAAAGGACGATGTTTTTGGCATAGAGGAGCCTCCGGAACATCACCGGGTCATCAAGGATCGCCAGCACCCGGCGAGCATCGGGGCCGAGGACGTTCGTGGCGGGAACATCAGAGAGCATCCATCCCGCGAGCACCATGGCGAATGCGAGCGTCCCGTGGACCGAGAAGAGCGCGTTCTTCCAGTGGGGAGGGAGGAAGAACCACAACGAGGCCATGAGGACGCCATTCACCGCGACCACAATCGGAACCTCGTAGGGAGTGTGAAAGGCCCGTCCGAACTCGACCCGCACCGCCTGTCGAAGGGTCGCTGGCAAGACGATGGGCTTGGCCATGGCAGCCATGGCTTGACCTCCTTCTGCTTGAACGCGGTGGTCGCGATGTCTAGTGCTGAGGAGATGCGGTCGGCCTGGACTCGGGCCCACCTGCTTCAGACGACGCTGATTCTGTAAGTTCGGGGGGCTTGAGGCGTTGGAGCAATATCTCGAAGGCGGCGAGCAGGACGCCCACGATCAGGAAACTGATCCACGAGACGCTCACGACGAGGAGAAGCATTCCGGCCACCACGGCACCGGCGAGTTGTAGTCCACTGGCATGCGATGCCATCCACACGACGAAACGGCCTCGGCGCTCGCTGCCGTTCTTCTCGATGGCGCGATCCCAGGATCGCACGACGAAGGAGCGCAGTCCGACCGCCCAACGGTACGGCCCCGTCAACAAGGCGATCACGAGTACGATCAGCGGAATCGCCACCACCCACGCGGTCAAGACGAAGAACCCGTGGAGAAGCTGTCCCAGCACGTCTTGTGCGGCCTGGGGGTCGTGGGCCTTGCTGGCCAGCGTGCTCTGAGCGTGGATCACGATGCGCCGCTCCACGATCATGAGGAGGGCGATGCCCACTGTCAGTTGGATCAATGTCCGTCGCCTGGCGAGTGACAGCCAGAGGCACACGGCGATGATCGCCAGGGTGATCAAGGGCATGGCGATCGTGAGGCGATCGAAGGCCCGAACGCCGCGTTGGACGACGGCCAGGTCGCTCGACTTGACCAGCGTGACCTGGCCGAAGCTGCGCGGAAGCTGCACACCGAGGGCGTCCGAGAGCTTGTTGATGGCCTGCTGAGGGACCTCGACGGTGGTGATGGTGGGCAACTTGACCTGTTTGCCCGTCAGATTCGAGGCCAGGCCGGCGACGCCGCCGAGCGCCTGGTTCAGAGCCGGCACCGTATTGATCACGATGTAGCCGTTTGCCGTGGACACCGCCTTGGTGCTCTGTCCCCGCAACACGGCCACTAGCTCCTCGTGAGTCTTTCGGAGCATGGCCGTCCACACGGTCTGGAACTGGGGAGAGGCGAGCACCTTCGTCAACTGCGCGGCGACGAAGCCCTTGGTGCTGTTGGTGATGGGTGTCGCTGCAAAGCTCACCCTGGGGGGCAAGGCGTCTTTCAGACGCGTTTGAAGATCCAGTGCGGTGAAGAGCTGAGCAGTGGCTCGCGTAGCGACCGCGGAGTCCACGCTTGGGTTCTCGAATATCGGACCCACCGTGTTGACAAAGACGTTGGTGTTGAGGATCGTCGCGTGCGCCCACACGACGTTGGTCGAAAGCACTACCAAGATGCAGGACACTCCCACAAGCAGCGCGGTCACAAGATGGCGAAAGCGTCGCCGGGGGGTCTTCGCCTCGGGTTCGGCGTTCGGTTCGCCAGCTTGATGAGGGGCCATGTGACGAGGCTAGACCCTGAGCTTGACGAAGGCCGGACCAATGTCCCGCCAATGACGACGAAGGACGGGCCGCGCCTACACGGCGGGCTCGCGCTGGGGAGCCCGGCCTCTCGTGGCGGCCCCGAAGAGCAACCGGACGACGACGGCGATGACGACGAGATCAGCCATCATCTGGACCATGACCACGGCACGAGCCGCGTCGACCTTGGGAACGATGTCCCCGAATCCCACGGTGGAGAACACCGTCACCGCGAAGTAGAGCGCTTCGGTCCGGCTGAGGGGCATGCCGAAGGATTGCGGGTTCGAGTGGGCGATGGTGAGGTAGATCCACGCGAACAGAACCAGGAATAAGGGAATGACCGTAGCCATAGACACCGCTGCCCTGAGCATCGGTTGATCGTGATTGATGATGGCGCGCACCTCGTTGGTCAAGACCGCGAGAAAGACGGCGAGGGCTGCCGTGAGCCGCAAAATGATCGACTGGTGCGGGTGGTGCTCCACCGGTACCAGGTAGTAGACGACCAAAAGCAAGACCGCCATGCCCAGTGAGCGTAGGGCGGTCATCACCAGGTGGCGACGCTCGAAGCCCACGACACCCGATAGGGCCATGGAGGGAAGTCTGCTGCATCACACTGGGCCGATGGCGGACCTGGCTCTTCACTACTGGGATCCGCTCAGACACAGGAAGCGCAACAAGGGCGTCCCGATTGCAGTCTGAATCCGATTCCCTCTTGCGACCGACCCGCACACGATCTGACCATGACCGCCCCCGAGGAACCTGCGCCGCCCGCGTCACTGCCCCGGCTCGTCGTTTCGTCCCTGCCCTGCCGTCCCCGAACCCTTTTCTTCGACGCGAGACGCCAATGGGGGTGGTTCACGTTCTTCCCCCCTCTTTTGGAACCAGTAGGCGGCCCAGGGACCTCCTCTTGATGGCTGACGGCCACACTCCGTGGCATGCGGCGTTTGGGGGCCTCTTATCTCCTATCCCACGAGACTGATGGTGGGCCCTAGGGGACGCTATTCAAACCCCACCCCACCAGGGAAGAGGCTCAAGCGCCCGCCGCGATTCCGTGTCGACTTGCTCGATTCAGGCCTGTGGCAAGCCATTCAAGCTTTGGTCGATGACAGGGCACACGCTCCTTTCGCCAAGCGTCGCCGATCAAGTCGGCTTGCGGCAAACAGATCCCGCGCCGCCTTTCGCTAGCGGAGGTCGAAGAGCTGATCGCCAAGTACTTAGCTGGCCCAACCGTCGTGGAACTGGCCGAGGAGTACGGGATCCATCGAACGACTGCCCTCGCCGTGCTGGAGAGGCACCGGGTCCCTCGGCGTGGACGTGTCTGGACTCCGGAGTTGACTGAGCTGGCGATCCAGCTTTATGGCGAGGGGCGGTCTTGTGGGGCCATCGCCGGGCACTTCGGGGTCAATCCGGAAACGGTCCGTCAGCACCTCATAGCAGCCGGGCGATCCGGCCTCCCGGACGAAGCGTCCCAAGCCCTCGACCCGATCTGGAGCGATATCGGACAGTTGGCGGCCTCGGTGGATAGGCGCATAACCGGCATCCTGAACGGTCCTGACACCACCTATGGCCGCACGGGTGCCCCTGACACTGAATTCCGCAGGAGTTCAGTGATTTCATCGCTCGGCCGAGCCTCGCAATAGAGGAATCCTTGGAGAAGGTCACAGCCATGGAAGGTCAAGAATTCGGCCTGAGGAGTGGTCTCCACTCCCTCGGCAGTGACATTCAGCCCCATGAGGTGCGCCATCTCGATCGTGGCTGAGACGATCGCTGCATCGTGAACATTGTCGGGCAGTCCAGATACGAAGGACGCGTCCACCTTGAGTCGACCGATCGGGAAATGCTTCAGGTGTACCCAGCTCGAGTATCCCGTCCCAAAGTCGTCCAATGTGAGCCCCACACCCAGCCGCCGGAGCTGGTCGAGGATCCGGGCAACGCGGTCAGTTTCCTGCATGGCGGCTGTCTCAGTCAGCTCTAGCTCGATGAGCTCCGGTCTCACGCCGGTCTCGGTTATGACCCCCGCCACCATGTCCACCAATCGGTCGTCTTGGAACTGGTGGGCAGACAGGTTGACGGCGACTCGAACGGGTGAGGGTCCCGCAACGTCCCATCGCTTGCACTGTGCAGCTGCTTCGGAGAGGACATAGCTGTCAATGGCCCTGATGAGACCGCGCTCTTCCGCCAGAGTGATGAACTCTTTTGAAGGGACAACCCCCCGCCGAGGATGAGGCCAACGCACGAGGGCTTCGACCGCCAGAATTTCACCCGTGGTTGCCGAAAGTTGGGGCTGATAATGAACGACCAACCCTCGCTGCTTGACCGCCTCGTGAAGCTCGGCCTCCAGCTCAAGTTGCTGGCGAGCTCGTGCGTTCATGGCCGGGATGTAGCGGATCTGGCTACTACGCCCTGCCAGCTTGGCCCTGTACATCGCCGTATCCGCGTTCTTCAACAGCGTCTGAGCGTCCTCTCCGTCCTCAGGATAGAGCGCCACACCCACACTGGCGGAAAGGAACAGTTCCTGGCCGTCGATATTGAGTGGGTCGCGCAACGAAGCCAGAACACGCTCTGCGATCCTCGTTGCTTCCTCTGGCCCAGCGACGTCCTGGACGAGCAGTGTGAATTCGTCGCCGCCGAGACGAGCGAGGGTGTCGGTGTCGCGGATGCACATCATTAGCCTCTCGGCGGCCGCCTTCAGCACCCTGTCTCCATTGTCGTGCCCGAGGCTGTCATTGACATTCTTGAAGCGATCGAGATCGCAAAAGAGCAAAGCCAGCTGGCGCCCCTCGGCTTCGGCGCTCGCCAAGCAGGACTGAAGCGCTTCCGAGAATTGTCGTCCATTGGGTAGGTCGGTAAGGGCGTCATGGTATGCGAGGTGCTTGATGTGTTGTTCATTGTGACGAAGCTGGCGTACCGCTTCTCGCTCTTGCTC
Source organism: Acidimicrobiales bacterium (assembly GCA_035623275.1). GTDB lineage: Bacteria > Actinomycetota > Acidimicrobiia > Acidimicrobiales > UBA8190 > DASPTT01. The sequence continues at coordinate 16,217 of DASPTT010000108.1, forward strand.
GAGGAGGCGGACCTTCTCGAGCGCCAGCGCCGCTTGATCGGCAAGGCCATTGAGCCGGTCGTCAAGGGTCTTGGGATCGACCAGGGGGAGCGCGTTGCATCGAATGGAAGCGATTGCACCCAACATCTCTCCCCGGCCTTGGATAGGGACCGCAAACATCTCCTCGGCGTTGATTGCCGTCAGGTGGTCTCGCAGGAAAGGGTCAGCCGTGCTCTGGTGGACGCGTTGCGGCTGTCGGGTACGAAGCATCTCACCCAGAACTGGAGTATCGGTAACCGAAATGCTGTAATTCGCCGTAGGCACGGGCTCGACCCCGTCATTGGAAGACCGGGCCCGGAACTCGAGTTGCTGACGCTCGGCATTCCATAGAAAGACGCTGGCACGGTTGCCGCCGATCACAGTGAGCGCCGCCTCTGCGAGCCGCTGCGAGACTTCGTCGGTTGTCGTGGCCTGAGCCAACTGGCGCGACAACGCGAGAAGGGCGCTCGCTGTCTCACCCCGTTGCCGAGCCTCCTCCAGCGCCGTCGCCGCGTCCAACGCAACCGCTGCCTGGCGCGCATAAGTGGCAAAGAGCCGCCGTTCCTCCGGGAAGAAGACGTGCTCGAAGTCGTAAATGGCAACTAATCGTCCGTAGAACTGTCGAGACGACGCAACATCGACAATCAGCCTGGAACCGCGCCGATCATCAGACGGGTCTGCGAGAACCTCTGTTGCAATCCGGTGCGCGTCCTCTACCGACATCCCATCGTGATGGACCGACACGCCCTCCGACTTCTCGCTCAATGCCAGGACAAACCGTTGGGCACGGACGGCATCGGCCGCCCGTCGGGTGATGCGGCGGAGGACGGTGTCAACGTCAGCCGGCGATACGAGGTCGACGATGGTCGACTGCAGTGCCTCGTATCGCTCGGTGATCAGCCGTCGGTCCTCTTCGAGGTCGAGGATCCGCGCCTGAGTCCGCCCCAGCAACCACCTGCGCCGTGCTCGCCACCTGAGTCGGTAGATGCAAGCGGATTCGCCGCGTATCTGGCACACCTCGTGCGCCACATCCGCTGGCTCGAGACCGAACAGTGCAGGTATCTGGGACAGGAGGCCGGCGGTGTACTGACAGTCGACAATGTTGGGCTCATATCCCTCGTGTAGGCGGTTGGATATCACCGCCTCGTCTCGTCCGACGGACAACGCCTCGCAGGTGTAGTTGGTGGAGAACTTGGCCGAGGCCTTGGCCACGCTCCGGCACACCGATGCGGGTGAGCCGAGGGCCCGCAACATCAGTCGGATGGCGGTTCCTGTCTGTCGCTCGAGGACCGTAGCGCCCACGAGCCGGGGAGTATCTGCATCACCAAGGACCTCGATGGCTGCCTCGAACAGGCGGATCTTCTGGCCGTAGGAGCTCCACCGGCCTTCGTTCAGGAGTTCGCCGATTGGCCTGCTTTCACCGGCAACCTCGAGCAGCTGCGCGACTGCACGGTCGCCTCCCCGGTCGCGCACGTAGCCGATGATCAGTGCAATTGTTGTGTTCGACGAATCGCGCTTCTCCGTGGGGGGCGCGAACGGGCTCATGTAGGTGATGGTCGACCCATGAAGGGGGCTAGTTGAGATCGGACCGTCAGCGAACTCGCCGGCGCCGGGCCTGTTGATGGGCTGTTGTGAAGTTTGGCTAACTCACTTCTCTTCTGACCGCTCTGGAAGTGCCGGGGGAGGTCGGTCAGGCCCCGGGGCCAGCCGCCCGCAAATGCCACCTCGGCGTGATCCCGCTCGTCCCAGCTATCTGATCCGCCAGGCGTATCTCACTTGCTCACGAGTCGTCAGGTGGTGCGAGCGTATCTTCGGCACTACTGAGGCGCACCTTCTGCGAAGGGTCGATCGACTCCCGCCAGGATACGAGAACGCCTGGACGTCGCTGCCGTGGGGCAGGCAAGTCCGAATACAGCGGTATCGCACGGCAACAACATGCGAAGTTGCCGCAGACGACAACTCGGCCGCCCCCCTGAACCACACATCCACACTGGCCACACTGGAGCTGGGTCACTGGCGCTTGTCCCCCATCGAGCCGACGGCCACGGCGTCAGGGTAGGTTCCTGTGACCCGCAGTGGCTATCGCCCCTTCAACCAGCGATGATGCGCCACCGCGGAACGGGCAGGTGAAGTCGGTTGGCTCCAGCGGCGAACCGCCGCAATCGCCGGCTCCCCTTGAGCGTTCCCGGTCGGTTCCGACCCCGCTGACCTGGCCGGGCCGTGCATCGCAGGTAGCGCAACTCCGGCAGTATCGGATGGTTGTCCCAACCTGATTCAGGGGCATCATGGAGCTGGTCGCGCCAGCCCATCGGCGAGGGAGCAAGGATGAGCCATACGAGAGCATTCGATGGTCAACCATCCCGCCTCGTGACTACGCCATCGACCCTTGCGCAATCGGATCGCTTCCCGATCCTCCGGCCTCCTACTACAGATCCATTCTGATGCGACGGCGCTCGGTAGCCCCAGCCAACGGGTTCCCGTTTCGACCGGCGCGCGCTCCCGTATCGATCAGACACACACACACACATCGAGTTGTGAACACGCTGGATCACACTCTGCCCGTTTACGGTGATGGCGTGGGCGGCTCGGAGCGGCTCACCAGTTGCCCACCTACTACAAGGACGGTGGCTGCCCGGGTTGTCGAAAGTGACGGGGTGTTGGCCACCACCGTGGCCGTAGCCGCCTGGTAATACCAGCCCGCAGCATCCGAGCCCGGCGCCCGCTGGTCAAGCCGGCGCCCGTTCAACATCACCAGGGATGGTTGGGTGAGATCGACCATGTCGAGGTGATAGCCCACGGCGCGTGGCTCACCGGGGTAGTGCCCGTGCGCCGCACCGACGGTCACGCGACAGGTCGTGGTCATACCCGCTTCCCCCACGGACGCGACCGAGTCAGTGATCGGAGTGTCGGTGTACTGCCCCTTGGTATACCCGAGCCCTGTTCCGCTGTCGGAATAGAGGTTGAACCTCCCGGTGGACCCCGGGAACACTTCGAGGACCAGGTGCCCGGCGATGGTCGGCGAGGACGTGGTTGAGGACGACTGCTCGGGGATTATCCCGCCGGCACGTACGAGCACCGGCATGCGGCTCAGGGGCACCGACAGAGTGGTGGTTGTGGGACCGCTGAACGTGGCCCCAGTGAAGTAGTCCACCCAACGGCCCGGCGGGATCCACACGGTGGTGGCGGCCACGCCGCCCGGAGAGGTCACCGGTGCCACCAACATGTCGGACCCATAGAGGTACTCCCCGGGATGTAAGTAGGCCGCCTCCTGCTCCGGGTAGTCGAGATAGAGAGGCTGTGCCATGGGTAGACCGTCGTCGTGCGCCTGCGCGGCGAGGGTGTATGTGTAGGGAATCAGCGCTTCACGCAGACGAAGGAAAGCGTCGGTGATGTCGCGAACCGGTTGCGGGTACTGCCAGGGCAGTCGTTCCTCTTTATCGGAGTGCAGCCGAAGGATGGGCTGGAAGGTTCCAAACTGCACCCACCGGTCATACAGATCGGCGGGATCCTCGATTCCTGGGACTGGCGGTGCCAGGTAGCCCTCGGTCCCTTGGGGTGGCGGCCCCAGGTAGCTGCCGATGTCGTCGCTCACATACGGTTCGCCGATGGTGCCTTCGGCCGGAGTGAGCGCCACCTCCTGGGCCAGGATGTTCCACGTTCCCCACGTATCTCCGGTGAAAGCGATCGCCGAAGTGTGGTCGGACCACGGCCCAGCCGGGTACACCCTCTGAGGGTTGCCGTTGGACGAACCGATGCGGGCCAGCACGAAACCCCGCTGACCCCGGTTCACCATCTCCTGGGCGTAGAGATGGCCGATCCACGCGTCCGGGGTCAGCCCTGGCATGGACACTGTTGACGCGTCACAGCACCAGTCCAACCACCAGAATGCCACTCCCTCTTGTTGAAAGCTCTGCTGGAGGGAGAAGTTGGACTCGGCCTGTGAGACGGAGCTCCAGTCCCAGACCTTGCAGATACCGCCGACACAGTACGTCGTGGGCAGCGTCGTCCCGGCGATGCTCTGCGCGGCAGGCATCTTTGGGTCGTCGATGTCGATGCTCGAGTGAATGTTCAAGGTGACGTCGATACCGGCGGAGCGGGCCCAATGTAAGAACGCGCTTGGATGGGGGAACAACGCGGTATTCCACTCCCACCCATTCCAACTGTTAGGTGCCTTCCAGTCGGTGTCGAGCGACAGCGTGTTGAGCGGCACGTGGTCCTTCTGAAAGGCGGGATACAGCGAGCTTTGGATAAAGTGACTCGAGTATGGGGTGTAATCCGAGTACCACACCCCGAAGACATCGCGGGGGAGAAGAGGAGCAGAGCCGGTCAACTGAGCGAATGTGTGCAAAGCGCCGACGTAGCCCTGACCGTAGACGAACAAGTAACCGTCCTCGACGTCTCCGCCTTCCCGGCGTTGGACCCATCCCTGTGGCGTCCACAGCGCGCTTTGGGTGTCGTCCAGCAACCGCCAGCCGGCCCGGTTGAGCAAGCCGTCGGTGTGCAGGGGCTCGACGGTGGTCTGGCACGTGGGCCCGTTTGTGCCCGGTGAGCACGTCGGTGCATCGCCGTAGGTGAAGGTGTCGAAGCTCCGAATCCAGCCGCCTAGCGGGTCGGTCTGCACCGCGGCAGGCGCGGCAGCGTCCGCCGGGCCGATCGATATGGTGTCGACTCCCACGTTGCAGTTGTTTCCTGAGCCGCAGCGCACCTCCACCGAGTTGGCGCCCGCCTTCAGCGATGCTGTGGTCGTAACGGTCGACCATGGCTGTGCGCTGTCGGTTGGTGCCATCTGCACGTTCGTGAGCAGATGACCGTTGACGATCAAGTCGATCGTGCGCGGGGTGGAGGGAGGGCTCACCACGTTCGTGTAACGGACGGAAAGCACCATCCGTCCCGCCGGCGCACCCAGGACAGTCCAGGTGGCGCTGGCACCGTGGTGGAAGAGGTTGCCCACGTAGCCTGCACTGCTTTGGTACCCGCTCTGGCTCCAACTGAGCCCGGCCCCGCCACGCAGAACCGCGGCGCCTGCCTGGCAGGTCTGGTCGAAGGGGCACTCCCACTCCCAGGTGGGATGCACCGTGGTCTCGTGTGTGCCGTCGGCGAAACGCACCGAGGTGTTGGCCGCGGTGAAGGGCCCCGATCCGACCTTGTAGCGGAGCATGGCCTGGCTTGTCCTGAGTGTGAGCCAACCCCCGGACACGCGGGCGCTGTACCTCGGTACCGGCATCCGGCGGTTGATGGCGTTGACTGTCGGGCTGTCTTCGAAGTTGCCGGCGGGTGAGTACTCGAGCCGCAAGAGGGTAGGGCTCAGCACCTCGATTCGGCCCTCCCCCACGCGCACGATGGCGGACTGGCGCGCCAGGCCGTCATCCATGTTGACCGGAGTCGAAAGGTCTACTGGAGAGGTGTCATTGCTGGACGGACCGAAGGGGTTGTACACGGTTAGGAACAGCACCACGGTCACCACGGACAACACCAACATGACAACGAGCGCACGGCGCGTGCTCGGTTTCCCAGGAGTGCCGTGCCACAGCGGGGTCCTCACACGAAGGCACATTAATGTGACGGCATGGATGACGGGTTTGGTATCGTCGTCCAAGGCTCGAAGTTGAGAAGGATCTGGTAGCGGCCCCTGATCCTGCACCATGGGTCTCGTGGGGTGCCGCCATGTCCGTGGACGAGCACCCCTGGCTCCAGCCCGGACCGCCCGCTATTCGCGGCTCCAGCAAGTAGTGTGATCGTCCGTGGCGGGCCTCGCGGAAAGTGCGCGTCCTGGTCGGCGACACCCATAGCATCCCGTTATGGACCTTCACCCGATACCCGGTCGGCTGGCAATCGCACGGCTGCATCCAAGCGCCGCTGTTCCGGAGTGGGCGCGGCATACTGCACCACTTGTGAGCGTCGCTCGCACTGAGGATGAACTGTCGATCGTATGCCCGGAGGA
>DASPTT010000109.1:0-34423 GCA_035623275.1 Acidimicrobiales bacterium
TCGCCTGGGCGGTTCGGGTAGAAGGCCTGCCAGTTGGCGACCGAGGGCTGAGACGCCCCGGCCGGCCCCGAACCGAACAGACGCAGCAGGTTCCCCGTCATGACGCCCAGGTCGGGCGCGGCGCACGGCGTGGCCGACGCCGCGCACGGCGACATGGCCGGGATCCAGCCGTTGGTGCCCGACGAGAACACACCGCCGCCGCCGGCGACCGTGTAGTAGACGGTGTCGGCGTACCCGGCGGTCCCCACGGCGGGCGTGGCCCGGGAGTGGCCCAGGATCTCGACGCCGGGCGGGTTCGACGGGCCTGGGACGTAGCCGTTGTAGTCGGAGGCGATCACGTGCGGGAGCTGGTCGCCGTCCCGCAGGCCGGTGCCCGTGTAGAGCCACGAGGACGCGTCGGCCACGACGAGGGGCACGTCGATGCCGTAGCCCAGGTAGGTGTTGCCCACCAGGGCGTTGGGGGGCCAGCTGGCCGGCGCCTGGTTCCACGTGTTCTGGCTGACCTGCGCCGGGTCGGTTGCCAGCACGGGGTCGGCCGAGGGGTCCCGGTAGTTCACCATCTCCCGGTCGGGCCCCAGGGGCGACGGTTGGAGCCGCACCTTGCGCAGCACGGGGCTGGCGCCGAAGAAGACCAGGTTCACCCCGTGGGCCAAGGCAGCCGTCGCCGCGTCGCGCATCTCCAGGGACCACTGCTCGTCGTGGCCCAGGCTGAGGAAGGCCTTGTGGTCGAGCAGGGACGCGGGGTCTTCGGCGGTGGTGACGTCGGTCCCGTACGTGACGTCGAGCCCGTGCTGCTCCATGAAGCGCACGAGGGGGTACTCCTCACCGAGGAAGTCCGAGGCGCCCGCGCCGGTGGCGTAGGGGCGGTCGAAGGAAACGACCCGGGCCCGGTCGGCGAAGGTCGCCGTGGTGCCCGGCGGACCGCCACCGTAGATGTCGTAGCCGCCGTAGCTGTTCCAGGCCTGCCAGGTGAGGACGGAGTTCTGCACCAGGTAGGTGGCCCGGCTCGACGGATCCCATACCGTCAGTGGTATGTAGCTCTGCTCACCGCCGCTGCCCGTCAACTTGAGCAGGTAGTCCCCGGGCACCCACGCCGGGGTGAGGGAGACGCTCAGCGACACGGACCAGGAGCACTCCACCATGTTGATGCCGACCTGGACGGGACACGGCGGCTGCGTCACCCCGCGTTCGGCCGGCGAGGTCCACACCTGGCGGGCGCCGGCCCCGCCGTAGAAGCCCATGCGATAGGCGACCACCTGGAAGCTGGCCGCGGCCGTCGAGACGTAGAGATCGACGGCCTGGCCGGGGCTCGCCTGGATCGCCGATGCGAAGCCCGCGATTCCCCGGCTCTGGCCCGAGGGGATCTGCCACGCCGTCGTCCCGGGGCGGGCGTTCTCCGCGATCACCCACCGCGCCTCCGTTCCGTCCGGGCCGGCGAAGACGGCGGACGTCGCCGGCGCCCCGTGTCGGACGGACGGGTTCGGACGCGCCGGGCGCGGCGTGCCGCCCACCACCGCCACGACGAGGACGCACACCGCTGCCACCACGCACACGGCAGCGGCGACGAGCACGAAGGCCCGCCTCCGACGGATCTGCCGACGCGTCGCGCGCCGACGCGCGTGACGCGGTCTCGCGCCCTCTTCAGTGACTGCCGATGTCATCCACGCTCCGGCGCCCGCCGTACGCCCACCCCGTTCGCCCTCGAATTGTCCCCCATCACGGTCGCCCCGGGGTGTCGGTGCCGCCGGGCTCGACCGGGACCCGGCGACGCGGTGCCGACGGCACGTCAGACCGAGAAGAGGACATGGAGCTCTGGCACGAGCGGTGCCAGGCGGGCTCGGCCGCCCAGAAAGGCGATGTCGAGCAGGGCGGCCAGACCGACGACGGTCCCCCCGGCCCGGCGCACGAGTTCCACCGCGGCGGCCGCGGTGCCACCGGTGGCCACGATGTCGTCGACGACGAGGACCCGGTGCCCGGCGGCGACCGCGTCCAGGTGCACCTCCAGGCTGGCAGCCCCGTACTCGAGCTCGTAGGACTCGCTCATCGTCGACCACGGCAATTTTCCGAGCTTGCGCAGGGGGACGACGCCGGCGCCGAGCGCCACCGCCACGGGCGCGGCGAGAAGGAAGCCGCGCGCCTCGATGGCCGCCACCAGGTCGATGCGGCCCTCGAAAGGCTCGGCGAGCGCCCGGACGGCCACGCCCAGTGCACGGGGCTCCGCCAGCAGCGGCGTGATGTCCTTGAAGACGACGCCTGGCGAGGGGTAGTCGACGACGTCGCGTACCAGCGGGCGGAGCAGCGTCGCGGCGTCACCGTCGGCATCGGTAGCGGCCACGACTCCAGGATGGCCCGTCTCGGCCATATCATCGACGATATCGGGTGCCACCCGGTGGGCGCCGGGTCGTGGTACAAGGGTCGACTTGCAGGTTCGCGCCCCGATCGCACTCGTCACGGCGGTGAGCGCCGCCCTCGGTCTCGCCGCCTGTGGCGGCGGGTCGGGCCCGGCGGCCGTGCAGGTCTCGACCTCGCCGACGATCGCCGCCCCGTCGAGCGATGCGCTGGACACGGTGCAGGCCGCCCTGGCGGCGACCACCGGCACCACGGCGGATGTCGACCTCGCGCTCCTCCCCGCCCAGGTCTTCGGCCAACGCCAGGCTCCCGTGCTCGGCAGCGGGACGTTCGACTTCGCCTCGGCCGAGGGCAGGGCCCAGCTCGAGCAGCCCGGCGGCGTGGAGACTGTCCTGTTCCTGCCGGCGGCCGTCTTCGTGCGGCAGGCGTCGGGACCGACGATCCTGCCCAAGGGCAAGGAGTGGGTGTCGGCCGGGTTGACCGAGGACGCCCTGGCCAGCAACTTCCCGCAGTTCGTCGTCCAGACCGAGGCCCTCAACCCGGTCTTCCTCTTCCAACAGGTCGCGTGGGGCGCGCTCGACGCCGCGCCCCTGGGCACCACGACGATCGCCGGCACAGCCGCCGACGGCTACCTCGTCACCGTCGACCTGGCCCGGGCCGCTGCCGACGCGTCGGGGCCTGCGGCGGCCGCCTTCGCCCGGGCCGTCGGCTTCCAGCTCGGCTCGCTCGGTGGGAGCAGCGCGTCGAGCCCGTCGCCGACGACGGCGTCGGTGCGGCTGTGGGTGGACCGCGCCGGCGGCCGGGTGGTGCGCTACCAGGCGACACCACCGGGCTCGGGCGCAGGCACCATCACGGTCACCGTCACCCGGTACGGCTCCTCCGTCCACGTGCAGGCACCGACCCGCGCCACCGTGGCCGACATCGCCTCGCTCAGCCCGGGCGGCGAGCACGAGAACGGCGGGAGCGGGGACACCGATGCCGCCTGAGCACCGGAGACACCGGCGCGACGCCCGGGCTCTCTACACTGGTGCGTTCCCCCCCACCACGCCGGAGCGCACGCGCGCCGACCTGGACTGACCACCCCCACCCGCGACCAGCAGACGACGACGATGCCCGACCCGCGCCAAGCCGCTACGGTCCGCCGCAGCCTCGACCGTGCGGCGAGGCCGCGTCCCACCCACGCGCAGCTGCGCCGGCGCCGGGTGGCGCTCGGGGCGGCCGCGCTCGTCGCGCTCGTGATCGTCCTCGTCTCGATCAGGGGCTGCTCGACCACCTCGACCACCACGTCCCACGCGGGCGCGGCGCCGCGCACCACACCGACCTCGGGTGCCATCCCGGCCGTCGAGGCGGGCGTGCTGCCGTGGTCCCTCGCCACCCCCCTGTCGCGCGAGGTGCTCCTGGCGGGCGGCGGGAACACCCTCACCGTGGTCGGCGGCCTCGACGGCGCTCAGGCTTCGGTGCCCACCGTGTTCACGATCGACACCGCCACCGGGAACCGGACCGTCGTCGGCGCGCTGGCACAGGGGGTCCACGATGCGGCCGGTGCCGTGATCGCCGGCCAGGGCTACCTCTTCGGCGGAGGCTCGCCGACGACCGTGGCGGACGTCGAGCGGTTCCCCATGCCGCCGGCTCCTGCCGCGCCGGGCGCGACGGGCACCACCGGCACGTCCGCCACGAGCGTGACGACGGCCACGACCGCCGCCGCGTCGGGGCACGCGTCGCTCCCGGGACCGCCCGGCACGGTGATCACCGGCGTGACCACCACCGCCGGTGCCCCATCCCCGTTCACGGCCACGGTCGCGGGGACCCTCCCCCAGCCCCGCTCGGACCCCCGGTCGGTGACCATCGGCTCGACGACCTACATCGTCGGTGGGTACGACGGCACCAACCCGGACGGTGCGGTCCTCGCCACCACCGATGGCCGCACCTTCAGCACCGCGGCCACGCTCCCCGTCCCCGTGCGCTACCCCGCGGTGGCCGCGCTCGGTACCGACATCTACGTCTTCGGCGGCCAGGCGGTGGGCGGCCCCGCCGACGGCCAGGCGGTGGACGACGTCCAGATCGTGGACACGGCGGCCCATGACGCCACCGTGCTCGCGCACCTGCCCGGGCCCCTGGCGGGCGCGTCGGCCGCCGTGCTCGCCGGGCACCTCTACCTGGCGGGCGGCGTGGCGGCGCCGGCCGGCACCACGGCCGCACCCGGCGGTGCCGTGCCCGGTCAGGCGCTCGGCGCGGTGTGGGCCTTCGACCCGGCCACGAAACGCACGCTGCGCGCCGGGTCCTTGCCCGTCCCCACTGCCTACGCCGCCGTGGCGGTGTCGGGGTCGCGTGCGTGGCTCGTGGGCGGCGAGAACGGCGGCGCCCCCATGACCTCGGTGCAGATGCTGGAACCCAACGCCGGATTCGGCGCGGCGGGCACCCCGGGCGCGGGCTCACCGTATGCGGGCGCCAAGCTCCTCGTGGCGGACCGCGGCAACGACCGCCTGCTCGTGCTCGACGACACGGGCCAGATCCAGTGGACCTACCCCTCCACCTACGCGGCGGCGCCGCCCGGTGGCTTCTACTTCCCCGACGACGCGTTCTTCACCAACGGCGGGACCCGCATCATCTCCAACCAGGAGCAGAACGAGACCATCGTCGTCATCGCCTTCCCCTCGGGGCAGGTGCTCTGGCAGTACGGCCATCCGAAGGTCACCGGCACCCAGCCAGGCTTCCTCCACGAGCCCGACGACGCCTACCTGCTCAAGAACGGGCAGATCACCGTGGCCGACGCCCAGAACTGCCGCGTGCTGTTCCTGTCCCAGGACAAGACGGTCGTCAGCCAGATCGGGACGAACGGCGTGTGCAAGCACGCGCCGCCGCAAGACCTGGGGTCCCCCAACGGCGACACCCCCCTCGCCGACGGCAACGTCCTCATCTCCGAGGTCAACGGCTCATGGGTCAGCGAGTACACGCCCCAGGGGGCGCTGGTGTGGAGCGTGCACCTCCCCATCGGCTACCCCTCGGACCCCCAGCAGATCGGGCCCGACCTCTACCTGGTCTCGGACTACTCCCATCCCGGGGCGATCGTCGAGTTCACCCACGAGGGCCAGGTCCTCTACAAGCTCGCACCCCAGAGCGGGCTCAACGAGCTCAACCAGCCGTCGCTCACCGAGCTCCTGCCCAGCGGGGTCTTCCTCACCAACGACGACTACCGGCACCGCATGGTGGCCTACGACCCGGTCACCGGGGCGCTGGTGTGGCAATACGGGATCCCGGACCACGCGGGCTCGGCGCCGGGCATGCTCAACATCCCCGACGGCTTCGACATCCTGCTGCCGGACGGCACCACGCCGACGCACCTGGCCACGGGCTGACCCGCCGGGTCGACGGCTCACCGCCGCCGCAGCACCGCCAGCCAGCCCTTCGCCTCGTGGGGCGGCATGGTGATCTCCAGCACGGCGCCCTCGAGCCGTTCGACGTCCCACCCCGGCGCGAACGCGGATCGCAGCTCCTCGGCGCGCACGCGCCGCGGACCCCAGTCTCCCTCCTGCTCGTCGCTGAAGCACAGGAGCATCAGGTGGCCACCGGGCTCGACCACTGCCGACAGCGCGCGGACGTAGCGCGCCCGGGCCTCGTCGTCGAAGACGTGGAACAGGCCGCAGTCGATCACGGTGTCGTAGCGCTCGCCGAGACTCGGCAGCTCGAGCGCGTCCCACAGCTCGAAACGGGCGTCGAGGCCCCGGGCCCGGGCTTTGTCCCGCGCCAAGCGGATGGCGGTGGGCGCGGCGTCGATCCCGGTGACCTCCAGACCGAGGGCCGCGGCCAGCAGCGCATGCTCCCCGGTCCCGCACCCGGCGTCCAGCACCCGGCCTCGCCAGGCCCCGGATGCCGCTAGCTCGGCGAGCGCCGTCTGGGGGCGCCCGATGTCCCACGGCGGGGTGCCCGAGCGGTAGCTGGCGTCGAACGTCTCGCCCTCGGGCGGCACCCCGGCGTCCAGGCCGGTCGTGCCGGCGCCCTGGGCCCCCGCCGCATCCGGCCCGCCGGCGGCACCCGGCTCGCGGGCCTCGCCGCCCCCTCGGGGCACGGTCAGACCGGCCCCGTGGCGTCGGGCCCCCGACCTGCCGCGCGCGGGCCGCGCACGAGCGCACCGGGCCGGGCGCCGGTGTCCTCGCCCTCGGCCATGGTGATCACCCCGCCGTTGATCGTGGCCACGTAGCCGGTGGCGCGCTGCACCAGCCGCCGGGCCCCGCCGGGAAGGTCGGCGACGAGCTCGGGGCGCCGCAGCCCGAGATGCTCGAAGTCGATCACGTTCACGTCGCCCTTGGCTCCCGGCACCAGGCGGCCGCGATCCTCCAGCCCGAAGAGGTCCGCCGTGGCGCTGGTCACCTTGCGGACGGCCTCCTCCAGCGGGAGCCGCCCGCGGCGGCGGTCGCGGGCCCAGTACGAGAGCATGAACGTGGTCGTGCTGGCGTCGCAGGTCTGCCCCGCATGGGCACCGCCGTCACCGAGGCCGAACACCGTGGTCGGGTGCACGAGCATCTCGCGCGCGGCGTCGAGGTTGCCGTCGCTGTAGTTGAGCACCGGCGCGTTGCACAACTGGCGGCCGCCGTCCTCGAGCAGGTGGTCGTAGAGCACCTCCCAGGGCGACCGGCCCCCGGCCGCCGCCCGCGCCGCGATGCTGTCGTCGGGCGGGGGCTCGTAGTCGGGCGGGTCGCCCAGTGGGTAGATCCGGGCCGGGTGCATGAACCCGGCCACGATCGGGTCGTCCTCCAAGGCGACCGCCTCGGCCACGAGCCGGGCCCGGAGGGCGGGATCGGCCATGTGCCGGGCCTGTTCGTCCCAGGGCAGGAGCGCGATCTGCGCCCACGACGGCGCGAAGTTGAAGGGATGGAAGGTCTGGAGCCCCAGTAACAAGGACACGGTGCGCCCGTGGACCTGGGGCACCACGGCCACGCCGTCGCCCGCGGCCTCGGCGGCCAGGGCCAGCGACCGGCGATAGGCGCCGGGGTCGCTGTTGTTCTGGTTGAGGGCGAAGGTGACGGGCCGCCGCGTCGCGGCGGCCAGGCGTCGCATCCAGTCCATCTCCCGCTCCGGCGCGGCCAGGTCCTCGCCGAGCGCCCCGGCCGGGGCCAGCTCGAACACCCCGGCGCCGATCGCCCCGAGCACCGAACCGATCCCGAAGAGCTCGTTCTCGGCGGCGAACGTGCCGGGCACGGGCTCGCCGTCGATCGCCCGGTGCGCCAGCGTGCGCGAGGTCGAGAAGCCCAGCGCGCCCGCGCACAGGCCCTCGCGGACGATCGCCGCCATCGCCTCGATGTCGTCGTCGCCGGCCGGCTCGTTTCGCGCGCCACGCTCCCCCATCACGAACGCGCGCACCGCGCCGTGCGGCACCTGGGCTCCCACGTCCACGGCCTTGGGCCGGGCGTCGAGGGCGTCGAGGAACTCGGGGAAGCTCTCCCACTCCCAGCGGATGCCCGTCGACAGTGCCGCACCCGGGATGTCCTCGACGCCCTCCATCAGCCCGATGAGCCAGTCGCGCCGCTCCGGGCGCACGGGCGCGAACCCTACGCCGCAGTTCCCCATCACCACCGTGGTGACCCCGTGCCAGCACGAGGGCGTGAGAAGGGGGTCCCACGTCACCTGGCCGTCGTAGTGGGTGTGGATGTCGACGAAGCCCGGCGTGACCAACGCGCCGTCGGCGTCGACCTCCTGGCGGCCGGGTGTCGCCACCCGGCCCACCTCGACGACCGTCCCGTCGTCGACGGCGACGTCGGCGCGGCGCGCCGGGGCCCCCGTCCCGTCGACGACGGTGCCCCCGCGGACCACGAGATCGTGCACGGCGCCCTCCCCGCCCTCGCTCGGTCGCCAAACCGTAGCGGGGATCGCCGCCCGGCGGCGTCGACGCCCTGGGGCGGGCGTGCGCCTCGGTCGCACCTGCTCGCGGAGCTCAGGCGGGCGTGCGCAACGAGAGGACCGAGCGCCGACGCGCCGACACGGCCTCCAGGAAGCGATGCCCGCGCGGGTCCGACGTCATCACGCCGGCCTGGATCTTGGGCTCCACCAGCATCCACGAGTGGCCGCCGATGACCCAGACGACCTCGCACCCGGCCACGCCGGCGAACTCCGTCGCCGTCACCGCCGGGGTGATCCGGTCGAGCACACCCCACATGGCGAGCAGCGGGATCTCGTGCTGGCCGCGCACCCGGCGCACCGCGTCCTCCAGGTCCAGCCCGAGGAGCATGCGGGCGACCGGCACGCACCCGAGCAGGTGCCGGACGTTGTGGCGGGCGTCGGGCAGCAGCGCCCGCGCCACCGCGGCCGCGTGCCGGCCCATCACCAGCTCCGGCACGTCGCCCAGGACGGCCGCGCCCATGTCGGCCAGGTCGGCGCCGGGTCCCACCAGCGGCCGCAGCAGGCGCCCGAACAGGCCGTCGCGCTCGCGTCGCCACGCGTCCGTGGCCACACCGTCGCGGTAGACGACGCCGAGCACCCGGTCGGGGAACGCGTCGGCGACAGCCATGGCGAAGGCGCCGCCCATGGAATGGCCGAGCAGCACCGCGTGCTCGATCCCGACCGCGTCCATCACCGCGGCGACGGCATCTGCGTAGCCCTGGGGGGTGACGACCTCGAGCGGTGCGCTGCCGCCGAAGGCGGGCAGGTGCGGGTTCACGACCCGCCACCCCAGGGCGCGGGCCAGGCTCACGCTCTCGCGTGCGTACATGCCGCCGCCGGCGAAGAACCCGTGGATGTTCACCGCCCACACCGGTGGGGACCCGGGCCCCTCGGGCCCGTGCGCGCGGTCGTTGTCGGTCACCTGGTAGCGCACGGCACGGCCGGCGAGCTCCACGGAGCCGAGGCGCATGCCCACTCGGCGGGCCACCGGACCTCCGCCCGGGCGCGGTGGGCTGGTCCAGACCCGCTCACCCTCGTCGCCGACGCTCGGCCCTGGCACTGCGATCCACCGATCTGCCCCGCCACGGCGGCAGGACCCCCCGGGAGGTATCGGCACCGTCCGGCCCGGGCTGAACCCGCCGGCGGGGGCACGATCGGTGCGCCCCGAGGGCGCTACACGGGAAGCGACAGCCGCCAGGCGGCGTCGACGCCCGAGACGAGCGCCCGGGCCACCAGCGACGCGCCGGCTGCAGTGAGCCCCACGCCGTCCCCCGTGCGCACGCGGACGGGCGTGCCCGTCGGCCCGGGCAGCGTCGTGGCGTACGCGCCCGCGCCGGTGGACAGCACGGGCCATGACGCCACGTACAGCGCTCCCGCCGTGGCCTGCGCGGCGTCCTGGTACACGCCGTCGAGCTCCTGGTTGGCCGTGCTTGCCGCCGCCGACGGCACCGGCGGCATCCCGATCCACACGAGGCGGGCGCCGGCGCCCGTGGCCTCCCCCGCCAGCTGGCGGGCGCGGCGATCGTACGCGCCGAGCCACGCGGGCGACCCCGGCATCGCGGTGGTGCCGGCGTCGGTGATGGGCTGGCGGTCGTCGGTCCCCAGCGCGACCACGACCAGCTCGGCGCGCGTCTGGAGCAGGTCACCGGCCAGCACGCTCAGCCAGTCGACGGGCGCCGTCTCGGCCAGGCCCGAGCCCGGCCGGGCGTCCACCGTCAGCGCCAGCAGGCGGGCGGCCGCCGGGTCCGCCCGCAGACCGGCCTCGACGTCCGCAGCCAGCGCGTCGCCGACGAGGAGCACCCGGAGGGGCGCGGCGGCGCTGGGCGTGCGCAGCGGCGTCAGGGCCACGGTCGACCCTGCGGCCCGCGTCACCGGTGCCGGGGCGCCGGTGGTTCCCCCCACCCCGGACACGACGGCGGCCGACGTCGTCGGCGGCGGCGGGACGCGCCGGGCGACGGGACGCGTCGGCGAGCCACCGCCCGGCGACACGGCGACGAGGATCCCCACGACGACCGCCACCACCGCGAGCACAGGAACGATCGTGTGTCGCAGCAGCCGCTGCCGGCGCGCCCGGCTGCGCGCCTCGCGTTGCGAGCGCAACGTGGCCATGCGCTCGGCGCGGCTCGCCGACGGCGCGTCGAGCACGGCGACGGACGCCGGTTCTTCTCGTGTTGCGGACAACGTCCCGACTCGCTCCAGTCCCACCGTCGTGCCCGTCTGCCCGGGGGCAGGCTAGCGCCGGGCCCGGGCGGCTCCCGGTCTTTCCTCCCCCTGCACGCAGGCGGCGCCGACCTGGCCACTGACCGCGCGCGGGCGCGCCAGGCTCCGCGCGCCGGCGCGCGACGCAGCCACGAGACGAGGTCGCTAGCCTGCAGCGCACCATGGCCACGGCGGTGTTCTTCCACGCCCATCCCGACGACGAGTCGATCACCACCGGCGGCACCATGGCCAAGCTGGCGGCCGAGGGGCACCGGGTCGTGCTCGTCACCGCGACGCGTGGCGAGCTGGGCGAGGTCCCCGAGGGCATGCTGGCCGCGGGCGAGACCCTCGCCGACCGGCGGGCGCGGGAGCTGGCGGCCGCCTGCGAGGCGCTCGGGGTGGCCCGGCAGGTCTTCCTCGGCTACCACGACTCCGGCATGGACGGGACGCCCGAGAACGACGACCCGTCGTGCTTCTGGCAGGCGGACGTCGACCAGGCCGCGCATCGCCTGCGCGCGCTGCTCGATGAGGAGCAGGCGGCAGTCCTCGTCGCCTACGACGAGCACGGCAACTACGGCCACCCCGATCACGTCCAGGTCCACCGGGTCGGCCTGCGTGCCGGGGAGATGGCCGGCATCCCCCGAGTCTTCATGGCCACCACCAACCGCGACCACCTGCTTTCCCTGGCCGACGTGGCCGCCGATCTCGGCATACCCATGGACGACGAGCAGCGGGCGTTCATCGCTGAGCTCGGCGTGCTCGACGCGCGGATCACCACGGCCGTCGACGTCCGCGGATACCTGGCGCACAAGCGCAGTGCCATGGAGGCGCACGCCAGTCAGATCCACGACACGTCGTTCTTCCTGAGCATGCCGGCCGAGGCCTTCGCCGCGGTCTGGGGCACCGAGTGGTTCATCCGGGTCGGCGCGTCCGTGCCCGACCCGAAGGAGGACTCGTTGCTGGCAACGGGCGTCTGACGAGGCGGCGCTAGGGCACACCCCGGCTGGGGACCACCGCTAGTCCCCCGCCGTGGACCCGAGCGTCGCCTTGACGGTCAGCTTCTGCTGGCCCCGCCACAACGTGACGGTCACCTTGTCGCCAGGCTTGGCGGCGCCCACCGCGGTCGTGAGAGCGGCGGCGGAGTCGACGGTCTTGCCGTCGAAGGCCACGATCACGTCACCCTGCTCGATCCCCGCGGCCGCCGCGGGCGATGCGCTCACGACTCGCACCACCACCGCGCCCGTCGAAGGGACGAAGTCGTAGGCCTGCTTCAGCTGAGGCGTCAGGTCCTCGACCTCCACCCCGAGATAGGCGCGGTGCATGACCACCGCTCCCCCTTGGCGCAGGGTCGGCAGGAGCCCCTCGATCGTCGAGGAGGGGATGGCGAAGCCGATGTTCTCGGCCGGCGCGTTGTCGGCGCTCGAGGAGGCCACCGCCGTGTTCATGCCGATCACCTGGCCCACCGAGTCCACCAGTGCGCCGCCGGAGTTCCCCGAGTTGATGGCAGCGTCGGTCTGGATCATGTTCGAGAGGTTCTCGACCTGGCCGCCGCCGACGTCTCCGGCCTGCACGGTGCGCCCCAGGGCGGACACGATCCCCGACGTCACGGTGGGCGTGCCGGCCGAGAGCCCCAACGCGTTGCCGATGGCGATGACGGCATCGCCCACCTGCAGCTGGGTCGAGTCGCCGAAAATGACCGGCTGGAGGCCCGCCGGCGGGGCCACGATCTTGAGCAGCGCGAGGTCGTGGGTGGGATCGGCCCCCACGACGGTGGCGCCGAGGGCCACCGTCTTGCCGTAGAGCGTGACCGTGATAGAGCTGGCGTTGGCGATGACATGGTTGTTTGTCAGCACCTGGCCGTCGGTGGTGAGGATCATGCCCGTCCCCTGGTCCTCGAACGTCCCGCCGGTGCCGGACCCGGTCGCGTCGATCGACACCACCTGGGGCGCGACCTTCTGCACGATCGCGGGGATCGACGCGCCACCGGAGAGGGCCGGGCCCGGCGAGACCTCGCGCACGGTGTTGGTCCCCGCCGACGGCCCGCTGTCGTCGAGGAGCAGCGCCGTGACCGCGCCCAGCGCGCCACCCGCGATCGCCCCCGCCACTGCGCCCACCAGCCAGGGCCGTGCCCACCGGCGCGTCCGTGCCGTGGCACCCGCTCCCCCGTCGTCGGTGCGGCGCTGCGACGACACCGTGGGCGGGTCGTAGGGATCGCCCGGCCCGACGACCACCGTCGGCCCCGGGATCTCCCATCCGGGGATGGCCGGCGGCGGGATGGGCGCGGTGACGTCCCACGGGGGGGCGCCGGCCGGCGTCGAGGTGCCCGGCGCCGCCGCCTCGGTGCCCTCCGGTGGCGCGGACGCGGCGGACCCGTTGCCCTCCCCGCCGCCCGGCGGCGGCCCCGACACGCTCACACCGAGCTCTTCCCGCTCGTTGTCCACGACACATGCTCCTGCACTCTGGTCCGCCCCATCCGCGGACCGCCGCACCCCGTCCTTCCGGCGTCGTGCGGGACTCAGAATAGAGAGTGGCGCCCACCGGCCGCGTGCACCGGCGGCCGCCCTGGTCCCGGGCCCCGGCCCGGGGCGGATCCCCTCGTCGGCCGCCGCGACCCGCCCAAGATCACGACCCGGGCGGGGCGAGGGTAGCGTTGTCGCCCGGCATGGCCCGCAAGATCGAGATCGAGCTGACGAGCCGACGCGACGACGGCTCCTGGACATGGCGCGCCGCCGGCGCGCGCGAGCCGCGCGGCTCGGTGGACGCCGCCGTGCTTCCCGCGGGCGCACGCGTCGGCGACGTCCTGCGGGCCGAGGCCGAGTTCGACATCGACGGCATCGTCCTCACCTCGGCGGTGCCCACCCGCCCGGCTGCGGGGGACGCGTCGTCCGCGGCGACCCGGATCGAGATCCTCGGTTCCGGCCGCGAGGCGACCGGTGTCTCCGTGTCGCTGGCGCCGGGCAAGCGCCCGCGCCGCGAGGAGGGCGAGCGCCGGCCGCGCCGGGAGCCCCGCGCCCCCGGCCGTGGACGGGAGCGCGAACGCGAGCGTGCCGACGCAGGAGCACGCGAGGAAGGCGAGGGCGCGGGCCGGGGTCGAGGGCCCCGTCCCGAACGGGCGCCCCGGGCCGAACGGGCGCCCCGGGCCGAACGCGGCGCACGCCCCGACCGCAGCGGTGCCGGCCGCCCGAGGCGCCTGCAGACGGTCACCACCAACCGCAACGCCATGCTCGCCGAGCTGCGGCCCGAGGAGCTCCCCGTCGCCGAGCAGTTGATCCGCGGCGGCGTGCCGGCCGTGCGCCAGGCCATCGACGAGCAGAACACCCGGGCGCGCAGCGAGGGCCGGGCCGAGGTGGCGCCGGAGCCGCTCATGGCGATGGCCGAGACACTGCTCCCTCGCGTCAACCTCGCCATCTGGAAGGACCGCGCCGCGGCGGTGCGCAGCGCGGGCAACGACGCCCCCCTGCGGGAGCTGCGTGCCGTGGTGGCCAGCGCGTCGACCGTCAGCCTGGACGACGACGGTCGGGCCACGGCGGCCGAGCTGCGCAGGGTGCTGGACCAGCGGGTCAAGGCGATGCTCGACCGCTGGCTGGCGTCCATCGCCGACAACCTCGACGCGGAGCGGACCCTCGACGCGTTGCGAGCCTCCGCGCGCCCACCCGATCGCGCCGCTCGTGTCCCGGCCGAGCTGGCCGTGCGCCTGTCGAACGCCGCCGGGGTGGCGATGACGCCGACGGTCCCCGAGCAGGAGTGGTCGGCGCTCCTCGACGCCGTCTTGGACTCCCCGGTGCGCCGCACCGTCAAGCCCCAGGGCCTGCCCGAGGGGGCCGGCGAGGAGCTGCTGACGAAGGCTCGCCGCGCCGCCGGCCTCGTGCCCGAGCTGGCCCGGCTGCTCGGGCTCCCCATCCCGCCCCCACCGGGGCCACGCAGGGCGCCCACGGGCGGCGCCCTGACCTCTCGCCGCGCCTGAGGACGCGGGCGGCCGCCCGGGAGCGGGCAGCGCCCGCCGGGCAGGCGCCGCCGGGGCACACCGGAGCGCGTCGGGCAGTCAGCGTGTGAGCACGCCGTGGTTGACGAGGAACGCCTCGAGCCCGGACACGAGATCGAGGCCGGCCACGTCCTCGAGCACCACCCACGCCGCCGCCGTGGCGTCGGACGAGGCCGTGGGCTGCGCGGGTCCGTCGACGGTCACGGCGAAGTCGAGGATCACGAAGTGATGGCCCGGGCCCCGGCGTTCCGCCCACCCCACCAGGGCCCCACAGCGCACCCGGAGCCCCGTCTCCTCGTACACCTCCCGCACCAGCGCCTCGGCGACGCTCTCCCCCGGCTCGACCCGCCCACCGGGGAGGCTCCATCGGCCGCGCTCGGGCGCGTGGGCGCGTCGCACGAGGAGCAGCGCACCGTCCCGCACCGCGACGGCCCCCACCGCGGCAACGGGGCGCGGCGGCCCCGACCCCGGCGCCTCGGGCGCCGCGTCGCTCATCCGGGCGGGGCGTCGCTCATTCGAGGGACCGGTGCATGGTGATCACGCGGGCCTTGAACCCCGCCCCCTCGAGGAGGTTCTTCGTGTCGCGGTCCCCGGGCAGCGCGGCGACGTCCACCCCGCGGCAGCCTGCGGCGCGAAAGGAGGCGACCAACGCCTCGACGAGCGCGCGTCCGATGCCGAGCTGCCGGGCCGCCGGCTCGACGTAGCAGCCGTCGATCACGCCGATGGACGCCTCGCCCACCTCGTCCACCCGGCCCACGCCCAGGGCGACCACGTGCCCCTCGAGCAGACCCACGAGCACGCGTCGGCGATCGTCGGCGAGCAGGCGCGCCAACCCCCCCGGGCGCAGCAGCGCCTTGGCCACCAGCCCCGCCTCGCGCCGGGTGAACAGCGGCCCGCCGCGCACGCCGGCGAGGCCGGCCAGGGCCGCCTGGCACAGCTCGGCACAGCGGGGGGCGTCGGCCGCCGTGGCGGGCCGGACCATGTCCGGGTCGTCGGCCGCGTCCGGGCCCGGCATCGCCGTGCCGCGGCGCGTCAGCCCGCGCCCGGAGGGGCGCCCGTGAGCAGCTGGTCGACCCGGCTCAGGATCGTGCGGCGCCCCCGGGTGGCCCGCTCGTGGGAGCGGACCTCCTCCAGCTCCCGGTCCGAGAGGCCGTCGAGGCGCTGGACCACCTGGGAGGCCGACAGGCTGTCGTAGCCGGGGATGGCGAGGTGCGAGCTCTCGGCCCTGCCGTCGCCCGACGCGGGGGCGCCGAGGCCGTTGGCGCCCTCGCCGGTCACACCGCCGTGGGCGGGCTCCTGCGCGTCGTCGTCGGCGCGCTCGCCGCCTCCGGTCGCGGCGCCAGGGGCGGAGCCCGCATGGGTGGTCGGGCCGGCAGGCGCCGCGGGCCCGCCCGCGGCGGTCCACTCCTCCATCTTCTGCCGGCCCATCTGCACGGCGAACTGGCCGACGAGCCGGGCCGTGTGTACCTGGCCCTCCACCCGGTGGCGCCCTTTGTCGACGAGCTTGGGGAACTCCTCGCGGATGGTGATGGCCAGCCCGGTCGGCGCGAAGAAGGCCACGTCGAGCAGGCGCTGCAGGGGCGACCGCTCCGCGCTCATCGCACTGCCCACCGCCCCCGACCCGCGTCGGCCCCCGTCACACGCAGTCCCTGCACAGCTTGCGCTTGGGGTCGGCCAGCTGGCTGGAGTGCTTCACCAGGAAGCACGAGGAGCAGACGAACTCGTCGGGCTGCTTGGGCAGGACCCGATCGGCGATCTCGGAGCGGTCGTCGGGCTCGGCGACGTCCTCGTCCTCCTCTTCCTCCTCCTCGACGACGAGCCGCTCCTTGAGGATCTGGTCGAGGCTGGCCTCGACGTCCTCGTCCTCGACCTCCTCCTCTTCCTCCTCGCCCTCCTCGGTGTGGGCGGGCGCCGGTGCGACCGTGGCGACGACGGCCTCCTCCTCGACGTCGACGTCGACGGCGCCCTCGCCCTCGTCCTCCTCGAGCTCGTCCTCGTCGACGAGCTCCTCCTCGTCGAGGTCCTCCTCCAGTGCCTCCTCGTCGAGCTCGTCCTCGTCGACGAGCTCCTCGAGCTCGTCGGGTTCAGCCACGTCGTCCAGCTCGTCGGCCATCATCGCCCTTCAGGTGGTCGTTTGACGCCGGGGGAGCATACAGGCTCTCCTCCGGTGTCCGACCAGCACCGAGCCGAGCGCGAATGCCCAGCGTGACCCGCTGTCCGACGCCCGATTTCGTGGACCGACGTGCCGACGGGGGCGGCAGGGCCCGGGGACCTTTGGTGCCGTCGCCACCGCCCGACGCATCCGTCGTCGCGGCCATGGGACGTTCTCTACTCGGTCCCCCGGGCCACCCTCCGCCTCTCACAGCATCCCCCCCTCGGAGATCCGTCCACCCGTCACCGGGATGGTCGGCCCGTTGGGGCGTCTGGGACTGGCCGCACACTACGCCGCGCGCGCCCGAGGTCGTCAAGTGGTGTCTCCCGACCGGGACCAGGGACTTCCCGCGTCGATCCTGGTCAGGTCCCCGGAGGAATTCCAGGGGTCGCGGATGCCGGCGCGCGGTCGGGGCGACGCGCCTCCCGACGCGCCTCGGCGCGCCGTTCCGCCTCGATCCGCTCGAGGTCGTGTGTGTCGTGGTCCACGTGCGCCATGGCCTGCGCGAGGAGCCCGTGCCCGGCCTGCTGCCCGATCAGCCGGTGCATCTGCTGCGCGATCCGGCGGTACGAGGGATGGCCCTGCGGCCCGGAGCGCAGCTCGATCACGTGCATCGCCTCGCGCGCGTTCATCTGCATCACGTAGCGGATCCGGTATCCGAGCGCCAGCGCGTAGGGCGCCTGCTCCGGGCACGGCGCGACGAGCGCGTCGTAGAGGTCGGCGGACCGTTCCATCGACGAACGATATATATCGGCCATCCCCGCCTCGTCGACGAGGTCGGGGACGTCGAAGCCGAGTCCCGGGCCGAGGCGCTGCCACTCGATGGTGAGCATGCGGTGGCGCTGCATGTCCCGGAAGGCGCCGTAGTCGGAGACCACCTCGAAGCGGTAGTCGGTGCGCTCCAGGGCGCGACCGGGCCGGTGCCGGCGGTTGCTCCGCCGCCCCACGTACGCCTCGACGATGGCCCGGCGCTCCTCCGCTCCCAGCGCCCGCACCCTGGCCAGGACCTCGTCGTCGGGCAAGGTGGTGGCGGGCATGCACATGGCCGCCACCACCTTCTCCTCGCCCTCGGGGTCCCAGTCCACGAGGGTCACCGCGTCGGGCGCGGGGTGCTCCTCACGGCCGTCGGGCCACAGCCGGGCGACCACCTCGTCGGTGGCCGCCCGCGTGCGCTCGAGGTAGTCGGACCACGCCACGCCCCGGTCCTCGAGATCGACGCGCTGGAGGAACGACGGGATCACCTTGCGCAGCTCCGTCAGCATCATCGCCCCGTAGGCCCGCGCCTCGGGCAGCGGGTGGGCGCGCATGCGCAGCAGCAGCGCTTCGTAGGCCTGGCCCGTCCCGTAGATGCCGACGTTGGACAGCGACCCGGCGGGCAACAGGCCGCGCAGGGCGTCGAGGGCCTTGGCCCGGATCGACTGGCGGTAGACGAAGTCGGAGTCGCCCGGCTGCTGGGGGTAGCGGCGCGCCAGCCAGCTCTGGAGCCCCGGCAGCAGCTGCGCGTACGTGTCGAACATCCGGTCCATCTCGCCCACGTAGCGGGCCCCGAGGGCGGACTCGAGGACGTCGGGGTCGCGGTAGTAGCGGTAGTGGCCCGTGGGGAGCCGGTGGTCGTAGGCGATGTAGCGCGTCGACTGCTCGAGGTACGCCATGAGCCGGCCCCACTCGAGGACCTTGGTCAGGAGGTTGGACGCCTGCTCGCAGGCCAGATGGACCCCGCCGAGCTGCGCCACCGAGTCGTCGCCGTACTCGAGGAACACCCGGTCGTAGAGCTCCTCGGCGCGGCGCAGCCCCACCGTGGCGTCGATCCCCACGTCACCGCTCACGTCGAGGTCGCCCACGAACTCGTCGAGGAAGAGCCGGCGCAGGCTCTTGGGCGAGCGGGAGTAGCGGGCGAAGAGCGCGCCCTTGACCACCTCTGGCAGGTTCACCAGGGCGAACACGGGACCCTCGAGGTTGGTGACGTAGCGGCGGAGGACCTCCGCCTCCTCGTCGCTGAAGTGCTCGTCGGCGTAGGGCAACATGCCCGACCCACACTATGGTGGGCCGCTGTCCCCGGTGGCGGACCCGTCCACGCCGATGCCCGGCGCGCCCGAGGAGGCCGCCACCACGCCACGCTGCAAGGCCCGTGCCGCGGCGTGGGCGGTCGAGCCGACCGCAGTGCCGGGCGCCACCAGGTCCAGCTGGCGCAGCAGGTCGACGAGCTGCTTCACGTTGCGCACGAAGTCGCCGGGAGCCAGCTCGGCCCGCTCGAGCACCCGCTCGAGCGACTCCCCCCGGCCCCACCGCCACACCGCGTCGGCCATCCCGGCGTCGGGTGGCCGGGTGCGGGTCAGGCGTGCCTGCTCCTGCTCCTGGCGCAGTCCCTCGGCGATGGCCGCCACCTGCTCCAGGCGGGCGACGAGCGGTCGCGGGGGGCGGGGCTCGGGTCGCCAGCGCCCGGCCCGGACCTCGAAGGTGCAGGACGACACCACGGCCGCCAGCCCCGGCGGGTCCAGGTCGTCGAGCACGCCGTCGAGGAGGATCTCGGCCACGAGCAGGTCGGACTCGTGGTAGATGCGGGCCAGCGCCTCCCCTCGGTCCGTGAGGGTCCAGGGGGCGATCGCCACGTAGCCCCGTTGCTCGAGGTGGCGCAGGACCCGGTCGAGGCGCTGCGACAGGGCGTGGTGGTGGCGCCGGTCCACGAACTGTGCGAACGAGCGGTCGAGCACGTAGTGGGCCTGGTCGGCCCGGTATCGGCGCACCAGGTTCACGGCCAGGTTGTAGGTGGGCCGGAAGGACGAGCGGAGGTCGGGTGGCGGTGAGGTGGCCAGCGAGGCCACCGCCCCGAAGGACACCGCCGGGCTCCAGGGGACGACGGCGTGGCCGACGGTGTCGAGGCCACGGCGCCCGGCGCGCCCGGTGAGCTGCGCGTACTCGCCGGCGCTCAGCTCGCTGCGCCCGTGCTCGCGCACCTTGGTCAGCCGTTCGATGACGACGGTGCGGGCGGGCATGTTGATGCCCAGCGCCAGGGTCTCGGTGGCGAACACGACCTTCAGGAGGCCGGCGGCGAAGCAGTCCTCCACCGCCTCGCGGAACGCGGGGATCATGCCCGCGTGATGTGCGGCCACACCGGCCTCGAGGCCGGCCAGCCATTCGCCGTAGCCGAGGACGCGCAGCTCGGCGTCGGAGAGCTCCTCGGTGTGCGCCTCGGCGCGCCGGCGGATCTCGGCACGCTCCTCCGGATCGGCCAGGCGGACGCCGTCCTGCAGGCAGTGGCCGACGGCGTCCTCACACGCGGCGCGGCTGAAGATGAAGACGATCGCAGGCAGCATGGCGCGCGCCGCGAGCTCCTCGATGAGCTCCGTGCGCCGGGGTGTGGTCATGCGCAGCGACCGGATCCCGCCCGGGCGCCCCGCGGCTCGGGTCACGCGCCGGTCGAGCTCGAGCGCGCGCGGGTCGGGCTTCCCGTCGCGCAACGGCGCCACCAGGTCCACGACACGCGTGCCGCGGGCGGCGACGGCCACGTGGTTGACCAGCTCGACCGGGCGGGTGCGCTCGACGATCACTTCGGTGGGCCCGCGCACGCTCTCGATCCACGACCCGAGCTCGGGCGCGTTGGCGACGGTCGCCGACAGGCACACGAAGCCCACGCCGGGGGGCGAGAGGATGATCACCTCCTCCCACACCGAGCCCCGGTAGGGGTCCTGGAGGTAGTGGACCTCGTCGAGGACCACGAGCCCGAGCTCCTCCAGGGTCGGCGACAGGGCGAAGATCATGTTGCGCAGGACCTCGGTCGTCATCACCACCACCCGGGCGTCGGGGCGGTAGCTGACGTCGCCGGTGAGGAGGCCGACGTGCTCGGTGCCGTACACCGCGGCGAGCTCGGCGTGCTTCTGGTTCGACAGGGCCTTGAGCGGCGTGGTGTAGAAGGCCGTGCGCCCTTCCGCCAGCACCCGGGCCACGCCGTAGTCGGCGACGACGGTCTTGCCCGACCCCGTGGGCGCGGCCACGAGGACGTTGCGCCCCGCGTCGAGCGCGTCGAAGGACTCGAGCTGGAACCGGTCGGGCGCGAAGCCCAGCCGGGCGAGCACCGAGGCCCGCACGTCACCAGAGGTCACCGGGCCGGGCGTCCCCACGGGCCTACCGGCGCAGGAGCTTGCCGACCAGGATCGACGCCTCGTAGAAGGCGTAGAGCGGTACGGCCAGGGCCAGCATCGAGAACGGGTCGCCGCTCGGCGTGACGATGGCCGCCCCCACCACGATGAGCACGATGGCCCACCGCCGCCACGAGGCCAGACGGGCCGGGGTGAGGACGCCGGCGAGCTCCAGTGACACGAGGACCACCGGGAACAGGAAGGTGAGGCCGAACACGGCCATGAGGGCGACGATCAGCCCCAGGTACTTGTTGGGGTCGTAGATCTGGCGCAGGGAGGGCCCACCCACGTTGTCGAGGAAGCGCAGCGCGTGCGGGAACGTGAAGTACGCCAGGACCGCTCCCATGGCGAAGAGGACGACCGAGGTCACCACGAACGGCACCGCGTAGCGCTTCTCCCGCGGATGGAGCCCCGGGGTGATGAACCGCCACAGCTCCCACAGGATCACCGGTGAGGCCAGGAAGAGGCCGACGTAGGCGGCCAGCTTGATCCGCAGCGAGAGCCCGTCGAGCGGCCCCGTGACGTAGAGGCCGCAGTGCGGGGCCACCCGGCAGTAGGGCTCCTGGAGCCAGTGCAGGACCTGGGGGTAGACGACGAAGGCCACCGTGGCGCCGACGACGAAGGCCACCACGCTGATGATGAGGCGCCGCCGGAGCTCCCCGAGGTGCTCGGCGAGCGTCATGGCGTCTGGCGAGGGGCGGGGCGGCTTGTCCCGTGAGCGCAACCGCAGGCGCGTGGCCATGGTCGGGGCCCCTCAGTTCATGCTGGGGTCGTCGAGCGCCAGGTCCCCGGGCCCCGCCTCGGGGGCGGTGGCGGGCCCGTCGCCCGCGCGCGACGTCGACCCGTGCCCGTTCGTGGCGGTGCCGTGCCCGTTGGCCGCGACCGCTCCGGCACCGGGTGGTGACGGCCCGTCGCCCGCGCTGGGCGCCGCCCCGGCGCCGTCCGCGCCGGGCGACACCCCCGCCACCGCCTCGCGCAGGCCCGCCGCGTGCTGGTCGGCGAGGCCGTCGAGATAGGCGATCGGCGAGCGCACCGCCTGGGCCACCTGCTGCGGGGAGGGCAGGTCCGGGAACGCCCCGCGCATGTCGCTCTCGAGCTTGCCCCGGAGCCGGCGCAGGTCGTGCCAGGCGGCCCCCGCCTGGCGGGCGACCTTGGGGAGCTTGTCCGGGCCGAGCACGATGAGCGCGATGACCAGGATCACCAGGATCTTCGCGGGGCTGAGCGACAACATGGCCTCCCGAGTCTACGACCGCCACGGCCCCGCTCCGGGTCCGGCGGGTCCCGGCCCTCCGTCCCCTGCCCCGTGGCCCTCCGTCGGGGCACGGGTGGCGGCCCCGGGCCCTCTCTATGAAGGGGGGCCGGCTGTCAAGGGCTGAGCTCCGAATGTGATCGCCGGGCGGACCAGCGCCCGGAGGGTTGGGGTGTTCTCATCTCTCTATCGCCTCCTCGTGGAGGATCAGGTCTGATCGGAGAACTCCGGCTGGTCCATCTCAGAACGGGGCCGTCATGCGGCCAGAGGGCCGTGGGACCTTGCCGGAGCGAAGGGCTGGGACTTGGTGAGCATGTGCCACGCGGCCTCGGCGAGCTTGCGGGCGACGTCGACCCGGGCCACCTTGTTGCCTCGCTGGCGCCCGAGACGGCGGGCGGTGCGTTGGTAGTGGGCCGCGTAGGCGGGGTGGCGCGCTGCGTGGGTGGCCGCCTCGACGAGGGCCCAGCGCAGGTACTTGGGGCCGTTCTTGACGAGCGAGCCCCGGTGGTCGGAGCGGCCGGACTGCCTCACGTAGGGACACAGGCCGCTGTAGCCCACGAGCTTCTTGGGGCTCGAGAACCGGCCGATGTCGCCGATCTCTGACGCGATGGTGTAGCCGAGCACCCAGGCCACCCCGGGCATGGTGGTGAGCAGCGGGATGTAGGGGTGGTCTGCTCCCAGCCGGCGCAAGTCCTTCTCGCAGGAGAAGATCTCCTCGTCGAGGGCGTCGATGTGAGCGAGGGCGGCATCCAACGTGGTGTTCCAGGGCTCGGGGAGCCCGAGGCCGGCGAGCAGTTCGCGGCCGTTGGCGGCGAAGAGGTCCGACACGGGACAGGGCTTGCCGAAGGCGATGAGCGCGGCGTGGACCCGGTTCTTGAACATGACCCGGTGGCGCACCAGATGGAGGCGATAGCGGGCCCGCTCCCGCTCGGCGCGGACCTCGGGGTCGGGCAGCCAGATGGCGGGCACGAGATCCCGCCGGGAGAGCTCGGCGAGCACCCAGGCGTCGATCCGATCCGTCTTGCAGGCCAGTGGGGCCAGGCCCTTCACCTTCACGGCATCGGCGATCTCCACCTCCCAGCCGTGGAATTCCAAGGTGTCGTGGATGAAGCGGGCGCCGTTCATCGACTCGATGGCCGCCTGCACCGGTCCGCCACGGAGGCGGCCGATCTCTCGGGCGAGGTGGGCGAGCCCATCGCGGTCCGGTGGGGCGATCGTCACGTCAACCGTCTCGCCAGCGTCATCGAGGACGTGGACGTCCAGCCGCGTCCTGCTCAAGTCCAATCCAACGTGCAACATGATGTCTGGGGCCTCCTTTGGTGCTGGTTCCGGAGAGAACCCAAAGTTCCCACCGGAGGAGGCCCCCCTTCATGACATTCAGAAGACGTGGATCTGGCTCAGCGGCCAGAAGCGCAGGACGACGTGCCCCACGACGATGGAGCCGGGGATCGGCCCGAAGAAGCGGCTGTCCTCGGAGTCGCCGCGGTTGTCGCCCATGACGAAGTACTCCCCCGGCGGGATCGTCTGGCGCACGATGGCCGGGCCCGGGTTGGCCCGGGCGTTGGCGGTGAGCCACGGTTCGCTGATCGGGCGCCCGTTGACGAGGACCTGGCCGTTGGGTGCCGACGAGATCGTCTCGCCCGGCAGCCCGACGACCCGCTTGACGAGGTCCTTGATGTCGGTGGCCGCCGTCTCCCCCGGCGGCCGGCCGAAGACCACGATGTCGCCACGATGGATGTCGTGGAGGTGGTAGGCGAGCTTGTTGACCAGGATCCTGTCGCCGACCATCAAGGTCGGCTCCATCGACTGCGACGGGATGTAGTAGGTCCCGACGACGTATTGGCGCATGCCGTAGGCGACGCCGACGGCGATGAGGATGACGAACGCCCACTCGATGACCCAGCGCGCCCCGCGCCGGGCCGCGGAGGGCGCGCCTGCATCGACCTGCCCGCCGCCGGCCACGGCCGGGGGCAGGTCGTGGAACACGGTGCCGCGGCCGCCGGGCGCGCCCGGGGTGCCGGCGTCGCCGTCCGCCCCGCCCGCGACGTCGGGCGTCACCGGCTCGTCACCGGGCGCGAGGGGCGCGGCCGAGGGTTGGGAGGGTTCGTGCACCACGGGAGGGTGAGGCTACCCGAGCACTTCGCTGCGTTGGGACCGCGTGCGCACGACGCTCACAACCCGGCGATCAGCTTCTCGACCCGTTCGTCGTGCGACCGGAACGGGTCCTTCAGGAGGACGGTGCGCTGGGCCTGGTCGTTGAGCTTCAGGTGGACCCAGTCCACCGTGAAGTCGCGGCGCCGTTCCTTGGCCCGGCGGATGAATTCGCCGCGTAGCCTCGCCCGGGTGGTGGCCGGCGGCTGGGTCATGGCCTCGGCGATGGCCGCGTCGTCGCTCGTCCGGTCCACCCGGTCGCGTGCCTGGAGCCGGTAGAAGAGGCCCCGCGTCCGGTTGACGTCGTGGTACTGCAGGTCGAGCAGCGCCACCTTCGGGTGCCCCAGCGCCAGTCCGTGGCGCTCGCGGTAGGCGTCGATCAGCTGGTGCTTGGCAACCCAGTCGCACTCTCGGCCCAGGCTCATCGGGTCGGACTCGATCCCCTTGAGGCAGTGCTCCCACATGTCCAGGGCGCGGTCCTCCTGGGGCGAGAGCCCGTGCGTGTCCCGATAGCGAAGGGCGCGGGTCAGGTACTCGGTCTGGATGTCGAGGGCGCTGACCTCCCGCCCGTTGGCCAGCCGGACCTTGCGGCGGCAGGTGACGTCGTGGCTGATCTCACGGATGGCGCGGATCGGGTTCTCGAGGGTCAGGTCGCGCAGGACCATCCCGGGGTCCTCGAGCATGCGCAGGAGGATGCTGGTGGCGCCCACCTTCAGGTAGGTGGCGTACTCGCTCATGTTCGAGTCGCCGACGATGACGTGCAGCCGCCGGAAACGCTCCGCGTCCGCGTGCGGCTCGTCGCGCGTGTTGATGATGGGCCGGCTCCGCGTGGTCGCGGACGAGACGCCCTCCCAGATGTGCTCGGCCCGCTGGCTCAAGCAGTAGACCGCGCCGCGCGCCGTCTGCAGGACCTTGCCCGCGCCGGCGTAGATCTGACGGCTCACGAGGAAGGGGATGAGCACCTCGGTGTAGTGGGCGAAGTCGTCGCGTCGGCTCGTGAGGTAGTTCTCGTGGCACCCGTAGGAGTTCCCGGCCGAGTCGGTGTTGTTCTTGAAGAGGTAGATGACGCCGCGGATGCCCTCCTCTCGGAGTCGGGCCTCGGCCCCGGCCACCAGCTGGTCGAGGATCCGCTCGCCCGCCTTGTCATGGGCCACGAGGTCGGTGATGGCGTCGCACTCGGGGGTGGCGTACTCCGGGTGGCTGCCCACGTCGAGGTAGAGGCGGGCGCCGTTCTCGAGGAAGACGTTCGACGACCGGCCCCAGCTCACGACCCGCCGGAAGAGATAGCGCGCCACCTCGTCGGGGCTCAGCCTGCGCTGGCCCCGGAGCGTGCAGGTGACGCCGTACTCGTTCTCGAGCCCGAAGATCCGTCGGTCCACAGGTTTCCCACGGTAGTGCCAGGCGCGCGGGTAGCGGTGGTGGCGGGTCCGATGGGGGGCTACCCTCGCCTCGGTGCCTGCTCCGGTGATGGTCTTCCTCACCACCGCCGGCTCGACCTTCGAGGGCCGGGTGGTCGTGGCCCGCCTCGGCGCGCACGGCATCCTTGCCCAGCTCCGCGGCGGGTCCGACGGCCCCTATCCCCTGCCCGAGACGGTGGACGTCCTGGTGGACGAGGCGCAGGTCGACGAGGCACGGGCGCTGCTCGCGGACGTCCCCGACGTCCCCTGAGCGTGCGGCGCCCCGGGGGGCGACCGGCGCGGGCCCGGTCTACGAGCGGGCGCCGCGGCCGCGCCCGCCGGCGGCCAGGCGCGTGGCCAGCTCCTCGTGGCCGAGGCGGCGGAAGGCACGGCGCCCGTTGGTCCTCGACAGCACGGCCACCTCGAGGTCCTCTGGCCCGAGCGTGCGGTCCGGCCCGGCCAGTGCGCCCACCGCCGCCTTGAGCGCGGCGTCGAGACCCCAGCCGTCCTGGTAGGCGGTGGCGAAGCGTTCGCTGATGACGTCGGTCTCCCCGCCGAGGACGGCGAAGCGGTCCTCGTCGGTGATCGTCCCCTCGTAGGCGATGTGGTAGAGCTGGTCGGGCCGCCCGTCGGCGCCGAGCTCCGCCACCAGGATCTCGACCTCCAGCGGCTTCATCTCGTGGGTGAAGACCTGGCCCAGGAACTGGGCGTAGAGGTTGGCCAGCGAGCGGGCGTCGACGTCCTGGCGGCTGTAGGCGTAGCCCTTGGTGTCGGCATGGCGCACGCCGGCCACGCGCAGCTGGTCGAACTCGTTGTACTTCCCCACGCCGGCGAAGGCGATCCGGTCGTAGATCTCGCTCACCTTGTGCAGCGAGCGCGACGGGTTCTCGGCCACGATGAGGATGCCGTCGTCGTAGACGCTGGCCACCAGGGACCGGCCCCGGGCGATGCCCTTCTGGGCGTACTCGGCCCGGTCCTTCATGACCTGTTCCGGGGCGACGTAGAACGGCATCGTCATGACGACCGCCCCCGTTCCCTGCGCCGCTCCACGATGGCGCCGAAGCGCCGGGCCACCTCGTCCTCCTCGACCTTGGCGAACCCCTCCGCGGTGACCGTCGCCACCAGCGGGTAGATGCCCCGGACGAGGTCCGGACCGCCGGTGGCGGAATCCTCGTCGGCGGCCTCGTAGAGGGCGGTGACGGCCAGGTCGATCGACTCGTCGCGACCGAGCCCGGGCCGCCAGCCGAGCTTGATCGCGGTGCGCGCGTCACGGCCGCCGGAGCCGGTGGCCGCGTGGTCGGCCTCCTCGTAGTGGCCCCCCGTCACGTCGTAGGTGAAGATCCGCCCCTGCTCGGCGGCGACGTCGTAGCCGGCGTAGAGGGGGACGACGACCAGTCCCTGCATGGCCATGGGCAGGTGCTCACGGACCATCTGCCCGAGCTGGTTGGCCTTGCCCTCCAGGCTCAGGACCACGCCCTCGACCTTCTCGTAGTGCTCGAGCTGGGTCTGGAACAGCTTGACCATCTCGATGGCCGGGCCCGCGGCGCCGGCGATGGCCACGGCCGAGTGGCGGTCCGCGGCGAACACCTTCTCCATGGCGCGATGCGCGATCACGTTGCCCTCGGTGGCGCGCCGGTCCCCGGCCATGACGATGCCGTCCTCGAAGCGCAGGGCGACGACGGTCGTGCCGTGCCGCACGGGGACCCCCGCGGCCCCGGCCTCGACGGTGGCAACCCCGCTCAGCGACGGTTCCGTGCGCCGGAGCAAGGCGACGAAGCTGGGACCCGGGTCCTCGCCGGGCGGGAACAGCGGCAAGGCCACCAGCTACTCCCCGCCCTTCTGCACGTAGTTGCGGACGAACTCCTCGGCGTTCTCCTCGAGCACCTCGTCGATCTCGTCGAGCAGGTCGTCGAGCTCCGCCTTGAGCTTCTCCCCCTGGCCGGACGCGCCCGGAGCCTCCTCCGACACCTCTTCCTTCGGTGTCGTGGTGCTCTGGCGCCGCTTCCTCTCTTGCTCAGCCATGCGTTCTCTCCCTAGCCGCTCAACCGGTCCAACAGCTCGGCCGGCGTGGAACTTCCTGCCAGGAGCTCTTCGGTGTAGTCCGCCGTTCCACGGAGCGGGTCCATCATAGGGACGCGGCGAAGGGGGTCGGTACCCAGGTCAAAGACCAACGAGTCCCAGTTGGCGCTGGCCACCGAGGACGCCCACCGCTTGAGGCACTGGCCCCGGAAGTAGGCCCGGGTGCGCCGGGGGGGCTCGGTCACGGCACGGGCGACGGCGTCGTCGTCGACCAGGCGCTCGGCGTCGAGCCGGGCGAAGAGCGAGCGCTCGGGGCGCAGGTCGTGGTACTGGAGGTCGACGGCGGCCAGGCGCTGGTCGTCCCAGTCCAGCCCGTGGCGCTCGCGGTACGCCTCGAGCAGCTGGAGCTTGGCTGCCCAGTCGACCTGGCGGGCGACCGCGGCGGGGTCGGTCTCGAGGCCGTGGAGGACGTCCTCCCAACGGCGCAGCACCGAGAGCCCGACCGCCTCGTCGCCGAGGCACTCGAGGCCGCGGTCCTCGGCGTACTTGCGAGCCAGCCCGTAGAGCTCCCACTGCACGCCCAGGGCCGTCGACGTCCGGCCGTCGGCCATGTCGAGCGGCGCGGCGAGCGAGAGGTCGTAGGAGATCTGGCGGATGGCCCTCACGGGGTTGGCCAGCGCCAGATCCAGGCTGCCGAAGGCGTCGTCCTCGATGAGGGCCAGCACGACGGCCGTGGTGCCCACCTTCAGGAACGTGGCGACCTCGCAGAGGTTCGCGTCCCCCACGATCACGTGGAACCGGCGGTAGCGCTGGGGGTCCGCGTGCGGCTCGTCGCGGGTGTTCACGATCGGCCGCTTGAGGGTGGTCTCGAGTCCCACCTCCTCCTCGAAGAACTCGGCCCGCTGGCTCAGCTGGAAGTGCACGTCCCGCCCGGCGGAGCTCGACTCGCTGCGCACCTTCCCCGCGCCGGCGAAGAGCTGGCGGGTCACGAAGTGCGGCGTGATCATGTGCGCCAGCTTCGAGAAGGGCAGCGACCGGTCCATGAGGTAGTTCTCGTGGGTCCCGTACGAATTGCCCTTGCCGTCGGAATTGTTCTTGTAGACCACGATCGACTGCCCCGGCGGGAGGCTGCGGGCACTGGCCGCCATCGATCGGCGCAGGACCTCCTCCCCCGCCTTGTCGTAGAGGACCACCTCGAGCGGGTCCGCGCACTCGGGAGTGGAGAACTCGGGGTGGGCGTGGTCGACGTAGTAGCGGGCGCCGTTGGTCAGCACGGCGTTGACCAAGTGGGTCTCGATCTCGGGAGGCATCGCCCCTTCGCGGGCGAACCCCCGTGCGTCGTTGCCCGGCGACTCGTCCTCGAAGTCCCACCCGACGCGTGCAAGGTCCGAGACGTAGGCGTTGACCAGCAGCGAGGAGGACGCGACGGGGTTCCCGTCACCACCGTTGTGGTGGATGCCGTACTCGGTCTCGATGCCGCACACCTTGGGGACGGCCACGGGTCGACCCTAGCCCCTGGCGGGGACCGCGATCAGAGGTATTGACCGGTCCCGACGCGCTCGATGGAACGGCCGCCCCGGGTCTCCTCCTGGTCGGCGAGGAGGGTGCGCACGTAGACGATCCGCTCGCCCTTCTTGCCGGAGATGCGGGCCCAGTCGTCGGGGTTGGTCGTGTTGGGCAGGTCCTCGTTCTCCTTGTACTCCCGCCGGATGGACTCGAGCAGGTCGCTCGTGCGGATCCCCTGGGACTCGCCGGCGATGGCCCGCTTGATGGCCAGCTTCTTGGCCCGGCGCACGATGTTCTCGATCATCGCCCCGGAGGAGAAGTCGCGGAAGTACAGGACCTCCTTGTCGCCGTTCTGGTAGGTGACCTCGAGGAACTTGTTCTCGTCGTCGGCGCGGTACATCTCCGACACGGTCGTCTCGATCATCGCCGCCACCGCCTTGGCGGGGTCTCCACCGCCGAGTCGCTCGACCTCGTCCGTGTCGAGCGGGAGGTCGGCGGTGAGATAGCGCGAGAAGATCTGCGCGGCGGCCTCCTCGTCGGGCCGTTCGATCTTGATCTTCACGTCGAGGCGGCCCGGCCGCAGGATCGCCGGGTCGATCAGGTCCTCCCGGTTCGAGGCACCGATGACGATCACGTCCTTGAGCGTCTCGACGCCGTCGATCTCGGCCAGCAGCTGGGGGACGATGGTCGACTCCATGTCCGAGCTGATCCCCGTGCCCCGGGTGCGGAACAGCGAGTCCATCTCGTCGAAGAAGACGATGACGGGGACGCCCTCTTCCGCCTTCTCCCGGGCGCGCTGGAACACCAGCCGGATCTGGCGCTCGGTCTCACCGACGTACTTGTTCAGCAGCTCCGGCCCTTTGATGTTCAGGAAGTAGCTGCGGATGTTGGCGTTGCCCGTGACCTCGGCCACCTTCTTGGCCAGCGAGTTGGCCACCGCCTTGGCGATCAGGGTCTTGCCGCAGCCGGGGGGGCCGTAGAGCAGGATCCCCTTGGGCGCCGGCAGCCTGTAGTCGTTGAACAGGGCCCGGTGCAGGTACGGGAGCTCCACCGCGTCGGTGATCATCTCGATCTGGGTGTCGAGCCCGCCCACGTCTCCGTAGGTGATGTCGGGGACCTCCTCGAGCACGAGCTCCTCGACCTCCGGACGCGGCAGCTTCTCCACGAGCAGCTGCGAGCGGGACTCCATGAGCACGGCGTCGCCGGCCCGCAGGTGCACGCCGTGGAGGCTGTCGGCCAGCTCGACCACGCGTTCTTCGTCGGCGCGGGCGAACACGATGGCCCGCCGGCCATCCTCGAGCACCTCCTTGAGGGTCACCACTTCGCCCGAGTCCTCGCCCTCGCGGGCCAGGACGACGTTGAGCGACTCGTTGAGCACGACCTCCTGGCCGCGTCGGAGGGTGGCCACGTCGATCTCGGGGTGGACGGCAACGCGCATCTTGCGGCCAGTGGAGAACACGTCGACCGTCGAGTCCTCGTTGGCGCTGAGGAACGTGCCGTAGGCGCTCGGCGGCTGGGTGAGCTTGTCCACCTCCTCACGCAGCGCGGCGATGTGCTCCTTGGCCTGCTGCAAGGTGTAGGTGAGCTTCTCGTTCTGGGAGACCGCCTGGGCCAGCTGGCCCTTGGTCTCGAGGAGCCGCTCTTCGAGCGACTGGACGCGCCCCGGTCCCTCGGAGAGCCGGCGCCGGAGGATGCCGACCTCCTCCTCGGCGAGGCGCGACCGCTCACGCAGCTCGTCGAGCTCGTGCCGGAGGGTCTCCTCCCGTTCCTGCTCGGTCTCGGCCGTCGGAACCACCTCCCTCCGGCTCGCACGACGCCGTCGTTGGCGACCCTACACGGCCGCGTGAACCTTCGGCGCGACCGGCTCGCGTAGGTATCGGCGCAGGGTGGGTAGGCTTGAGGGCCAGGCGGCACGACCGGTGCCGGTCGCGCGCACGGCGGTTCTGGTGCCGCGCCACCACGCCGGATCACCACCGTCCGTAGTTGACAGCCCTGCAGGGTCGTCGTTACCGTCCGGGACCGGCGCAGCCGAGACCGGCGGCCGCGAAGAACCCTCCCGAGGACGAGAGGCGACGAGCGAACCGATGAAGGTCTGGATCGACCAGGATCTGTGCACCGGTGACGGCCTGTGCGAAGAGATCGCGCCCGCCGTCTTCACGCTCCTCGACGACGGCCTGGCCTACGTCAAAGAGGGCGAGGACGTGAAGAGCGAACCGGGGGGGTCGGCGGGCATGGCGGCCGTCCCCGCCGACCTCGAGGACGCGGTCACCGAGGCGGCGGAGGAGTGCCCCGGGGAGTGCATCTTCATCGAGCATGGGTGATCGTCCTCCCCGACGCCTACGGGGCGGCCGGCACCACGAGTCGGGCCGTGGTGATGAACCCCGTGTGCGCCACCATCCGGTGGTCGGGACGGACCGAGCGCTCCTCCACGTGCCAGGTGCGCCGTAGCACCTCCGACGTCTCGGCCATGGCGAAGGGCCCGCGCTCGAGCGCGGCGCGCAGCTCGGCCACCTGGGTGATCGTCGGAAGGTACGAGCAGACGATCCCGCCGGGTACCAGCGCGTCGGGGGTGTGGGGCAGGACGCGCCAGGGCTCGGGGAGGTCGAGCACCACACGGTCGAAACGGCCGGCGGCGGTGTCGATCCCCTCGTAGACGTCGCGTTCCTCGATCCGGTAGTCGACGTCGGGCCCCAGGAAGGCGGTGACGTTCTCCCTGGCGCGCGCCGAGAAGTCGGGGCGGCGCTCGTAGCCGACCACCTGCGCGCCCGCCCGCAGCATGGCCATCGACAGGGCGCCGGAGCCGACGCCGGCCTCGAGCACCCGGTGCCCCGGGCCGATGTCGGCGGCGATGAGGATGGCGCCGAGGTCCTTGGGGTAGATGACCTGTGCGCCCCGCGGCATCTTGAGGACGACGTCGGCCAGCGTCGGGCGGACCACGAGGAAGCGCCGGCCGGTCGACCCCACGATGGTGGCGCCGGCGGGCGCGCCGACGATGTCGTCGTGGGCGACGATCCCGGCGTGCGTGTGGAAGGAGCCCCCGGCGACGAGGGAGAGCAGGTAGCGCCGGCCCTTGGCGTCGACGAGCAGGACGCGCTCGCCCGGCGCGAGGGGTGCGTCGTCGCGCCCGCTCCCGTCCACCGGGCGATCAGCGGGGCCCGAGGGTGTCGGCAGGCCCGCGCCGGCGCATGGTGACCTGCAGCCCCTCCCCCGGGCGCACCGTGCCCCGCCACAGGAGCCGCTGCGCGGCGCGACGGGCGACGAGGATGCCCGCCGCGGCGGCCAACACCCGGTGCCGGCGCGACAGGCGGCGCACGGTCCGGTCGAGGATCCGGATCCGCAGGGCCCGGAACCGGAGACGGATGAGAGGGAACACGGCGCGACCTCGGGAACGGGCTCAGACCCGGCGGATCTCGACCACCGCGGAGCGGACGCGACCGGAGCGCCGCCCGAGCAGGTAGGCGAGCAGGCCGACGACGGCGAGAACCACGACGGCGCCGGCGATGATGCTGGGCCTCGCCTCCTCCACGCGCTCGTCGACCTCGCCGACGATCTCCCGGAGCTTCGCCTCGAGATCGTCCCTGGTGATCTTGGTGGTGGCGCTCATGGTGCCCTCCTCGATGCCGATTCGGCGCTCGGCGTCCGCCGGGCCGGGCCGGCGCCGATGCGCCATGCCGCCAACCCGAGGACCGCCACGGCCACGACCGCGGTGATCAGGTACGGCAGCCAGCTGAGATGCCCGGTGAAGGTCGAGCCCGTCTCGGTCTGCAGCAGCCGCAGCACGCCGAGGAGGAACAGCGCGATCCCGAAGGCGAGCAGGACCGACCCGGTGACGCCGAAGCCGACGAAGCGCCCGAGCCCGCGCAGGGGCTCCAGGGTCTCCTGCTGCGCGTAGTCGCGCACCAGCTGGACGAACTCCTCGCTGGAGGAGCGCACGCTCTTGCGCTCGGGGATCCCGATGCGGCGGGCAAACCGTGTCGCACGCCCGGGCTCAGCCACCGTCCTCCTCCTCACCTGCCGTCGCGACGGTCCTCGGGGGCGCTCCCCGGCCGCTCCCCCCGACGCCCGGCCGCGGCGCCCGGGGGAGCGCCCATCCTGGCGTCTGACCAGGCGCGCTGGCAAGCAACGGCGGGCGCCGGGCCGCTCAGTCGCGGGGCGTGTAGACGTACGTCGAGCTCGCCCGGGCCACCACCTGGCCGTCGTCGTCGGTCACCGTCGCCTCCACGAAGGCCAGCCGGCTCCCCCCCGAGACCACCTCCGCGGTGCAGGTGAGCGTCCCGCCGGCCCGCACCGGCGCCAGGAAGCTGACCTTCATCTCGGCGTTGGCCGAGAACACCTTGCGGCCCTGCGCATAGGTGACGCTCGACGCGCCCATGGCCGAGTCGCAGCACGCGGCAAGGAACCCGCCTTGGACCAGGCCGGCCGGGTTGGTGAAGCGCTCGTCCGCCGGCATCGCCCAGACCGTGCGCCCCGGCTCCGACTTGTCCACGCAGATCATGCCCAGGGTCAGGTCGCAGTTCGGCGGGACCTGCATCGCGTGTCGGGCCACGAGGCACCGTACCCCGGCCGGCGGTAGCGTCGACGCGATGCCGTTCGCGGCCGCGCTGAGCGAGCACCCCATCACGGCCCACGCCACGGGCGAGGCCACGGGCGAGGTGCTCGAGCGCCTGGGCCCTCGTCCCGACGTCGCCTTCGTCTTCGTCGGGCCGCCCCATGCCGGCGCGTTGGAGGACGTCGCCCGCGCCGTCGGCAGCGTCCTGTCCCCCCTGGCCGTCGTCGGCTGTGCCGCGGAGTCGGTGATCGGCCCCCATCGCGAGGTCGAGCAGCGTCCGGCCGTGTCCCTGCTGGTGGCGCGCACCGGCCCCGTCCTTCCCGTCGGCCTCGACGTGCGCGAGGGCCCCGACGGCGTGGAGGTCACCGGGTGGCCCGCCGCCCTGGGGTTCCGCCCTCGGGCCCTCGTGCTGCTGGCCGACCCGTTCAGCTTCCCCGTCGAGGCCTTCCTCGAGTGGCTGGCGTCCCGCCACCCCGGTCTCCCCGTGGTCGGGGGCATGGCGTCGACCGGGCGGGGTCCCGGCGGCAGCCGCCTCGTCCTCGGCGACACGGTGCACGTCACGGGGGCCGTCGGGGTCCTGCTCGGCCCGGGGGTCGACGTCGAGCCGGTGGTGTCGCAGGGTTGCCGCCCCTTCGGCCGCCCCCTGGTGGTGACCCGCGCCGAGGGCAACGTGATCTTCGAGCTCGCCGGCCGGCCGGCCCTGGAGCGCCTGGCCGAGCAGGCCCACGCGGGATTGCGCGAGGACGAGCTCGCCACCCTGGAGTCGGGGGGGTTGCAGATCGGCCGGGTGATCGACGAGCACCGCGAGACGTTCCGCCGCGGCGACTTCCTCCTGCGCGCCGTGCTCGGTGCCGACCGGC
>DASPTT010000110.1:0-24150 GCA_035623275.1 Acidimicrobiales bacterium
GCGACGCCGGGATCGAGGCGCCCGAGCTCACCGAGCTTCGCCGTTTCAGCTGGGGCACCGTGCTGCTGGTGCTGGGCTCGATCATCGGCATGTGGGCCATCATCGGCGTCCTCATCGACGTGGCCGCGTCCTTCTCCACCATCAAGGGCGCATCCTGGGGATGGGTGGCGGCCGTGTTCGTCCTCAGCCTGTTCCCGCCCGTCGTCGAGGCGTGGGGCTTGGTGGGGTCCGTGTTCGCGGGCGTGCCCTCCCGGCCGGTCATCATCCTCGAATTCGCCAACGACTTCACCGGCCTGGTGGGCGGGACCCCGGCCACCTTGGCCATGACCATCCGCTTCTTCCAGAAGCGGGGGGCGACGTCGACCTATGCGGTGACGGCGGGGGCGCTCAACAGCGCCACGAGCTGGATCGTCAAGGGCGTGCTGTTCCTCGTCTCGATCCCCCTCGCCATCGCCAGCTTCAATCCCGGCGAGTCGGGCTCGGGCACCCACAGCGGCCTCGTCCACCTGCTGCTCGTGCTCATCATCGTGGTGGGGGTCGTGGCCGGGATCGTCGGGCTCGTGCTCACCTTCGCCCGGCGCATCCGCCTCATGGTGGCGGACAAGCTTAGGCCGTTGGCCGCCAAGGCCTTCGAGCCGGTGCGCAACCTGGCCCGCCAGCCCCGGCGGTTCGCCGCCCTGGTGGGCGGGAACCTCGGCTCCCAGCTGGCGACCGCGCTGGCCCTCGGCGCGTCGCTGCACGCCTTCGGCCAGCACCTGTCATTGGCCGAGATCTTCTTCACCATCACCATCGCCTCGATGCTCGGCGGCGTCTCGCCGGTCCCCGGCGGCATGGGCGTGGTGGAGGCGGGCATGATCGCGGGGCTCGCCGGATTCGGCGTCCCGGAGGACGTGGCCGTGGCCGCCGTGTTCGTCCAGCGGCTCTTCACCGCCTACCTGCCGCCGATCTGGGGCTACGCGGCGCTGCTGTGGCTGCGCCGGCACGACTTCCTGTGAGGCGCCCTCAATCCGAGGCTTCGATGTCGACCATGTACGCCTCGTAGACGAGGTCGGAGCCGATATGGCGGTGACGGACCAGGCCGGCGAGCAGCGCCATCGTGCGGTCGCGCACCTTGTCGACTCCCTCGCCGTCGTCCAGCGCCTCGAGGAGCTCGGTCGTCTCCGAGCGGAGCCGGTCATGGTCCGCGCGTGCCTGCTGCACGCGGTGCATGAGCCGGGGCGCGTCGGCGACGATCCGGGTGAGCAGACCCTCGGGGCCCTCGGAGTACTCGATGTGGCGGTCGAGCGCGTCCGAGAGGACCGCCACCTGCTCGCGCAGGCTGGCCGACCAGGCGGCCTCGCGCTCGGTGGCCGGCGAGGTGAGGGCGCCCTCCACCCCACCGATGGCGGCCCGCAGGCCGCGCCGGTGGACCCTCGCCTGCTCGAAGGACTCGTCCATGGCGCCCCCTCCGTCGTCCGCGACCCCATCGTACGCCCGGCCTCCGTCCAATGCTGCGCCGACGGGTTGCGATCGCGCCATGGAACGGGCCACCGCACCCCTGGTCGGAGGCCGTTCGGCCCTACTGGCCGCCCGGCGCGCGACAGGACAATCGATCCATGGACGGGAGCCGGGTCCTCACGGGCGCGAGTGGCGCGACGGTGGTCGCCACGCCCACCGGCGCGACGCACGGGGACTGGCCCCGCGACCCGTGGACGCCGCGCCAGCCGGGCACGGGGATGGGGAACCTCCTCCTGGCGGTCCTGGCGGTGCTCGTCACGGTGGTGGGGCTGCTGGTGGCCCGGACGACCGCGTCGTGGCTCGGTGCCAGCACCGGCGAGCCCTCCTTGGGCGCGGGTGCCCAGGGCGCCCTCGGCGCCGGGGGCGCGCCGGCGTCTTCGCCCTCGGGCTCGTCGTCGGCACCGCAGGCGGCCGCGCCCGCGTCGGGCGGCGGGTCCCCCGACGCGAACGCCATCGCCGGCACCGTGGAGCCGGCGGTCGTCGACGTCACGTCGCAGCTCGGGCTCACCAGCGACTCGGTGGCCGGCACCGGGATGGTGCTCAGCGCCACCGGCGAGGTCCTCACCAACAACCACGTGGTCAACGGGGCCACATCGGTGTCGGTGCTCGACATCGGCGACGGGCGCACGTATCGCGCCGACGTCGTGGGGACGGACCCCACCGACGACGTGGCGGTCCTCCAGCTGCGCGACGCCGCCGGCCTGGCCACGGTCCGGCTGGGGTCCGCCGCGCACCTGGCGGTGGGCCAGGACGTCGTCGCCATCGGCAACGCCTGGGGCACCGGCGGGCGGCCCTCGGTCACCTCGGGGCCGATCGTCGGGCTCGACCAGTCGATCGCCGCCAGCGACGAGGCATCCCACAGCACCGAGCACCTCGACGGCCTCATCGAATCCCGGGCCACGCTGCAGCCGGGCGACTCCGGCGGGCCCCTGGTCGACACGTCTGGTGCGGTGGTGGGGATGGACACGGCCGCCGGCAGCGCCACGTCGGGCGACGGCGCCGGCGCGGGCTTCGCCGTCCCCATCGACCGGGCGCTGACCATCGCCCGCCTGATCGTGGCCGGCGACGCGTCGAGCACCGTGCACGTGGGGACCCCCGCCTATCTCGGCGTGCAGGTGGAGGCGGCGGCGGTGATCCCCGGCCTCAACGTGACCGCCACGCCGGGCGCGCTCATCTCCGAGGTGGAGCCGGGCTCGCCCGCCGACCAGGCAGGCCTGCTCCCCGGCGACGAGATCGTGTCGGTCAACGGCACGCCGGTGGACTCCCCCGCGGCGCTGCGCACGCTGCTGCGGGGTTTCGGCTCGGGTGACGTCGTCGACGTCGGGTGGAACGACGCGCTCGGACAGCACCACCAGACCGCCGTGCAGTTGGTCGCCGGACCGGCGGACTGACGCCGAGCACCCCTCGGCCCGAGCGAGGTCGACCCGCGATCAGGGCGTCTCGGGACGCTCGGAGACGTCCCGCGCGACGTGGGCGGCGACGTACAGCCTCCCTTCGACCCGCACCGGCTGGAGACGGCCCACGATGGGGACGAAGGTCCCGTCGGCGGTCTCGGCCTCGGGGTAGAGACCGGGGTCCATCTCCCGGTCGCGGGGCTCGGCCAGATACCCGCGGCGGTAGGCCTGGTGTCCCCATCGCTTGGACGCGGGGACGAGCATCTCCACGAACTCCCCGGCGATGTCCCCGCTCTGCATGCCGAAGAGCTCCTCGGCGGGTTCGTTCATGCCGAGCACCACGCCCTGGAAGTCGACGATGACCACCGGCGCCTGCTGGGCACCGAACTCGGGGACGGCATCGAGCACCGCGTCGGGGATCTCCAGCGAGGGCAGGTCGGTCGAGCTCACGGACGTCGGCTCCTTGATGTCCATCGGGCGGGGGGTGTCGGGCGGGGGGTGTCGGGCGGGACGCATCGACCGTACCCGCCGCAGCGCGCTGTCGGCGCGCCCGCCTACTGGTTCGTGGTGACGGCACTGCGCAGCTGGGTGCTCGCCGGGGTGTTCGACCCGGTGACGGCGAGGCTGAGCGTCATGGTGATCGAGGTCACCGTGATACCCGATGCGGTCGCCTTGAGATACACGTGCCCGCCGACCGGGGGGACGACGCTGGAGGCGACCGTCGTCACCGAGTTGATGCCGTAGGTCCCCCCGATGGCCGTGCCCGCCCCCCCACTGCACAGACCGCCCGACCAGGCGACGCTGCACACGGCGAGGGAGAACGTGGTGAGCCCGAGGCCTGCGGAGACCATGACCGTGTAGCTGATCTGGGTCAGGGCCACGGTCCCGTCGTTGGCCACCGTCGCGGTCTGGCTCCCTCCGATCAGGTCCCACGTGAACGAGGTCGGGCTCGACGACACCCCCCAGGCCGCGCCGGTCACGTCCTCGGTGCCCGCCGCGGCCCCCTTCACCACTGTGCTCCCGGCGGCCGACAGCGGCACGGCCAGCACCAACAGGGCGGCCAGGGAGCCGACCGCCGCCCGCCGTCGCGTCCGGGCCGTTCCCCCCGCCACCGCTCCGCCCGTCGATCGGCCTACTGGTTCGTGGTGACCGGCGCCCGCTGCTGCTCGGTGAAGGTGTAGGTGAGCGTGGTGGTCAGCCCCTGGATCGTCGGCGAAGGCGAGACCCCGTTGGTGGACGCCTCGGTCCCGACGAGGGTCAGGCTGACCTGCAGGTGCGCCACCTGGCCGGTCGACGCGGCCAGGGCCGGCACGTTCGAGAGGGCC
Organism: Acidimicrobiales bacterium; assembly: GCA_035623275.1. GTDB lineage: Bacteria > Actinomycetota > Acidimicrobiia > Acidimicrobiales > UBA8190 > DASPTT01. The sequence goes on from DASPTT010000110.1 coordinate 4,217, forward strand.
ACCGCGGTCCCCGCACTGTTCATGGAGCTGACGGCGGTCTGCGCCAGGATGGACGTGGCCGTCCCGCTGCAGGTGCCGCCCGCGCTCCAGGCCACGGAGCACTGCGTGATGGTGACGTCGAGACCCTCGCCCGCGGCGCTGCCGTTGGTGAGCGCGTTGACCGGGCTGCCCGCCACCCACAGGGTCATGCCGGCCGCCGAGGCCAGGGACCCCGTGTTGTTCAGGTTGACGGCCACGTTGTCCACGTCGCCGGGGGCCATGAGGCCGGTGAAGTTGGAGAACCCGACCGACGGCGCATCGGCGCCGACGGTCAGGTTCAGGGTGCCGCTCGAGACCTGCTCGGTCCCCGTGGCCTGCGCGGTGAGCCCCGCGTAGACCGCCGCTGCGGTGAACAGCGCGACGGCGAGGGTGAAGACACCCGCCAGCATCGTGCGCGCCCGGCGACCTCTGGATCGGACGTGGGTCGGCCTCATGGTGCTCTTCCTTGCTCCTGTGCTTCGGTGCTCTATGCCGCCGCCACCCGCCGTGGCGGCTGGCGGAGGATGACCTGGGCGCCGGTCACGGCCACGAACAGGCCCGCGCTCACGACCATGAGGACTCGGACGGCGTTCCCGTGCATGGCCACCATGGCGTTGCCCGCCAGTGGCACGCCGAAGACGACCTGCTGGATCGAGGGGGCGTCGATCCGTGCGTGCCAGGGGTCCGGCGCGGGGTTGGCGTCGCCCTTGGTGGTGATCACCGGGTGGTCGGGCGAGCCGGAGACCGACACCACCCGATGCGCGTAGGAGACGGTCTTGCCCGGTGGGACGAAGATGACGACCATCCCGGGCCGGATCCGGCTGACGGGGATGGCCCGGCTCACGAGGGCGGCGCCCGGCGCATAGGTGGGGCGCATGCTCCCGGTCAGCACGGGCTGCACGCTCACGTGGAGGAAGAAGAGGAGCCCGGCCGCGGCGAAGAGCAGGGCCGAGGATCCCAGGACGAGCACCGTGCCGGCCGCCCGCCAGATGCGGCGCACGGCGTAGGTCCGTCGCACGGCGTGGGTCCGGCGCGGCGTGTGAGGAGCTGGCGTCGGGCGCAGGGTGGGCGTCGGGCGGCTGCCGACGGCGGGAAGCCCGGGCGGCACGGCACGGGACGCGGGCACCGACCCGGGCGCGACGCGGCGCGCCCGTGTCGGTCTGCGCTCCAAGAACGCCGGCAGTGCGACAGCCATCCCCAGTCCCCCCGAGCCGTATCGGCAGGTGGGAGGGGGTTCTTTAGGCCGCGGTTCAGCCGGGCTCGGCCTCGTGGCCGGCCGGGGTCAGCCCCCAGTAGGCGTCGGCCGGGGCGATCTCGCCGCGCACCACGCGGTCGATCACCTGGCAGATGGGGAGCTCCAGGCCGTGGCGGTCGGCCAGCTCCAGGACGTGCACCGCCGTGTTCACCCCTTCGGCGACCATGTGCATGCCCGCCAGGATCTCGTCGAGCTTGCGGCCCTTGCCCAGCTCCTCGCCGACGGCCCGGTTGCGGCTGTAGGGGCTCATGCAGGTGGCGATGAGGTCGCCCATGCCGGCCAGCCCGGCGAAGGTCATGGGCTGCGCGCCCATCGCCACCCCGAGGCGGGTGAGCTCGGCCAGTCCCCGGGACATCACCGCGGCGCGGGTGTTGTCGCCCACGTCGAGTCCCTGGCCGATGCCCGCCGCGATGGCGACGACGTTCTTGAGGGCGCCGCCGATCTCGCAGCCGATCACGTCGTCGTTCACGTAGACGCGGAACACCCCGCGGGTCACCACCCGCTGGATGGCCGTGGCCACGTCGAGGTCCTCGGTGGCCACCACCGCGGCGGCCGCCTTGCCGCTCATGATCTCCCGGGCGATGTTGGGCCCGGTCAGCGCGGCGGCCGGATGGCCCGGGAGCACCTCTTTGATGATCTCGGTCATCCGCAGGTACGAGCCGCGCTCGAGGCCCTTGGACAGGCTGACCACGGGGATCCACGGCCGGACGAAGTCCTTGGCCTCCTCCAGCACACCCCGGAAGCCCGAGGTCGGGACCCCGACGACGAGGAGGTCCGCGCCCGCCACGGCCGCCTCGAGGTCGGCCGTGGCGGTCAGCTGTCGGGCGAGCACGAACCCCGGCAGGTACTTGGGGTTGGCGTGCTGCCCGTTGACGGCCTCGGCGACCTCGGCATTGCGCGCCCAGAGCACCGTGGGGTGGCGGGGGGCGACGAGCGAGGCCATGGTCGTCCCCCACGAGCCAGCGCCCAGCACGGCCACCCGCATGTCGGAACCTCCCACCTCCCGGTGGGCCGACGCTACAACGATCAGATGGCCGGCGGCGCGGTGAACCCGGTGGCGGCCGGCCCGCGGTACTCGCTGGCGCCGAGCCACAGGATCATGAGGAAGATCCAGCCCAGGAAGAACAGCCCGACGGTGAAGCCGCCGCCGTGGCCGAAGCTGCGCGACAGGTCGTAGAGCACGATGATGGCGAAGATGATGCCCACGAAGGGGATCAGGTAGAGGAGCAGCCACCACCAGGGACGGCCGATCAGCCGCAGCAGCACGATGATGTTGTAGATCGGCACGAACGCGGCCCATGCCGGCTGGCTCGCCTTGCCGAAGACCCCCATGAGCGGCAGGGCCGCGATGACGTACACGGCGATGAAGACGACGAGGAACACGCCAGCACCCGCCGAGGCGACGAGAGCTCCCATTCCATGACCTCCCGATCCCGTGCGCCCTGCGACGCACACGCGTTGCCTAGCACCTGTTGCGGCCGGCCGCGCGGACCTCGGGTCCGGGGGCACGGCCGGATGGGACCATGAGAGCGGCAGCGCTCGGCCGGGTCTTCGAGGGCCCGGCCGCGCTCGGTGTCAGCGGTACGTGAACCAAAGACCGTTGGAGGTCCCGGCCGCGGTGGCGACCGTCACGAGGACCCGCCCGCCGGTGGCGGACGAAGGGACCGTGGCGGTGCACGACGTCGGCGCCGGGCACGAGGTCGGCGCCGCCTGACCCCCGAAGCGCACCTCGACGTGCCCGTCCGCGCTGATCAGGTTCGTGCCGCTCACGATGATGGTCTGCCCCGCAGGTCCCGCCGACGGGGTGAGCGCCGAGATGGTGGGGGCACCGGGGGCGGCAGCCGACGACGTCGTCGGGGAGGCCGGGATCGTGGTGGTGCCACCTCCCGAGGGCGACGTGACGGGCCCGGAGGTCGAGGTCGAGCGAACGTTCACACCGACGGTGACGGCGGCGAGGACGACCACCAGCGCGCCGAGGACGCCCAGCCCGATCGCCCAGTGTCGACGGCGGCGGCGAGTGGCGAGCTGGCGGCGAGCCCAGGGGCTCACCACCGGGCCGTCGCCGCCTCCCCCCGGCGGCGCGGTGTCGGGGCATGCACCGAACTGGGAGTGTCGAGTCCGGAGGGCTCCGATGTCGACGGCGCGCCGCCGTCTCGGAGGCGCCGATACAGCGCCTCGTAGCCGTCCACCATGGACGCCACCGAGAAGCGCTCCTCGACCAGGCGACGGCTGGCCCGGGCATCGAGACGCTCGGCCCGGTGTACCGCCTCGACCATCTCGTCCACCCCGGCGCAGAGGAAGCCGGTCGAGCCTTCGACCACCACCTCCGGGACCGCCCCCAGGGGCCTGGCGATCACGGGGGTGCCACAGGCCATGGACTCGACCATGACCAGACCGAAGGGCTCCTCCCAGTCGATCGGGAAGAGGGTGGCTCTGGCGTGGGCCAGGATGTCCCACTTGGTGCAGTGCGGCGGCTGCTCGTGGATCTCCTCGTCACCGCGCAGGCGGGGCACCACCGCGTCCTCCCAGTAGGCCCATTCGGCGTCGTCGATCCGCTTGACCGCCATCTTCAAGGGCAGTCCTGCGCGCCGGGCCACCTCCACCGCCAGGTGCGTCCCCTTCTCGGGGCTGACCCGCCCGACGTAGGCGAGATACGGCTGCTTCCGAGCCACGAAGGGGTAGGCGGCCAGGTCGACCCCGTTGTGGATCACCGCCGCGTAGTGGATCGAGGTGTTGGCCGCCGCCTGGGCCCGGCTGATGGCGACGAGATGGATCCGGTCGTGGATGAGGGCGGCGAACCGGCGGCCGTAGGGGGTCCACGGGCCGTGGAGGGTCTGGACGACGGGTGGCCGCCCCCTGAGCATGGCGCCCAGGGCCGGGCCCACCCCCGAGTGGTCGTGGACGACGTCGAATTCCTCGGCGCGCACGTACGCGCTGAGCGTGTGGAAGATCTCGTCGGCCACCGACGCCGGATCGGTCGGGATCGCCGGCGCCTCGAGCGGCGCGACGAGCCGGGCCGATGTCTTCGACCCCCCGACGGCGAACATCGTGACGTCGTGGCCACGGGCCACGAGCTCCTCGGCCAGGTGGCTCACGATGCGCTCGGTGCCCCCGTAGTCGGGAGGGGGCACGGGAAGCGACACCGGCGCGACGAGCGCAACGCGCAACGGGTCGGACGACCTCATGGTCCGATCCAACGCCCACCACCGGTTCCCGGCCAGAGCCGAAGGTCAGCGGGAATCGCCGATTCGACCGGATCGCCTTGCCCTGTGCCAGCAAGGAGCCGACGACCACCGGGTACCACGGGGCGGGAGCGCGCGCCTACCGCGCGGACACTGCCGAACGGCCCTGCCGTGGGCTCCCGACCCACTCCAGTGTGGGGGTGTTGCACCCGCCGATCCCACCTCGGCGGAGTCCGGAGTCCGGCCCGGGCACGGTTCGCCCCGTGGCCGGGCCGATGCGCCCGATCAACCGGGAAGCGAGCAGGAGGGCGAGATGGCCTTGCAACCGCACACCGAGCCGGACACCCCGCGGGAGTGGTGGCCCGTCCCCATGATCCCCCTGTGGCGGGCGTTCACCGAGTTGTTTCGCGACGGGGAGGGGCGGCACCTGGTCGAGGTCGACGAGTACACCGAAGACGGCACCTTGGTCGTACGGGCCGAGCTCCCGGGGATCGACCCGGACCAGGACGTGGCCATCGAGGTCGGCGACGGTGCCCTGACCATCCGGGCTGAGCGCTCCGAGATCGCGGAGCACGCCGGCCGGTTCTTCCACCGGCACGAACTTCGCTACGGGTCCTTCGTCCGCACCCTGGCACTGCCCCAGGGCGTCGAGCCCGAGGAGGTCGCCGCGTCCTACAAGGACGGGGTCCTCGAGATCCGGGTCCCGTTGCCGGCCGAGGCGACGAAGACGCCTTCGCGGCGGGTCCCGGTCACGCGCACGTAGCCAAACGAGGAGCAGCCATGGACGGTGCACAGCGGCTCACCAGGCTCGAAGACGCCGTCGTCGATCTCGCCACGATCGTGACCGAGGGGGCGATCTCGCGGCCGTCGGTCCTCGTCGGCCCGGAAGGTACCGAGGCCAGCCGACGGTTCATGGAGTTCCTGAGCCAGATCCGCGAGGAGCGATCGTCGGGGATCGACGTCTCGACCTGACCGACGACTCCCCGGGCGAGACGGGGTACCGTCGGGGACCTGCCCGGCATGCGCACCGTCATTCCCCGGGTGAACCGTCCCGTCCGATCGCCGGCCCCAGAGGTCGAGGCCGACATCGATCAGGCGAGGTCGAAGCGATCGAGGTTCATCACCTTGTCCCATGCGGCCACGAAGTCGCGGACGAACTTCTCCTTCGAGTCGCCGCACGCGTAGACCTCGGCGACGGCCCGCAGCTCTGCGTTCGATCCGAAGACCAGGTCGACGGCGGTGCCGGTCCACCTGACCTCGCCCGTGGCGCGATCGCGACCCTCGAAGACGCCCTCGGCCGAGGCCGACGCCTTCCAGGCCGTGCGCATGTCGAGGAGGTTGACGAAGACGTCGTTGGTCAGCGTCCCCGGCCGGTCGGTGAGGACCCCGTGTCGGGAACCCCCCGCGTTGGCGTGCAGCGCACGCAGGCCGCCGACCAGCACCGTCATCTCGGGGGCGGTGAGCGTCAGCTGGTTGGCCCGCTCCACCAACAGGTGCTCGGGGGGCAGCTTCACTCCGGCACGGAGGTAGTTGCGGAACCCGTCGGCGCTCGGCTCGAGCACGGCGAAGGACACGCCGTCGGTCTGCTCCTGCGAGGCGTCGGTGCGCCCCGGTGCGAACGGGACCGTGACGTCGACACCGGCGCTCCTCGCCGCCTGCTCCACCGCCGCGCAGCCACCCAGGACGATCAGGTCGGCGAGCGACACCTTCTTGCCGCCGGACTGCGAGCGGTTGAACTCCTCCTGGATCTCCTCCAAGGCCTGGAGGACCTTGGCCAGCTCGCCCGGGTCGTTGACGTCCCAGTCGCGCTGGGGGGCGAGGCGGATCCTCGCCCCGTTCGCCCCGCCGCGCCGGTCGGTGCCACGGAAGGAAGCGGCCGACGCCCAGGCCGTCGTGACCAGCTGGGACACCGACAGCCCCGATGCGAGGATCCTGCCCTTCAGGGCGGTGATGTCCGCCTCACCGACGAGCTCGTGGTCGACCGAAGGGACGGGGTCCTGCCACAGCTGCGGCTCCGGGGGGACCAACGGGCCGAGGTAGCGCGAGACGGGGCCCATGTCGCGGTGCGTCAGCTTGAACCAGGCCTTGGCGAAGGCCTCGGCGAACTGCTCGGGGTGCTGGTGGAAGCGCCGGGCGATCGGCTCGTAGACCGGATCCATCCGCAACGCCAGGTCGGTGGTCAGCATCATCGGGGCGTGGCGCTTGGAGGGGTCACGGGCATCGGGCACCGTTCCCTGTGCCGAAGATTCCTTGGGCGTCCACTGCTTGGCCCCGGCGGGGCTCGTCGTGAGCTCCCACTCGTAGTTGAAGAGGTTGTCGAAGTAGCCGTTGTCCCACGTCACAGGATCATTGGTCCAGGCACCCTCCAGGCCGCTCGTGACCGTGTCGTCGCCCATGCCGGTGCCGAAGGTGTTGCGCCAGCCCAGGCCCTGCTCCTCGAGGCCGGCGCCCTCGGGTTCGCGACCGACGTAGCGGCCCGCGTCGGCGGCACCGTGGCACTTGCCGAACGTGTGGCCGCCGGCGACCAGCGCGACCGTCTCCTCGTCGTTCATCGCCATGCGGGCGAAGGTCTCGCGGATGTCCCTGGCGGCGGCCAGCGGGTCCGGGTTCCCGTTCGGCCCCTCCGGGTTCACGTAGATCAAGCCCATCTGCACGGCGCCGAAGGGGTTGGCCAGCTCCCGGTCGCCGCTGTAGCGCTCGTCGCCGAGCCATGTGTCCTCGGACCCCCAGAAGACGTCCTCCTCGGGCTCCCAGATGTCCTCCCGCCCGCCGCCGAAGCCGAAGGTCTCGAACCCCATCGACTCCAGCGCGCAGTTGCCGGCGAAGATCAAGAGGTCGGCCCAGGAGATCTTGCGGCCGTACTTCTGCTTGATCGGCCAGAGCAGCCGGCGAGCCTTGTCGAGGTTGGCGTTGTCGGGCCAGCTGTTGAGGGGGGCGAAGCGCTGGGCGCCCCGGCCGCCCCCGCCCCGGCCGTCAGAGATGCGATAGGTGCCCGCGCTGTGCCACGCCATGCGGATGAACAGCGGCCCGTAGTGCCCGTAGTCGGCCGGCCACCAGTCCTGCGACGTCGTCATCACCTCGATGACGTCGCGCTTGAGCGCCTCGAGGTCCAGGGTCTTGAACTCCGCGGCATAGTCGAAGTCCTTGCCCATCGGATCGGACAAGGGCGAGTGCTGATGGAGGATCGCCAGGTTCAGCTGGTCGGGCCACCAGTCCCGGTTCGACCTGGCCCCCATCGCTGTGTGCATCACGGGGCACTTGCTTTCGCTTTCGCCGTCAGGCATGACGGGTCCTCCTCCTGACTCACTGCTTCGTCGAAAAGCCTCGATCGCGTTCGAGCGTTGCGCAACGGCCGTGCTCTGGTCGAGGTCTGAACTTGGACAGACTCTAAAGCTAGGCTCGCTCCAATGTCAACTGCTACCATGGCTTCGTGGCGACCGATCTCCTGCTCCGCCTTCGACAACGGCGCTGGCGCCTGAGCCCGCAGCGTCGGGCGGTCGCCGAGGTCCTCGTGGGCGAGCACGTCCACCTCACCGCGGAGCAAATCCACGAGCGGGCGCAGCAACGCCTCCCCGAGGTCAGCCGCGCCACCGTCTACAACACCCTCAACGAGCTGGTTGCGATGGGCGAACTCCTCGAGGTCGACGTCACCGATGGTCCCAAGCGCTACGACCCCAACATCGCGGACAGCCACGACCACCTCGTCTGCGAGAGCTGCCACGCCATCCGCGATGTGCCCCGTTCCGCACCCGAGCCGAGCGTGCCCAGGGGTGCCCGCGCCGGGTTCCTCGTCACCGGCGTGGAGATCACGTACCGGGGGCTGTGTCCGACCTGTGCCCGGCGCCACGGGCAGAACGGGCAGAAGTAGCGCACTCCTGGGCTGGGAGCGCATCGGCGTGTGGGTGCAGGACCAGCCGCTGCGCGCCGTGTCGCCGGCACGGCTGGAGAAGTAAGGGAAGCCGAAGGTCGGGACTCTCGACCCTGGCCGGGCGTTGCCGGGCGACGAACCCTGAGAGGTGTCGCCCAGCGGCCCCGCGACGATCGAGGACCACCCGGCCCGCGCCGGGCTGAGGGTCGAGGTCGGCGGCGGGCCTCCGAGGCGGCGACCGCGATGGCTCGCGGTGGCCGCGCTGTTCGGGCCCGGACTCGTCGTCATGCTGGCGGACACCGACGCCGGCAGCGTCGTCACCGGCGCCCAGTCGGGCGCCCAGTGGGGCTACCGGCTCGTCATCCCGCTGCTCGTCCTGATCCCGGTGCTCTACCTCGTCCAGGAGGTCACGGTTCGCCTGGGGATGGTCACCGGCATGGGGCACGGCGCCCTCATCCGCCACCACTTCGGGCGCCGGTGGGCGCTGGTCTCCGCAATCAGCCTCCTCGTCGTGTGCCTCGGCGCCCTCGTCACCGAGTTCGCCGGCATCGCCGGTGCCGCGGACCTGGCCCACATCCCCGACTGGCTGAGCGTGCCGGTGGCGGCGACCGCTCTCGGTTACCTCTGCGTGGCGGGCAAGTACCGCCGGGTCGAGCTGGTGGCCATCGTGCTCGGCCTCCTCGAGCTGCTGTTCATCCCGGCGGCGGTCATGGCCCATCCGCACGGCGGGGCGGTCGCCGGTGGCGTCCTCCACCCCATCACCGGCAACGGCGCCTACCTCAAGATCCTGGCTGCCAACGTCGGGGCGGTGATCATGCCGTGGATGATCTTCTACCACCAGCAGGCGGTGGTCGAGAAGGGCATCGACCGCACCCAGCTGCGCGTCGCCCGGGCGGACACCGCGGTGGGCTCGGTGCTCACGCAGGTCGTGATGATCGCCGTGGTGGTGGCCACCGCCGCCACCATCGGCCGGGCGAACCCGGGCGCGTCGCTCGACACCATCGGGCAGATCGCCGGCGCCCTGCAGTCGTTCCTCGGCCCCGTCACCGCCGACCTGCTGTTCGGGCTCGGCCTCGTCGGGGCGGCGACGGTGGCCGCCCTGGTCGTCTCGATCGCCGGGGCCTCGGGGCTCTCCGAGGTCATGGGGTGGCGCCACAGCCTCAACGACCGGTTCGGGGACGCCCCCGCCTTCTACCTCCTCGGCGCCGGCGCCCTGGCCCTCAGTGCGGCCGCCGTCATCATCGCCCCCAACCTGGTGGAGCTGAGCGTCGATCTGCAGGTGCTCAACGCCGCGCTGCTACCCGTGGTGCTGGGCTTCCTCCTCGTCCTGGAGCGCCGCGCCCTGCCCGAGGCCGACCGGATGAGCCGGCGCCGGAGTTGGCTGGTGTGGGCGGCGTCGGCGACGGTGGCCGCCATCGGGATCGCCGCCGCCGTCGACGCGCTCGTGACGATCTGACCACGATCCGCCGCGACGCCGGCACCCCGCTCGGTGTCGTGCCCATCAGGTGTTGACGGCCATCCAATGTCCATCCAACGGCCAACTGGACATTGCTCTCCGCAACTACTCGCCCCTTTGCGGCACGACGGAGTCGTTGCCTTCGATGCGGCTCCCATTGCGCGAGAAGTGGAAGCCGGCATTGCGGACCTCGTAGCGGTCGTCGAGGTCGTCCACGACGTGCCCCACGGGAATCGCACCTCGAAGAACGCCCGCGCCCGGGCTCGTCCGGTCGTTGAGATGGCTCGTAAGGGACATCGCAACTCGGCCCGACCGCCTTCAGGCGGCCGAGGCCACGTCCTTTACGAGCACGTCGAGGAAGCACTCCTCGTACACCGCCACGCCGCGGTTGCACATGACCTCCAAGAGGTCGGGGTCCCAGGGTGTAGCCGGCAGCCGGTCGATGCGGAGGGGATCGGTGGACTCGCGTCGTTCCAGGCCTTCGAGGTAGTCGGGCGCGCCCATGCGCCAGGGGGCCGCCCCTTCGGCGGCGTCCAACACCGACGCGGTGTGGGCCAGCCCGGCGTCGTCGAAGTCGGCGCGCACACGCAGGCTCCAACCCGCTGCCCCCAGGCGTGCGAGGGCCGCGATCTCGGTGCGCGACGGCGTCCCCGACGTGCAGATCGCACGGGAGCCCACAACTTCGACGGCGGCGGCCAGCACCGACGGGTTCTCGGTCACGAACACGGGCTCGCCGCCGCCTTGGGTCCAGGAACAGCTAGAGAGGACCCTCGGAGGCAGGGTGAGCGGGCTGCCAGGCGGGATGCTCCAGCCGACCGGGGCGATGCCGAGGACGGTGAGCCCGCCGGTGATGTCGTCGTAGGCCACCCCGACCGCCGCCCAGGCCTCGCGTGGGGCGCACCCGCTGGGAATGCGGCCTGTCGCGCCGAGCACGGCCAGGCACAGCCCTGCCGTCGGCTCCCCTGCGTCGAGGCGGTGGGGAGAGCCCGCCGCCAACGCAAGGACACGTCGGTCGACGGGGGGATCCCCCGGCGCGGGGAGTGCGCCGACGACAGCGGCGACTTGGTCGATCAGGGTCTGCGCGTCGAGTTGGAGCAGCCGGGTCACCCACCCGCTTCGACGGAGGCTTCCCCACGCCTCGTCGGTGGCGGCAGCTGGAACCTCCTCGGCGAGGTGCGCGCGGATCTTGTCCTCGGCGCCCTGGCGGGCGGCGCGCTCGACAGCGCGCTGGGCCAGGGGCCGGCCCACCGCATGGGCCGCCACCGCGCCTGGGGTAAGCGGGTGGAGCCGGGCCGCCAGCTGGGCCAGGTCCACCCGGCGGCTCTGGCTCGGCGCCAGTCGCCCGCCCAGCAGTCCGATCGCTGCGGCGCGCTCGTCCACACCGGCGGGGGCGCGGGCAGTGAGCGTCCCGCTGACGAGAGCCGGGTCGCCCCGGCGATCGGCGGCATCGGCGAGCTGTTCCCACAGCCAGCGCAGCTCGTCGGTGAGGAGATCGTCGAAAGCGCCGGGGTCACAGCTCCCGTCGCACGCCCTACAGCCCATGGTTCTCGGGATCCTCCGCCGCATCGGGCACGCGCAGGTTGTCGCCGGGCAGTGGGACAGGCCCACGCACCACCATCGGGAAGGCGACCACCGTGCCGTCGGGTCCGGCGTCGAGGTCGTGGGCGTCGACGCCGTCCCACGCCCCGGGGGCACCGTCCCAGAGGTACGAGGTGGCGATGAGGTCGAGGTCCAGCTCGGCCAGATAGCGGGCCAGGCCCTCTCGACCCCGCTCGTCGACCTCGGCAGGGACCTCGTCGAGCGCAGCGAGGCGCGGCGCGGTCGGAGGGAACCGGTCGTAGGCGGCCGCCACCGCGGCGAGCATCGGGGCGAGGACGACGAGGCGCCGCTCACCCCCTGACAGCCCGGTACGCCGAGTCCAGGTGCGCGGCTCCTGGCCCGGTCGCGTGACCTCGTAGGTCACGTCGACCCACGAGCGCACGTCCACCGCGTCGCGCACCCTGCTCGCCATGTCGTCGCTGTCGGAGGCCGCGATCAGGTCCTGGATCGCGGCACCGGCGCGGGCCCTGGCGTCGGGGGAGAGCGACGTCTCGCCCGTCTTGCAGGTGAGCTCCCAGACGGTGCGCGCGGCGGGCGGGAGATCGTCGCTCACGTGGAGGCGGACGGCCACGCCCACCCCCGATGAGGACGACGCGGTGCGCATCTTGCGGTTCACGGCGTCGCGCCAGTCGAAGAGGTTGGTCCACGCCGCGGCGATGGCAGCCGGGAGGCGCCCCACCACGAAGTCGCGCAGCGCAGCCTCGTCCTGGGCGCGAAGCGCCTTCTCCGCCTGCTCGGCGAGCGCGCTGGCGTGGACGGCGGCGCCGACCGGCGTGTAAGTCGAGTCGCGGTGGGTGAGCACGTAGGTGTCGAGCTCGGGGTGGTCCACGCCGGGGTCCAGGGACCACACACCGGCCAGGGCGGCGCGCGCGACATCGGCGCGCTGGCGCAGCGTCTGCTTGGCAGAGGTGGCCTTGGTCGAGACCGCCGTCTTCACCTGGGCCAGCAGGTCGGGGTCTCCGGCAGCGACCTCGGCCTCGAGCACGGCCTCCGCGACGCCGGGGACGGCGAGGAGGCGGCGCAGCTCGGCCAGCGCGGCGGTGGCCTGGGGGGCGGCGGCCTGGACCGCGTCCTGCGCGTCCTCGACCTTGGCGCCGAGGCGGGCCATCTCCTGCTGGGCAGCGCGCGCCGCGCTCTCCGAGGCCTGGATCGCCCGGTCGAGCTCGTCGAGCCTCTCCGTCACCTGTCGGTGTGCCTCGAGCGCGTGGGCGGCGCCGGTCCCGGCCACGGCCAGGAGGGTGCGGTGTGTCGCGCGGGTCACCTCGGCCGCCTCGAACGCGAGGCGGGCGTCGGCCAGGGCATCGGAGAGATCGCCGGCCGCATGGGTGGCGGCCGCGTCGACGAGGCGCTCGAGACGGGGCCGGAACCGCGTCAGTTGGTTGGCGGCGTCGCCCAGCACCGTCTTCGAGCGGCCGGCGTCCTCGGCCAGCAGCGTCAAGGTGTCGATCTGGGCCGGGAGGCCGAGGGCGCTCACCTCCTCCATCCACGTCTGCTGGGCCTCGGAAGCCACCGCCTCTTTGGTTTCGGCGAGCGCTTCGGCCCGTGCCGCCGCGGCGGTGGCCGCGTCGGCGGCGTTGGCGGCGGCGGCGCGGGCGGATTCGGCATCGCGCAGCGTCGCCCGCTCGGGGAACAGGTCCGCGGCACCGAGCACGGTCTGGGCCTCCGCCTGTTCGCGGCGGGCCTCGGCCTCGAGGGCCTGGGCCTCCCCGTCGAGTACCAGGGCCTCCTCGTCGAGCTCCGCCGCCCGGCGAAGTGCAGCCTCGCGCCGCCGGCCCGCCCCGATGTGCTGCGCGCCTGGCGCACCTCCCTCCCCCAGGGCCTCGACGACGTCGGCGACCAGGACCCCGGCGCGGAAGGACCCGTCGGTCCCGATGGCGAGGCCCGGGACCTCCGCGTCCGTCACCCGCTCGGCCAGCGCGATGCGGACCAGGACGGCCTCCGCCACAGCGGCGAGCGGGTGGGTCGGATCGGCGCGCAGGAGCGAGGCGAGGTTGGGCTCGACCACCGGCCCGGTGGTCTGCACCGACCAGGTGGCGGTGGTGGCGGCCTGCGGGTCGAGCGTGGCACCGAGCACGCCGGCTGCCGCCAACGTGGCCTCCAGCAGGTCCTGGGTGGACTGGGGCACGCCGTCGACCCAGTCGATCGCCGTGCCCAGGGCCACAGCGTCGTCACCGGACCCGGCCCACTGTGGCCGAGGCAGTGGGAGCACCGCCCCCTCCTCGCGCAGGTGCTCGGCCTCGGCGCGCAGTTCGGAAGCCTCGCTGCGGCGCTCCGACGAGGTCGTCAACAGCGTCTGGGCCCGACCCCTGGCCGCGGCGGCGTGGGCGTGGGCGTGGGCAAGGGTCGTCGCCGCCAGTTGCTCGACCCCGGCGAGGGCGATGCCCGGCTCGTCCCAACCGATGTCGGCGACGTCGTCGCTCGACCATCCCGGGCCGTGGGCGACCCCGGTACGCCAGTCGAGCACGGCGGCGCGCAGCCGGGCTGACGCCTGGCGTGCCTCCTCGGAGCGGTGCCGGGCGTGTACGCCGCGCTCGTTCGCATCCTCGGCCAGGCGGTTCGCCTCGCGCCGGGCGCCCTCGGCGTCGACGCGGGCCTCGAGAACCCGCCCGTGCGTGCGGATGCAGAGCTTGGCGGTGTTCGACTGGCGCTCGAGCTCGGCGGCGTGGGTCTGCCAGCGATCGACCAGGGCGTCGAGTGCGTCGAGGCCGACCTCGACGTCCAGGGCGGGCCCCTGGTCCACGCCGCGGTCGCCGACGGCCAGCACCGGACGCGCCCGCCACGACGCGTGGAGCGGCACCGCGCCCGCCACCTCCGGGATCGTGCTCGTCACCCGATCCAGCACGGCCCCGACGTCGTCGGCCGCGTCGTCGACCTGGTCCTTGGCGGCGCGGGCCAGCCCGGCCGAGCTGGAGGCGGCAGCCTGCAGGGCGCCGAAGGCGGCCTCGGCGTGGCCCTCCTGGGCGTGCAAGGTCTCCTCGAGGTCCTTGAGCCGCCCGGCGGCCCGGTACTCGTCACCGGACTCGATGGCCTCGCGTTCACCCGTGGCGCTGCGCTGCTCCGCTCGGAGCTCGGCGACCCGGGCGTCGGCGGCCGAGGCGGCTTCGGTGGCGCTCTCGTGCTTGCGCGTGAGGTCCGCGTGGGCACGCTGGGCCCGGCGGACCGCACCCGCGGCCTCCTCGGCTCGGGTCCCGCTGGTGCGCACCACCTCCGTGGCGTGCCCGCTCCAGGTCCGGGCGAAGTCCGAGAGGATGCCCGCGGCCTCTCGGTCGCGCTCGAAGGCCTTTCGGGTCTCGTCGGACTCCGCCAGCGCGTCGCCGGTGGCTTCGATCACGTCCTCGGCGACGCTCGGGAGCGATTCACGGAGCGCGTCGGCCGCAGCGGCGGCGGACACTTCGCCGAGGAGGGCCGGGTTTCGCACCGAGCGGATACGGGCGGCAAGGACGGCGAGCTCGCGGGGCTCGGTGCCGAAGAGGCGCGTGGCGAGGTCGCGCACGTAGTGCTGCTCGTCGTCGAAGACGACGCCGCCGGCCTCGGTCACCGCGGCGGTGAACGCCTCGGCCGACAAGGTGGCGCGGCCTGGGGCCCACAGCGCGAGCTCGTGAAGTGGGCGTCCGGGCACGGTGAACGGCGTGACGCGCACCGGCGGCGTAGAACTATCGCTGAAGCTGAGGCGCACGCCGTAGGAGACGACCGCCTGGTCCCGGGGGCCGGCGAAGCTCAGCCAGAGGTACCCGACCCGGCGCTTGCCGTCCGCACCCTCGCGCATGAGGCCCGACAGGCTCGTGTTGCGAGCCTTGCCGGCCTGGAGCCGTGCGGCATCGAGGTCGAGGAGGTAGGGCCACAGGGCCTCGAGGGCGGTCGTCTTGCCGGTGCCGTTGGGGCCGCGCAGCAGGAGCCGCCCCGAGTTGGCCGGCAGTTCGAGGTCGCCGTAGCGCCAGACGTTGCTCAACCCGGCGCCGACCAGGCGCCAGCGCCCGCCGAAGCGGGCCCCGTTCCCGGCGACGGCGGTCCTGGCCTCGTCAGCGCTAAGCAGGGTCATGGGGACTCCTCGGACACGGACGCCGGGGATGCGGTAGAAGCCGGGGCCCGCCAGCGGGCGGTGGCCGGGGAGAACGCCCAGTTGGTACCGCCGCCGCAGGGGCGGACGAGGTCGAGGCCCCACAGCAGGGCAAGCACCTCGTCGCGGAGTCGTCCGGCCGGGTCCTGGGCCAGGTCGCGGCTCCACCCGCCCTTGCCGGCCGCCTGGAGGGCGGCGAGCCGGGTGAGCTCCTCCTCGACGGCGGGGACCGGCACGGATCGCCAACCCGGGCCGACCTCGGTGCCGTCGGTGCCGGCGTGCTGCGCCCGGTTGCACAGGAGCAGCGCCGCATGGGCGACGGTGCCGCTTCCGGGGAAGACGAGGGGCCCGAGCTCCCACGGGTGGCGGAAGGCGCTGTCGGGGACGACGAAGGCCGCCCCCTCCCCGCGGCGTTCGAGGTGCAGCCCGAAGGCGGCGGCCAGCGGGGCTCCGTCGTCTCCCCGGACCCGTCGGCTCAGCCAGTCCGCCTCGGCCTCGTCCAGATCGGCGGCATGAACGACGGTGTCGTCGACCAGGCGCCGGCGCATCCGGCGAGCGGTGTCGGGCTCGCGCTCGACGGCGTCGAGCCAACCCTGAGGGTCGGCGACGGGGTCTTCGGGGGCGAAGTGGGCGATGACATGGAGGAGGCGAGTGTGGTGCACCGCCAGCAGCACGGGCGCGCGCTCGTCGTGGACGTACCCGTCGAGGTCGCCGTCGAGCTCCTCGACCACTCCGCGTTGGTGGAGCATCTTGAGCGCAGCGACGATCGCTCGGCGCTCGGCGATGTCGCTGGTGGTCTCCACGCTGGCCTCGGCGGCCGCGGCACGGGCGGCGGTGACGAGCGTGCCCAGGGCGATGCGCCGCCCCATCGACTCGGCGGCAGCCACCAGGAGGAAGAACCACTGGCAGGTCAGGGGGGCCGGTCCGGTCGCGGCGAAGGCGTGACGCCGGGCGGGCGGGGTCTTGCGCAGCCGGATCAGATCGCGTTCGACCACCAGGACCCACCCGAGGCGGGCGAAGGCGTCGCGCACCGCCTCGAGGTTGCGCCGCACAGCAGCCATGGCCTCGTCGTCGCGTCCCGCACAGAGCCACGGCCGGGTCATGAGCAGGCGGAGCACCGCGGCCGTCTCGAAGCTGGCCTCCGGGGCCCAGGCCCGGCGCGGGGCGCGGGTGGGGGTCTCGACGCTGGTCACGCCACCACCCCCACCGGTTGCGCCTGGACGACGACCTGCGGCCGCGCGTCGAGGTCCTCGACGACGTCGGGACACCACGCCATCTCGCCGGGGCGGTGGAACACGACCGTTCGCCCCGGCGTCCAGACACGGAAGCGCTCCGATGCGAGGACCGGGTCCGCCACGACCGCCGGGACCCGGAAGATGGTGCAGGCCAACCCGCCATTGGTGGCGGTGCGCGCCCCGCGGACGGCGCTGCGTCGCACCGCCGCCATCAACACGTCCATGGCCACTCGTGCCGCCGGTGCCGACAACACCGCGTCGGGGGCCGACGCGAGCACCTCGGCCTCTGCCCGGGCGCGGGCGGCGGCTTCCTCGGCGCGGCGTCGTGCGACCGCGTCGCGTGCGTCCGCGTCGCTGCGGGCGGCGGGGATCTTGCCTCGCGGACCGGCGCGGCCGGTGAGGCGGAGCAGGTCGGGGACGTCCACCTGGGGCCCGCTGTGCCACGACGGGATGCGTGGGAGCTCCTCGTCGTCGGCGGCGATCGAGAGCTTGCGCCACGAGTGGTCGCCAAGTGCGGCGAGGGTGAGAGCGGCGGCGTACTGGCGGTTCCCGCACGCGGCCGCCAGTGTGAGGGCCCGCGTCCGGCTGGTGGCGGCGCCGGTCGAGGTGTGCAGGCGGCGCAGGTTGGTGTGCATCCCGGGCAGGGCACGCACCAGGCGCATCGAGAAACGGGCTGCTCGTCCCGTGGCGGGATCGAACCAGGCGCAGAGTCCCACCCAGTCCTCGACCCGACCGCCCTTCGCCGGGATGAGCGCGCCCCGCTCGATCAGGGTGCGGGCCTCGGAGGCGGCCACGGCTCCCTGGGCCAGCGCATCGAACCGGCTCCGGAGGGCGGCGAGGTGGTGGGCGGCGATCGCCGCCCCGTCCTCCAGCTCGGCCGCGACGCGGGTCGCGTAGTCGACCAGCAGGCTGCGCAGCTCGGCCGTGTCGGCGTCGTCGAGGTCGTAACGGTCGGCCAGGCCCGCCAGGGTGTCCTCGGCACTGACCAGGGCCGCGTCGAGATCGTCGTGGCTCACGAAGATGGTGCGCGTCGCCTCGACGGGGTCGTCCGCCGTCCCGTCGCGCAGGGACTCGAGGGCGCGGATCACGCGGTTGAGCCCCGCCAGCGGGATCTCGCGCACCGTCGGCGTTCCGGCAAGCACCGCGTGGAAGAAGCGCTGCACCTGCCGGCCCACGGCCGTCGGGGAGTACCGCCAGTTCCTGGAGAGCAGGTCACTGTGGCGGAGGATCTTCGAGGGGTCGTCGGTGGCATGGACCACACCCCACTGGCGCAGGGCGTCGAGCCGGTCCTCGACCACCGGCTCCGGAATGGAGTGGCCCGCCTCGGCCAGCTCCCGGGTGATCTCGACCGGGGAGAGCTCGGAGACCGAGGCCTCGAGGACGTCCATGACGGCGACGTAATCGTCGGTGCGTTCGGCGACCAGGTAGCTCAGGGCCATCCGGGCGTCTCTGGCCGTCCCCCCCGCCGCCGGGCCCCCGCCGGGCGCGACCGGGTCAGGGGCGTTGCCAACCTGGGGGATGACCTCGTCTTCGGGCATGGGACCTCACCGTGGACCGCGGCTCCTCCGGCGCAGTACCCCTGCCCTCGCCGTGATCACCACCAGGGTAGCGAGGGGGTGTGTCACACCTGGTGCAGGCCCTACGGTGTCATCCCCGGGCCCGGCGGTCGGACCCTGACGCCTCAGGGATCGGCCAGCGGTTGGCCCGCCTCACGTGTGGACGGCCATGCATGTCCATCTAACGGTCAGTTGGACACCCAGCGCGTCGCGGGCGGGGCGTCCGATCAGGAATGGGCGGGCGACGCTCGGGCGAGACCTGAGGTCAGCGCGTTTCAGCGGGCGGCTTCTGGCCCTTCTGGACCTCGCCGATGAGGCCCTCGTTCACTGGGCGCTCAGGAGGCACCGGATAGACCGGCTGCGCGGCGGGTCGGGGCCGTTCTGCCGGGGGCTCGGAACGTTCGGGGTCGGCCATCACATCCATCCTATAGGTGCGGGGCTAGAACGCCGGCGGCCAGCAGCACCGCTCCGCCGCCGAGTCCGAGCAACTGCAGGCGCACGAGGTCGCTTCGCAACCGCCAGGGTCCGACGGATTCGTTGATCTCGAACGCCTCACGGGCAGCGGTAATCAAGTCGTAGAGCATGACGTTTGTCGCGACGGGCAGATAGCCGTCGACGAGGGGCCCTGGCTGGGCAGTCGTCTTTTCGCCCCTCGGCCACAACGCGGCCCCACCGGCAACAATGTCGAGGGTCAGGACAACGATCGCGGCGACGAAGAGCCAGAACTTCACGTGACTGCCATGCGGCCCGGGGAACTGAGAGCCGGCAAAGCCAAGCACGACTCCGCCAGCCGCTAGGACAATGGCCACGATCCGCTGAAGGTCGTCGAGCTCGGCGCGCTGGAGATCAAGGCGAGCCTTCACCTCTCCGTAAAGCCGCTCAAGATGTGGTGTCGGCGGGAACTGGGAATCGTCAATGACGCCTGTCACAGGGGTAGGCGGTGGGTCGGCGGCTTCGGACACAAAGGAGAGGCTAAGAGAGGGTTGTATCGGTGGCCTTGTCGACGTGACTGCGAGCGGCGGGCGGCGGAATGTCCGCCTGGCGGAAATCCGGACATTCGTGGCCGAAACCTGGACATTCGTGGCTGGCTACGCAGGACATTCCCCGGCCGCCAACATCAGGAGCAGCCGCTGGTCGTCCCGCAGCTCGCGCACACGTAGCAGGAGCCGGCCCGCTGCATGACCATGCCGCACTGGTAGCACAGCGGCGCGTCGCGCTGCGCCGGGCGGGCGATCGGCGCCCCATCCCCCGCCGAGGGCGTGACGCGCCGGCCGGCACCCGTCGGCGGCACCGAGCTCACGCCGGCGTCCTCCACCAGCTCCTGTGCGACGGTGGCGGCCTCTTCCACCCCGGGCAGCGTGGGCTGCATGCGCTCGGCCGTCGACAGCACGCCGAGGTCCTCGCGCTCCTCGCGGGTCATGTAGTCGAGGGCCAGGCGCCGGAAGATGTAGTCGAGGAGGCTGGTGGCGATGCGCAGGTCGGGATCGTCGGTGATCCCGGCCGGCTCGAAGCGCATGTTGGAGTACTTCTGGACGTAGGTGGCCAGCGGCACGCCGTGCTGGAGCCCGAGGCTCACCGAGATGGAGAAGGCGTCCATGATCCCGGCCAGGGTCGAGCCCTGCTTGGAGACCTTGATGAACACCTCGCCCGGCCGACCGTCCTCGTACTCGCCGACGGTCACGTACCCCTCGCAGTCGGCCACCCGGAA
>DASPTT010000111.1:0-10283 GCA_035623275.1 Acidimicrobiales bacterium
GGATCTTCCCGCTCCGGTTCCCCCGCATGGTCACGACAATCACCGGGAGGCCGTGTCCATGAGGGTGGTGCCCTCGGTGCCGCCTGAACGCTCGTAGAGGTCGACTTGGTCCCGGACCCAGTCCCACTGGAAGGGCTCGTACTCGCCGTCGAGGGTCATGTGGCCAGGGTAGGCGGGTGACAAACGAAAAAAAATCTGCGGTGGGTCACGCTTTGGGTCACAATCGGACATAAGGCCAGGTCGGACCGGTGGAGGCGCAGCCTTCACACGGCTGAGGCCACAGGTTCGAGTCCTGTTGCGCCCACCAAAAAATTGCACCGCGTCTTCCGCGTCTTCCGCGTCTTCCGCGCTCCCTGGTCATGCCCGAACCGATGACGGTGCGCTGGGTGCTCGTCCACATGATGGAGGGGACGGGCGCTCCCACGCATCAGAGGCCATCTGCATCACCGGGAAAGAGCCGAAGGGCCCTCACCGTCCACGGCGTGCCGGCCGAACATCCAACCATGGCCGAGATCGTCCGTGAGGCGGACACGGTGGTCCGCCACCGAGACGTGGCTCCCACACAGTGCGCCCACCTCAAGCGCTGCCCGTACTGCGAACGCTACGTCCACGGGCGAGGCGCCACCGACCAGCTGGCCCGCGTCGCCCTTCGCAACGCCATGGTGCGCCACGTGGAGGACATCCACTAGCCCTCCGCACCGCCCCGGCCCAGGATCAGGTCGACCCTGTCCGTGGCGGCACCGAAGGTCCGGCCGCCCGGGTCGAGTCGGGCAGGGGCCGTGGGTGAACCGACCGCGTCGGATCGGTAAACGGCGGCCCAACACCGGGCCAACACACGGACGACGACCGAATATTTGCCGTAGCCATCCGTTCTCACCGTGAGTGCCGCCCGACGCCGATGGCTCGGGCACGCAATCGGGCGGCATGTCATCGTGCGCAGGGCTCGGCGCGGGCGGTGCCGAGACCGATCCGTCGCGCCTGTCCGGCCGCCCCGTACCCGATCGGGGGGCGACCGTGGGGACGCACACGATCAGAAGGGTCCTGCAGACGCCGCGGGCCTTTTCCAACTGGCCGTCGCTGCTGGCGGCCATGGCGGGGCAGCGCCTCGGCCGCGGGCGGGACGTCCTGCGGTTCGAGACGCGCAGCGGTCTGGTCATCGACTGCCCGAATCGTCCGGGGGCGCGCGTCCCCGTCTACGAGATGTTCGGCGAGGACTGCTACCGCCTCCGGGACTTCCTGGGGTCCCTGCTCTACCGTCCCATCAACGTGCTCGACATCGGCGGCCACATCGGGACCTTCGCCTGCCGGCTCGCCGAGCTCCATCCCTGGGCGACCATCCGCTCCTTCGAGCCCTCGGTGACGACCGCGTTCTTCTACCAGCGCAACGTGGCCCAGAACGGGTTCGAGGGCCGTGCCTCGGTGGACAACCGCGCGCTGGCGGCCCACACCGGGGGCTATCTGGTCATGGAGGACAACGAGGCGGGGAGCGGGGAGAACCGTGTGCAGGTGGAGGGCCAACGGCCGGGCGGGACGACGGGGACGTTCACCAAGGTCGAGTGCGTCTCGCTCGACGACGCGGCCCGTTCGCTCCCCGGTCCGGTCGACGTCGTGAAGATCGACTGCGAGGGCAGTGAGTACGAGCTCGTCTATGCGTCGAGCCCGGTGACCTGGGCGTCGGTCCAGCGCGTCGTCGTCGAGTACCACCCGGTCCACGGCCAGTCGTGGGCCGAGCTGCACCGGTTCCTCGTCGACCTCGGGTTCCAGGTCGCGCGCGAGGAGCCCCGGAGCGACACGCTCGGCTCCGTCTGGCTGTCGCGCGAACCCCTGCCCGCGCTGGCCCGCCTACGGCCCGTGCGTCGGTCCGGGGCTGCGGCGCGGCCTGCCGGTGGTGGACCCCGGCGCCGGTCGGTGGGGACCCAGCCCACGTAGGGGACCGAACCAAAGTTTCGAGCGCCACTAGGAGCTGCATGAGCCGAACGGATCGATGGTCCCCCCGATCAGGATCGCCCACGAATTGGATGCCTCGTTCATGTAGGCCGCAGGACACGGATCGGCGATGATGATGAGCTTCTGTCCCGGTCGGCACGGATCGTTCCCGGCGCATGTCGTTGCCTGGTGGCCCTGGGCGTCCCCCGGACAGATGAACTGGTATCCCGGGGCCGCATAGAGCGACAGGTAGACGAGGGCCGGCTTGCAGCCGTAGGCGGTGGCGTGACCGATCGGTGTGAAACCGAGCGCCGCCAGCGACGCTGTCGTCATGGCGCTGAGGGCGGGACCGCTCTTCGTCGCGGGCAGGGTCGTCGGCGTTGGGGCGGTGCTCGTCGGCGGGACGGTCCCGCCCGCCGGTGTGGTGCTCGCGGGCGGTGCGGTGCTCGAGGGCGGGGCCGTGGTGGTCGGCGGGGCAGTGCTCGGTGGCACCGACGAGACCGTCGAAGGTGTGCTCGACGAGGGAGACGAGGAGCTCGGCGCCAGGTGCCCGCTCCTGTCGCGTCGGACTGCGACGAACGACCTCGTGGCCGTGGACAGCGCGACGAGCAGGAGCAACGCCAGGAGCGTCGTGGCCAAGGCCCGCAGGACGCCGCGCGCCGAGATGACCGGACGACGTGCGGGTCGCCACCGCCGCTGCGGGGGCGCCCACGGCTTGGGGGGCATGAAGTCTTGGATCGACGCAGACTAGTGAGCGGTTGTCCGGATGTGCGCGCGTCCGCGGGCACCGGGTGGGTCCCCCTTGGGCGCGGCGGTTCGACGTCCCCGTCGACAGGTTCATCGCGTCGACGGCACGCGCGGGTCAGGACCGGCGGCGGCCCCGATCGGCGCGAGCAGGGGACGTGATCCACAAGGCGCCGCCGACGGCGAGGAGGAACGTGCCCGCCGCGAGCGCCAGCCAGAATCCCGCCCCGACGCCGGTGGTGGCCAGCGTCCCGGTGCTGGGCGTGGTCACGGGTGCGGTGGTGGCGGTGGGCGCGGCAGTCGTCGTCGTGGTGGCAGCCACCTCACCCGTGAAATGGATGGTGGCGTTCGCTGATTCGTTGGCCTGGTCGCCGAAGGTGATGACGCAGGTGACCCCCGCGGTCACCTGGGCGGGTGTCGGCGGGCACGGGTAGTTGGCGGCGTCGGCCGCCGGTGCCTTGCCGGCGCTGTCGGTGGCGGGGCAGGTCGAGATCACGGCGCCGCTCGTGCCGCACGGCGGGCCGATGGTGCCCGACGACACCGGATAGGTCGCCGAGATCGACCCGTCCGCCTTCGTCGCCACGACGTGCTGGAGTGACGGGGCGGTGCAGCCGACGGGCACGGCGCTGCTCACCGGCGCCGGGAGTTGGACGGTGGGCTCGTTTGGCGCGTTGTTGCACTCGAGGATGTTGCCGGGCTGTGAGGCGGTGAAGCCCGACCCGGTCACGCTGACGCTGGTGCCCTGTGACAGCGCGGTGTTCGGGGTGACCTGGATGGAGCCCGCACCGTAGGCCGACCCGGCTCCGAGCAGGACGACGCCTGCAACCACGAGCCCGAGCGCGGCCCCTCGTTTCACGCTGCCCCCCTCCCAGGGGGTGACATCGCCTTCGCCGTGCCGCGGCGCCGATACCACCCCTTGCCACCTGAAGGTGACTTCGAGTGGTGATGTTACGGGTCTGGCACAGGCCTGATCGTCGTCAAAGTTGATGAATGCCGACTCCGGCCGCCTCGTAGCGGCACGCGCCTACCTCTCTATCTGTACCCCGGAGATGTACCACGTGCCGTTGGGCAAGACCGACACGGTCACGAGGTAGATCGGGTCGCTTGGGTCCCCGCCGCCCGGCGGGCCGTAGCTGCAGGTGACTGTGGGCGTGCCGGTGGAGCAACCCCGGCTGTCGGCCAGGCCTCCTGGGTACGGCACGGCGAAGAGGGTGTCGACGGCACCCTGGGTCGCCACCGACAGCGCCACGGGCCGGTTGCCCGTCGACCAGGCCCCGACGAGAGCGTCGGCCGCGGCGGAGGCGGACGGCTGTGGCGCCACCGGAAGGCTGGGCGTGGTCGTCGGGGTCGTGGTGCTGGTCGGGGTCGTGGTGGTCGTCGGGGTCGACGTGTGCGTGATCGTCGTTCCCGACGCCCGTGGCAGGGAGTGCGACCGCTGGAAAGCCGCGACGAGGACGACTCCTGCCGCACCGATGACGCAGAGCGCCAAGACCCATCGGTAGCGGGCGAAGGACGACGGCTGGTGCGCCGACGCCATGCGTGCCGAGGGCGGGTCGAGCGGGGGCGGCAGGGCGTCGATCGCTCGTCCGGGCGCCGCGGCCGCAGTGCGGTCAGCCGGGCTCGGCGCGTCGCGCACCGCTCGTCGGGACATCCTTCAGAGCGTAGGGCACCCTGTCCGGGTCACCATGTCGGCCGTCCGTCTCGACCGGCCCGGTCGACGTGCGCGCCGTTCCCGGTGTCCCCCAGGCCGGCGCCGGGTCCTCAGCGGGACTGGACCCAGGCCAGGACTTCGGCGATCCCGTCACCGGGCGAGCGCTTCGGGCGCCACGAGAGGCGGTCGCAGGCCTTGGCGATGTCGCTGATGTACACGCGCTGGTCGCCCGAGCGCCACTCGTCGTAGGCGACGGCCACCGGGCGGCCGAGCAGGCCCTCGAGCACGGCGCCGAACTCGGCCCACACCGACATGGAGAACTCGGGCCCGCCGCCCATGTTGAACACCTCGCCGCGCCCGAGGTCGGTGGTGAGGATGGTGATGACCGCCTCGACGAGATCGTCCACGTGCAGCAGGTCGCGCACCTGGAGGCCGTCACCGTAGATGGTGAGGTCCTGCGCCGACAGCGCAGCGCGCACCATCCACGACACCCACCCCTGGTCGACGTTCCCGTTCTGGCGCGTGCCGTAGATGCACGACATCCGGAAGACCGTCGTGTTGAGGTCGTAGGTGTGGGCGTAGTCCTGGACGTAGAGGTCGCCGACGAGCTTGGACACCCCGTAGGGCGTCTTGGCCGTCGTCGGGAACCCCTCGGAGATGCCCTGGGGCAACGTCGGCAGCACGTAGCGCGTCTCGTGCTTCTCGAGTGGGAGGTCCTCCAGGCCGCCGTACACCTTGTTGGTCGAAGTGAAGAGCACGTGGGCCTCGGGCGCGTGCGCCCGCACCGCCTCGAGGACGTTCAAGGTGCCCCGGGCGTTGATCTCGAAGTCGGCCACCGGATCGACCAGCGACTGGGTGACCGACACCTGCGCGGCGAAGTGGGCCACGCCGTCGACACCGCCGGCCATCAGGGCGTTGCACGCGTCTGCGTCGCGCACGTCCATGTCCACGAACGTGAGATGCGGCGACAATTCGGGGTCGGCCATCATCGCCTCGAGGTTGGCCGCGCTCCCCGGGCGCGACAGGTTGTCGGCCAGCACGACACTGTCTCCGCGCTTTGCCAGTGCGATGGCCAGATTGCAGCCGACGAATCCGGCGCCCCCCGTCACGACGACCTTCATCTTTGGATCCTTTCTGGGTTGGTATCGGTGAGGAAGAAGGAGTCCTTGAATTGGCGCGAGCGCCGCAAGGTAGCAGACAATGAAGTGTGCGGATCGTGGTGGACGGCATCGGCGCGGGTGCCGGATCGAGCGCAGCGGTGATCCTCGAGCACATGCTCGAGGGATGGCAGGGCCTCGGCGGCGACGAGCTCCACGTCGTCCTCGACCCCACCAGCCGCGTGGCGGTGCCGGCCGGTGTGGACGTCGAGCACGTCGACACTACTCGGCAGACCGAGTTGCGTCGCATCCGGGCGCAGACCTTCGTCGTCCCGCGTGTGTGCAGGGCGGTCGGCGCCGACGCCATGGTCGGGTTGCTGCCGTCGGCGACGGTCGCGCCGCTGCCGTGCCCACGTCTCGTGATCGCCTACGACATGCGCCACGAGCTGCTTCCCGAGCAGTTCTCGTTCAAGCAGCGCTGGCTGAAGAAGATCTCCTACGGCATCGGCTGGCGCCAGGCCGACGCCATCGCCTGCATCACGGAGCGCACCAAGCGCGATCTGCTCGCGCCTCGGCCCTGGTTGCGCGACCACCGCATCGGGATCGCGCCGCTCGGGTCCGACCATGTCGGCACGTGGCCGACCGTCCCCATCGACGAGCCCTACGCGGTCGCCTTCGGCCAGTACGGCAACAAGAACGTCGACATGGTCATCGACGCGTGGGGGGTGCTGCGCGACCGCGGCGAGGCGATGCCCATCAAGCTGATCGGCATGCCCGATGCCGCCCGCGCCACGGCGGAGGCGCACATCGGCCGGCTGGGGCTCGGCGAGCTGGTGGAGCCCGTCGGCTGGCTCTTCGGCGAGGACCTCCAGCGCTGCTTCGCCTCGGCGGGGCTCTTCGTCTTCCCGTCGGACTTCGAGGGGTTCGGCATCCCGGCGGTGGAGGCCATGCGCCTCCGCATCCCCTTGGTGATCAGCCCCGAGGACGCGCTCTTGGAGGTCACCGACGGGCACGCCACGGTCATGGAGGGGTGGGGTCCGGAGCCCTTGGCCGACGCCGTGGTGCGAGCCCGGTGCACGGCCCCGGAGCGGCTCGACGCCGCGCGTGCGAGGGCGGAGGAGTTCACGTGGCGCCGGATGGCCGAGTCCATCCGCTCGCTGGCCGATCAGGCCATCGCCGCCCGCCGAACGCCCTGACGCGGTTCGCGGCATCACTGGGCCGTCCACACCCGCACGAACTGGACCTCGGTGGTCGCTGGCAACGGTGTCGTGCCCGGGTCGAAGGCGTTGGGCCCCATGCCAAGGGCCTGGGTCAGGTTGATGAAGAAGGGCTGGTCGAAGGGTTCCGGGTGCTGCAGCGGCCGCGAGGGCACCCAGTTGTCCACCAGGCACGTGCTGCCGTTCACGAAGATGGTGATGGTCGAGGGCGTCCACTCGGCGACGTAGTCGTTGAACGCACCCGGGTTCATCGTGCAGTTGCTCGTGACGATGTTCGTGTTCGTCGCCGGGTCCGCCGTCTGGTGGCGGTAGCGGTAGTGGATGTAGGGCGTCACCGTGTCCGGGAATCTGCTGTAGGTCTCGGCGATGTCGATCTCGCCGGAGTTCGGCCATCGCCCATAGGTCTTCTGAGTCACCGGGAAGAGCCAGAACGACGATTGGAGCCCGGCGACGGTGGCGTCGGGCACCTTGGCCATCACCTCGAAACGGCCGTAGGTCTGGCTGAACATGCCCACCGTGGCGATGGTGCCGCTCGTGTAGGTGGTGCGGAAGCTGCCGCGGGGCCCCTTGCAGTCGAAGGGCTGCGACTCCTGCCGTACGGTGAGGCTCAGATAGCCGTTGCCGACCGAGATGTTGTTGGGACTGTCGACGTAACAGGCCGTCCTGCCGTAGGTGTAGCCGGAGCCGGCGGTGGTCACCGGGGCCCACTGCGCCGAGTTCAGCGACGTGCCGCTGAACTCGGAGTCGAACGTGCATACCCAGGTCACGGCGCCTTCGACCAGGGTGCTGCATCCCGTCGTCCCGCCCGACACGGCGGGTGTCGCCACGGCGCGGTCGTGGACCCCGTCGGTCGTGGTCCCCGGCGACGCCAGCCCGTGGCGTCCGGCGGCGACGCTGGGCGACGCGCCGAGCACGAGGGTTGCGCCGAGCGCGCCCGCGGCGACGGTCAACAGGTGACGATGCCTGGCCATTGGTGAATGCCTCCGTCCGGGGTGGCCGCCGGTGTGCCGGGCACCGCCGCGCCCCGGTGCCGGGCAAGGGGGTGCCGACCGCACCCCGCACCCGACTCGTAGAGTTGCGCCATGCAACGCAGCCGCAGGCGGACGGCGGCCGCCGTGTGCACCCTCGCCGTGGCCGCCGTGGCGGCCGTGCTCGCCGGCTGCTCGAGTCCCGGGACGACTTCGTCCGCCGGCTCCGCGTCGGTGCTCGTGCCGGGCACCGACGCCACCGGCGGCATGCCGACCGGCACGGGGTCGACCGGGACGGGCGGCCCGTGCGGCGGCCAGCCGACCGTGGTCGTCGACGGGAGCACCTGGGACTGCGTCTTCGACTCGGAGTTCAGCGGCACGTCGCTGAACTCGGCGCAGTGGGCGCCGGTGACGACGGCCGCATCGGGGTACACCGCGGGGCCGGTGGCCTGCTACGTGGACAGTCCCGCCAACATCTCCGTGGGGGGCGGCTACCTCAGCCTGACGGCCCGGGCCGAGTCCGCCCCGTTCACCTGCCACAGCCCCCTCGGCGACTTCTCCACCCAGTACACGAGCGGCACGGTGGCAACCGTGGGCCGCTTCAGCCTGACCTACGGGCGCGTGGACGTGCGGGCCAAGGTCCCGGCGACGGCCGTGCCCGGCCTGCAGTCGTCGTTCTGGCTCTTCCCGGCGACCCAGAAGGTGTACGGCCACTGGCCCACCTCCGGCGAGATCGACATCGCCGAGACCTACAGCCAATACCCGGGCGTGGCGATCCCCTACATCCACTACAGCTACGACGCCTCCACGACGAACGCGTCGACGGACACCAACGTCGTCACCGCGTACGACTGCGCCATCGACCCCGACGCCTTCAACGACTACGTCGTCGAGTGGACGACGAGCGCGATCACCATGGAGTACGACGGCCGGCGCTGCCTGGTCGACCACTGGGTCCCGGCGGCACCGCTCTCGCACCCCCAGCCCTTCGACCTGCCCTTCTTCCTCAACCTGACCCAGGCATTGGGGGTGGGCACGAACCGGTTCGACCCGTCGTCGACCCCGCTGCCCGCCACCACCGAGGTTCAGTACGTGCGCGTGTGGCAACAGGCCGGCGCCGGCCAGTAGGCATTTGCCGCTTCGTCGACCCGTCGAGTAACACTTTCGCCGATGCCAGTGATCCGTCCCGCCGTGCGTCGGCTCGTGCCTGTCGACCTGCGCGCCCGGGTCCATTTCCGGCTCGTGGGCACGCCCGGTGTCTCGGCCCTCTTCACGCGGTTCGACCCCGCGATGCGCATGACCCGCGTCACCCGTGGGACGCGGCTGGTCATCGACGGCTACCCGCGCTCGGGCAACACGTACGCGCGCGCCGCGTTCCTCTACGCCAACGGCCTCGACTTCCCGCTCAGCACGCACCGCCACAGCGCGCAGTCGGTGAAGGAGGGGTTGCGGCGGGGCATCCCGGTGATCG
This sequence comes from Acidimicrobiales bacterium, assembly GCA_035623275.1. Lineage (GTDB taxonomy): Bacteria > Actinomycetota > Acidimicrobiia > Acidimicrobiales > UBA8190 > DASPTT01. The sequence goes on from DASPTT010000111.1 coordinate 9,075, forward strand.
TCCTCGTCCGCGATCCGCGCGCTGCGCTCGCCTCGGGCCTGCAGTACGAGCCGGGGTCGACGCCGAGGATGGCCATGAACGTGTACCGCTCGTTCTACGAGGGGGTGCTCCCGCGTGCGGACGAGGTCGTGATCGCGACGTTTGCCGAGGTCACGAGCGATTTCGGTCAGGTCGTCCGCCGGTGCAACGCGCGCTTTGGCACCGACTTCGTCCCCTACGAGCGGACGGAGGAGGCCGAGGCCGAGGTCGTCCGGATGATCGACGAAGGGGCCAAGCTGGCGTTCAACCCCGAGGTCCTCGACCGGGTCACCGGTCGCCCGTCGTCGACGCGGCGCTCGGCCGACGAGGTGCTCAGTGAGCTGACCCCCGCCGAGCAGGCGATGCTCGCCGAGCTCGGCCGGCTCTACGACGCGGTCATCGCCGAGCACGACCGGCAGCTCGAAGCAGAGGCGGGGAGACGGCACGGCGAGGTGGGCACCTAGGACGGGCGCCGCCGGGCGCAGATCACCAGCGCCGTCTGCAACGACCTGGGGAGCCGGCGTTCGGTCACGAGCACCAGACGTGCCAGGCGCGGCGTGCGCCGGAGGTAGTGGTCGAGACCCGTGCGCGACGCCGCCGCCCACTCGAAGTCGTCGTCGAGCAGGGCCGCCAGGGCGCGACGCGTGTTCATCCGGTAGGCGGTGGGGAAGACGTCCATATCCGCGCGGCCCGGCTGCACGGTGTCGATGATGCGGGCGTGCGACCGGTTGGGCACGAGCCGCGCCGCGAGCGACAGGAGCGAGCGCCGGTTGATGGTGCGAGCCAGGAAGACCCCGCCGGGCCGCAGGACGCGGGAGAGCTCCGACACGAACGCCGCAGGATCGGTCACGTGCTCGAGCACGAAGTCGCTCACCGCCAGGTCGACCGAAGCGTCCTGCAGGGGCCAGTGGCCGTCTTCGACGAGGCGGAACTCGTCGATGACCGGGTTCTGCTTGCCGGCGTCGTCGACGTCGAGGCCGATCACCCGGCGGCCCGCTCCCCGCAGGTCCTGCCAGGCGCCCGCGGGCTGCTCCCGGACCATCGCCCCCCGCCCGCACCCGACCTCGGCGATGAGCTGGGCGCGCGCGGCCAGGGCCTGGGCGGTGGTCAGGAACACGTGGGCGCTGTCCTGCGCCAGGATGCGGTCGTCGAAGAGCTCGTCCCACCCGACGGGCCGGTCGTCTTGCTCGG
>DASPTT010000112.1:0-14012 GCA_035623275.1 Acidimicrobiales bacterium
CCGGAAGGCCGCGCCGTCGTAGGCGATCAGCAGCCGCCAGCGCTGCGTCGCAGCGCCGGCGCCTTGCTCCACCGTCAGACGAACTCGATCCGTGCCATCGGCGCGTTGTCGCCGGGGCGCGGGCCCAGCTTGAGGATGCGGGTGTAGCCGCCGGGCCGCTCGGCGTAGCGGGGCCCGATCTCCTCGAAGAGCTTGTGGGCCATGTCCTTGTCCCGGATGAGCGCCACCACCCGGCGCTGGCGGTGCACCCCGCCCTTGCGGGCCGCGGTGATGCATTTCTCCATGACCGGGCGCAACGCCTTGGCCTTCGTCTCGGTGGTGACGAGGGACTCCGCGGCGATCAGCGACGCCACGAGGTTCCCTATCATCGCCTTCTGGTGAGCGGCGTCACCGCCGAGACGGCGCCCCCGCTTGGGCGTGCCACGCATGGTCCGACCTCAGTCCTTGACCCGGAGCGACAGGCCGCGCTCGTCGAGGCGCTGGATGACCTCGTCGAGCGACTTCTGGCCGAAATTGGTGATGGCCAGCAGGTCCTCGGCGGTGCGCTCGACCAGCTCGCCGATGGTGTTCACCTGGGCGCGCTTGAGGCAGTTGCGGGGGCGCTCGGAGAGGTCGAGGTCCTCGATGGCCAGGTCCAGGTCGGGCGAGCCGCTGGTGGACGTGCCCACCTCGCCCAGCTCGAGGCCCTGGGGCTCCTCCTCGAGGTCGGCCACCAGCCCCACCAGCGAGCGCAGCGTGTCACCGGCGGAGGCCAGCGCCTCGCGCGGGGTGAGGGAGCCGTCGGTCTCGATGTCGAGCACCAGGCGGTCGAAGTCGGTGGACTGCTCGACCCGGACCGGTTCGATGGTGAACGCGACCCGTCGCACCGGGGAGAAGATCGAGTCCACCGGGATGACGCCGATCGTGCTCGAGCGCTTGTTGCGCTCGGCCGAGGCGTACCCCCGCCCCCGCTCGACGGTGACGTCGATGGCCAGGCGGCCCTTGGCGTTGAGCGAGGCGATGTGCAGCTCGGGGTTGAGCACCTCGACGTCCGCCGTGAGCTGGAGGTCCCCGGCGGTGACCTCTCCGGGGCCGCGCTTGTCGCAGCGCAGGGTCACGGGCTCGTCGCTGTGGACCCGCAGGACGATGTCCTTGAGGTTCAGGATGATGTCGGTCACGTCCTCCTTGACGCCGGGCAGCGTCGTGAACTCGTGGAGGGCGTCGTCGAAGCGGACCTGGGTCACCGCCGCGCCGGGGATGGCCGAGAGCAGGGTCCGGCGGATGGAGTTGCCGAGCGTGTGGCCGAAGCCGGGCTCGAGGGGGCCGACCGCGAAGCGCTGGCGGTTCTCCTCCTCCTCGCCGAGGGCCTCGACGGTCGGGCGCTGGATGATGAGCATTCGGATGGCTCCTGCAGGTGGTGGGTGTGCGTGCTCGGGACAGGTCGTGCCGGGTGGCTACTTCGAGTAGAGCTCGACGATGAGCGACTCGCGCACCGGCTCGTCGATGTGCTCGCGCTCGGGCAGCACGTTGACGGTCACCTGGGTGCGGTCCGCGCCCGCGCCCAGCCACAGCGGCAGCGGGCGGTCGATCGTGTCGAGGTTGCGGCGCACGACGTAGAGCTCCTTGGAGGAGGGCTTCATGGCCACGACGTCGCCCACCCGGACCCGGTAGCTCGGGATGGTGACCCGCTTGCCGTTGACCAGGACGTGGCCGTGGCGCACCAGCTGGCGGGCCTGGGCACGGCTCGCCCCCCAGGTCGCCCGGAAGGCTACGTTGTCGAGCCGCAGCTCGAGCAGGCGCAGCAGGTTCTCTCCGGTGATCCCGGGCTGGCGGGCGGCCTCGGCGTAGACGTTGCGGAATTGGCGCTCGAGCACCCCGTAGATGCGCCGGGCCTTCTGCTTCTCGCGCAGCTGGGCGAGGTACTCCGAGCCTTGGCGCATGCGGTCGCGCCCGTGCTCGCCCGGAGGGTACGCGCGGCTGTGGCGGTCGGTGACCGCCTCGCTCACGGGGCACTTGAGCGAGTAGCAGCGCTCGCCCTTCAGGAACAGCTTGGTCCGCTCGCGCCGGCACAGCCGGCAGACGGGCCCGGTGTAACGCGCCATGGCTCCTTGTTTCCTTCCGCCCTGCCGATCAGACCCGGCGCCGCTTCTTGGGGCGGCACCCGTTGTGCGGGATCGGTGTGACGTCCTTGATCCCCGCGACCTCGATGCCCGTGGCCGCGATCGACCGGATGGCCGTCTCGCGCCCCGACCCGGGCCCCCGCACGAGCACGTCGACCTTGCGCACGCCGTGCTCCATGGCCCGGCGCGCCGCCTGCTCGGCCGCCAGCTGGGCGGCGAAGGGGGTGGACTTGCGCGACCCCTTGAAGCCGACGTTGCCCGCGGACGCCCAGGACAGGACGTTGCCCTCCTGGTCCGAGATGGTGACGATCGTGTTGTTGAACGAGCTCTTGATGTGCGCGACGCCATAGGCGACGTTCTTGCGCTCGCGCTTTCTGGGTCGGCGGGCTGCGCCGCCTGCGGACTTCGTGGGCTTGGCCATCAGTGCTTGCGAACCTTCTTCTTGCCGGCGACCGTCTTCTTCGGGCCCTTGCGGGTCCGGGCGTTGGTGTGCGTGCGCTGACCGTGGACGGGCAGGCCCCTGCGGTGCCGGATGCCCTGGTAGCAGCCGATCTCCATCTTCCGCTTGATGTCCTGGGCCACGTCCCGGCGCAGGTCCCCCTCGACCTTGAGGTTGGCGTCGATCCAGTTCCGGAGCTTGGTGACCTCTTCGTCGGTGAGGTCGCGGACGCGGGTATCCGGGTTGGTGTCCGTGGCCTCGCAGACGCGCTGGGCCTGGGTCCGGCCGATCCCGTAGATGTAGGTGAGGGAGATCTCGAGCCGCTTCTCCCTGGGGATGTCCACCCCTGCGATTCGTGCCACGTGCCGTCCCCTCGTCCTCAGCCCTGGCGCTGCTTGTGCCGCGGGTTCTCGCAGATGACCATGACGCGCCCGTGGCGCCGGATCACCTTGCACTTCTCACACATCGTCTTGACGCTCGGTCGCACCTTCATGCGCTCTTCCCTGTCATCACTTGTAGCGGTAGGTGATGCGCCCCCGGGTGAGGTCGTAGGGCGTGATCTCCACCTGCACGCGGTCGCCCGGGAGGATCCGGATCCGGTGCATGCGCATCTTCCCCGAGCTGTGCGCCAGCACCTTGTGGCCGTTCTCGAGCTCGACCCGGAACATGGCGTTCGGGAGCGGCTCGATGACCGTCCCCTCGAGCACGATCGCATCCTCTTTGGGCTTCGGCAGGTGACTCCTCCTGGTCTGTGTCCATGGCACGCCCGTCCCCGCGGTGATCGGGCGCTGCTGCGATCCTGGCGGCGGCCGGGACCGAGGCCCGCCGCCGCACCCCGGGACGTCCTCGGACCGGATGGTCCCTGGGCGGCCGAGTACCGGCCCGGCGTGGCGAGCCGCTCCAGGATAGCGGCTCCCGGCCGCCCCGGCCAAGGGGCCCAGGTCAGGGGCCGTCCCGGTCGCTCAGGGCAGGGTCAACACCTCGGGGCCGTCCTCGGTCACGGCGATGGTGTGCTCGAAGTGGGCCGAGAGCCGGCCGTCGGCGGTGACCACGCTCCAGCCGTCGTCGAGCAGGACCGTCCCGGGCCCGCCGGCGTTGACCATGGGCTCCACGGCGAAGACCATCCCCGGCTTGAGCACGGGTCCCCCGTGCCCCGGCCAGTAGTTGGGGACCTGGGGGTCCTCGTGCATGGCCGTGCCGATGGCGTGGCCCACGTACTCCCGCACCACGCTGAACCCGGCCGCCTCGGCCACCGCCTGGACCGCCCGGCCCACCTCGTGGAGCCGGTTGCCCGGGCGGAGCTGGTCGATCCCCGCCCACAGGCTCCGCTCGGTCACCTCGATGAGCCGGGCCGCCTCGGGGGTCACGTCGCCGATGGCCATGGTGAAGGCGGCGTCGCCGTGGTAGCCCTCGATGATCGCCCCGCAGTCGATGGACATGATGTCGCCCTCCTCGAGGACGTAGTCCCCGGGGATGCCGTGGACGATCATGTCGTTGGGCGAAGTGCAGATGACCGCCGGGAAGCCCCGGTAGTTGAGGAAGTTCGACCGGGCCCCACGCCGCTCGAGCACCTCGGCCGCCACCGCGTTGAGCTCCGCCGTGGTGACCCCGGGCTTGGCCGCCTGCCGGGTCGCCTCGTGCATCTCGGCCACCACCCGGCCGGCCCGGCGCATCTTGGCGATCTCCTCGGCGTTGCGCCTCATAACCGGCGTCCCGAGCGCCCGAAGCGGCCGCGGCGGTCCTCCACCGCCCGGATGATGCGGCGCGACACGGCGTCGGGCGAGCCCACCCCGTTGATCTTGACCAGCTGGCCGCGCCCCTCGTACCACTCGACGAGCGGCGCCGTCTGGCGCTCGTAGAGGTCGAGGCGCCGCCGGATCGCGTCCTCGGTGTCGTCCTCGCGCTGGACCACCTCGCCGCCGCAGATGTCGCAGGTCCAGTTCACCTTGGGCGGAGCGGTCACGGAGTAGTTCGTGCCGCAGTCCGTGCACACCCGGCGGCTGACCAGCCGGCGCATGACCTGCACGGTGGGCACCTCGATGTCGATCACGACGTCGATGTCGCCCGGCGCCATGAGCGCGGCCAGGGTCTCGGCCTGATGCGTGGTGCGCGGGCAGCCGTCGAGGATGAACCCCCGGGCCCGGGCGTCGGGTTCGGCCAGGCGCTCGGAGACCATCTCCATGATGATGTCGTCCCCGAGCAGCTCGCCGCGGTCCATGACCTCCTTGACCTTGGTCCCGAGGTCGGACCCGGCTTTGACGGCGGCGCGCAGCATGTCGCCGGTGGACACGTGCGGGACGACGTAGTGGTGCGACAGCCGCACGCACTGCGTTCCCTTCCCGGCCCCCTGCTTGCCGAGGACCACGAGCCTGGCGCCAGGTACCACGCCCGGCTACTTCAGGAATCCCTCGTAGTTCCGCATCATCAGCTGGCTGTCGATCTGCTTCATGGTCTCCAGGGAGACACCGACGGCGATGAGCAGCGTCGTCCCGTAGAAGGGGTAGGCGCGTAGGTTCCACAGCGCCATGAGCAGCGACGGCGTGACGGCCACGAGGACGAGGTAGCCCGCCCCCGGAACGGTGATGCGGTTGAGGATTCGGGCCAGGTAGCGCTCGGTGGGCGGGCCCGGGCGGATGCCGGGGATGTAGCCGCCCTGCTTGCGGATGATGTCGGCCTGCTGGTGCGGGTCGAACGCCACGTACACGTAGAAGAACGTGAAGGCGAAGATCAAGACGCCGTACGACACGATGTAGAGCATGCTCGTCGGCTGGATGTGGTTGTTGACGAAGGTCCGGAAGCCCGACCACGGGACGATGTTGGCCAGCAGCACGGGGATGTAGAGCAGCGAGCTGGCGAAGATGATCGGGATCACGCCGGACTGGTTGACCTTGAGGGGGATGTAGGTCGACGAGCCGCCGTACATCCGACGGCCCACGACCCGTTTGGCGAAGGTGACCGGGATCCGCCGCTGGCCCTGCTCCATGAACACCACGAAGAGCATGATGACCAGCGTCAGGGCCAGGATGACCCCGAACTTCAGCCGGCCGCCCTGGGCCAGGACGGCGGCGCCGCCGGCGGGGATGCCGGCCACCACGTTGGCGAAGATCAGGATGGACATGCCGTTGCCGATGCCGCGCTGGGTGATGAGCTCGGCCAGCCACATGACCAGGGCGGTGCCCGCGGTCAGGGTGAGGCAGATGAAGGCGGCCCGCCACAGCGTGAAGTTGGGGATGAGGTCGATGCTCTGCCCGGTGCCGAGGAGGCCCGAGCCGCCGTTGTGGAACACGTAGACGAGGCCCGCCGACTGCAGCAGGGCGAGGCCGACCGTCAGGTACCGGGTCGTCTGCGTGAGCTTCTTCTGGCCGATGGCCCCCTGGTCGCGCCACTCCTCGAGCTTGGGGATCACGGTGGAGAGCAGCTGGATGATGATCGAGCTCGTGATGTAGGGCATGATCCCGAGCCCGAACACCGCCATCCGCAGCAGCCCGCCGCCCGAGAACAGGTTCAGGAACCCGAGGATGCCCGCCTGGCGCGCCTGGGTCTCGAGCTGCTGGACCTTGTCGACCGAGATGAACGGGACGATGACGTTCGCCCCGAGCTCGTAGAGGCAGATGATGGCAAGGGTGAAGACGACCTTGTTGCGAAGGTCCGGGACCTTGAAGATGTTCTTGAGGCTCGAGAGCAACGCCCCTCCTCGATCCCTGCCGGGCCCGGGTTCCGGTCGCCGAGGCTACCGGTTGGTGAGCGCGTTCCCCCGCGCGGGGGGACGGCCGTGGCCGAAGGGGGGCGGCAGGATGGTCACGCTCCCGCCCGCCCCCTCGATGGCGGCCCGGGCCGAGGCCGACACCGCGTGGACGGACACGGTCAGCGCCCGGGTGCACTCGCCCCGCCCGAGCACCTTGACCAGGGCACCCTTGCGCACGAGGCCGGCAGCGCCCAGGGTCTCGGGTGTCACCTCGGCCCCCTCGAACCCGGCCAGGGTGTCGAGGTTGACAACGGCGTAGGCCACCCGGAACGGGTTCGTGAACCCCTTGAGCTTGGGGATGCGCTGGGCCAGCGGGAGCTGGCCGCCCTCGAAGCCGATGGGCACGGTGTCGCGCGCCCCCTGGCCCTTGGTGCCCCGGCCGGCCGTCTTGCCGCCCTTGCCGGCGATGCCGCGGCCGACCCGGCGCTTGGGCCGGGTCGCCCCTTGCGGGGCGCGCAGGTCGTGGAGCTTCATGACCGGTCCTTCCCTTCGGCACCCGCGCCGTCGCCGGTGCTGTGCTGCTCGGCGGCCCGGTGCGCCCGGCGGGCGGCGTCGGCCCGCGCCCGCTCCGCGCCGGCCTCCTCGGCCGTCGCCGGTGACAGCGCCACCAGGTGCGGGACGCGCGCCAGCATGCCGCGTAGCTCGGGCCCGTCGGCCAGCACCCGGGAGCGACCGATGCCGCGCAGGCCCAGCGCCCGGAGCGTGCCCCGGTGCTTGGGCTTGGTCGAGATGGCAGAGCGGACCTGGGTCACGCGCACGTACCCGCCCTCGCCGGCGGTGCGGGCCGGGCTCATGCGTCGGGCTCCGTGAACAGGTCCGCGGCGCGCTGGCGCTCGCGGTAGGCCCGCAACACACCCTTGGGCGTGACCTCGTCGGGCGCCTTGCCCCGCAGCCGGGCCACGTCCTCGGGGCGGCGCAGCTCCTTCAAGCCCGCGATGGTGGCGTGGGCCACGTTGATGCCGTTGGACGACCCCAGGGACTTGCACAGGATGTCGTGCACGCCGGCGAGCTCCAGGATGGCCCGGGCCGCGCCGCCGGCGATGACCCCGGTCCCGGGCGCGGCCGGCTTGAGCATCACCCGGCCCGCACCGGCCTCGCCGATGATCGGGTGGGTGATGGTGGAGCCCGCCAGGGGCACCGTGAACATGTTCTTGCGGGCCTCCTCGATGCCCTTCTGCACGGCCAGGCCGGCCTCCTTGGCCTTGCCGTAGCCGAGGCCCACCCGGCCCTGGCCGTCGCCCACGACCATGAGCGCGGTGAAGGAGAACCGGCGGCCGCCCTTGACGACCTTGGCGACCCGGTTCACCCGGATCGTCCGCTCCTCGAACTGCCCCTCGATCATGGTCACGTCAGAACTCCAGTCCTGCCGCCCTGGCGGCGTCGGCGAGGGCGGCCACGCGCCCGTGGTAGCGGAACCCGCCCCGGTCGAAGACCACGCTGGTGACCCCTGCCGCCTTGGCCCGCTCGGCCACCAGGCGGCCAACCGCCTCGGCCGCGGCCACGTTGCCGCCGCTGCTCGCGCGCAGGGCCGCCTCGACCGTGGCGGCCGAGGCCAGGGTGCGCCCGGTGGTGTCGTCGATGACCTGGGCCGAGATGTGGCGCGCCGAGCGGAACACCGCCAGGCGGGGGCGCTCGGCGCTGCCCGAGATCTGCTTGCGGACGCGCTGGTGGCGACGGATCCGCAGCGCGGTGGTGCGACTGGTGGAACCGCTCATGGCTACTTCGCCGCCTTGCCGGCCTTGCGCACGACGCGCTCGCCGGCGTAGCGCACGCCCTTGCCCTTGTAGGGCTCGGGCTTGCGGATCTTGCGGATGTCGGCCGCCACCTGGCCCACCTTCTCCTTGTCGATCCCCTTGACGAGGATCCGGGTGGGGGTGGGCACCTCGAAGGTGATCCCCTCGGGCGCGTCGACGCTCACCGGGTGGGAGAAGCCGAGGGCCAGCTCCAGCGAGCCCGGCCCCTTGGCCTGGGCGCGATAGCCCACGCCCACGATCTCCAGCTCCTTGGTGAAGCCGCTGGTCACCCCGGTGACCATGTTGGCCACCAGCGAGCGCGTGAGGCCGTGCAGGGCGCGGCTGTGGCGCTCGTCGTCGGGACGCTCGACCACCACGGTGCCGTCGTCCTGGCGGACGGTGATGGCCCCGGGGATCGGGCGCGACAGGGTGCCCTGGGGACCGGCGACGGTCACCTCGCGCTCGCCCAGGGTGATGGTCACCCCGCTCGGCACGGTGATGGGACTGCGGCCTATGCGCGACACGGCTCGACCTCCTCACCACACATAGCAGAGCACCTCCCCGCCGACGCGGCGGCGCCGCGCCTCGGTGTCGGTCATGAGCCCCTGGCTCGTCGACACGACGGCGACGCCCATGCCGCCGAGCACCCGGGGCATGTGGTCGGCCTGCGCGTAGATCCGCAGCCCCGGCTTCGACACCCGCTTGAGCCCGGCGATGGTCCGCTTGCGGTCCGAGTACTTGAGCGTGATCTCGAGCACCCTGCCCGGGCCCTTGGACGCGGGCGCGACCTCGTAGCCGGCGATGTACCCCTCCTTCTGGAGGACGGTCGCCAGGGACTCCTTGAGCTTGGAGCTCGGCATGCGCACGGTGTCGTGCATGGCGATGTTGGCGTTGCGGATGCGGGTCAGCATGTCCGCGATGGGATCGGTCATCGTCATCGGCGCGTCCCTCCCCTCACCAGCTCGCCTTGGTCACACCGGGGATCTCCCCTGCGTGCACCATCACGCGGAGGCAGATGCGGCACAGTCCGAACTTGCGCAGCACGGCGCGGGGCCGGCCGCAGCGCCGGCACCGCGTGTACGACCGGACCTTGAATTTCGGGGTCCGCTGCTGCTTCTCGATCAGAGCCTTCTTCGCCATGGTGCTATGCGGTCTCCTGCCTGAACGGGAACCCGAACGCAGCGAGGAAGGCGCGGCCCTCCTCGTCCGTGCGGGCGGTCGTGCAGATCGTGATGTCCATGCCCCGGGTCGTGTCGACCCGGTCGTAGTCGATCTCGGGGAAGATCAGCTGCTCGGTCACGCCGAAGGTGTAGTTGCCGTGCCCGTCGAACGACGTCGAGGACAGGCCGCGGAAGTCGCGGATCCGGGGGATGGCCAGCGAGATCAGCCGGTCGAGGAATTCCCAGGCCCGGTCGCCGCGCATGGTGACCTTGGCCCCGATGGGCATGCCCTCGCGCAGCTTGAAGCCGGCGATCGACTTGCGCGCCCGGGTGACCACCGGCTTCTGGCCCGTGATGACCTCCAGGTCGCGCACGGCCCCCTCGACCAGCGACTGCTGCTGGGTGGCCTTGCCCACCCCCATGTTCACCACGATCTTCTCGAGGCGGGGGGCCTCCATGACGTTGGCCAGCCCGAGGGTCCCCTTGAGCTCGGCGCGCACGGTGCCGTCGTAGCGCTCCTTGAGCCGGGGCCGGGCGCGGGTGAGGGCGTCGGCCATCAGAGGTCGCTCCCACAGCGACGGCAGACCCGCTGCTTGCGGCCCGCCTCGTCGATCTTGACCCCGACACGCGTCGGCCGGTCACACGAGCGGCACACGATCGCCACCGCCGAGACGGGCAGGGGCATGTCCTTGTCGATGATCCCGCCCTGCATGGTCTGGCCGCGGGGCTTCGTGTGGCGCTTGGCCATGTTGGCCCCGTCGACGATGACGGTGCCAGCCTTGGGGTCGGCCCGCATGACCACACCTTGCTTGCCGCGGTGCTTGCCACTCAGGACCTGGACCTTGTCGTCCTTGCGGATACGCATCACAACACCTCCGGCGCCAGCGAGACGATGCGCATGAATTTCTTGTCGCGCAGCTCGCGGCCGACCGGACCGAAGATGCGGGTCCCGCGGGGCTGCTGCTGCTCGTTGATGAGGACGGCCGCGTTCTCGTCGAAGCGGATGTAGCTGCCGTCGGGACGCCGGCGTTCCTTGGCCGTGCGGACGACGACGCACTTGACGACCTCGCCCTTCTTCACGGCGGCACCGGGGATGGCGTCCTTGACCGTGGCCACGAAGATGTCGCCGATCCCGGCATAGCGCCGACGCGAGCCGCCGAGGACCTTGATGCACAGGACCTCGCGGGCCCCCGAGTTGTCGGCCACCTTGAGGCGCGACTCCTGCTGGATCATCGGGCGCGCTCCAGGACCTCGGTGACCCGCCAGCGCTTGAGCTTGCTCAGCGGACGCGTCTCCATGACGCGGACGCGGTCGCCCACCTTGGCGTCGAAGGACTCGTCGTGGGCGTAGAGCCGCTTGGTCCGCTCGACGGTCTTGCCGTAGCGGGCGTGGCGCACGGGCTCGGACACGGCGACGACCACCGTCTGCTGCATCTTGTCCGAGACGACGAGGCCTTCGCGCACCTTGCGCCGGCCCCGGCCCTCGGGGAGCTGCTCGGGTGCCATCACTCGTCCTCTCCGGCCTCGTCGGCCTCCTCGACATCGGCCTCGACCTCGTCGGCCTCCTCGACATCGGCCTCGACCCCGGCGTCGGCCCGGGCCTCTTCCTCGGTCTCGAATTCGTCCTCCGCCTTGGCCCGGGAACGGCGCGTGCGGCGCGCCGGGGCGGGCGCGGGCGCCTCGGCCCCCACCGTGCCGGGACCGTCGGCGGGCACAGCGCCCTCGGCCAGGGCGATCTCTCGGTCGCGCAGCAGCGTGAGCACGCGCGCCACGTCGCGCCGGACCTGGTTGACGCGCGCCACGTTGTCCAGCTGGCCGGTCGCCAGCTGGAAGCGGAGGTTCAACAGCTCCTTGCGGTACTCGCCGAGACGGTCGGCGAGCTCGTCGTCGTCGAGCTCTCGCAGCTCGGCAGCGCTGGGCATGGCTCCTAGACCTCCACCTCGGGTGCGCCGTGGGTCCCGGGGCGCACCACGAACCGGGCCTTGAACGGGAGCTTCTGGATGGCACGGTCCATGGCCGCCTGCGCCAGGTCCTTGTCGACACCGGCCAGCTCGAAGAGGATCCGGCCCGGGCGCACGACCGCCACCCAGTGCTCGGGGTTCCCCTTGCCCGAGCCCATGCGGGTCTCGGCGGGCTTCTGCGTGACCGGCTTGTCCGGGAAGACGCGGATCCAGACCTTGCCGCCACGCTTGACGTGGCGGGTCATGGCGATCCGGGCGGCCTCGATCTGGCGCTGGGTGAGCCAGCCCGGCTCCAGGGCCTGGATCCCGAAGTCGCCGAAGTTCACCGTGGTGCCGCCCTTGGCGGCGCCGTTGAGCCGGCCCCGCTGCTGCTTGCGGTGCTTGACCTTGCGCGGCATGAGCATGGTCAGTCCGACTCCTTGCGGAAGTGCGGCGTCTCGTGGTGCTCCTGGCGGGTACGCCGCTCGATCTCCTCTTCCTCGGCCAGGAGGCGCTCGAGGTCGTCGGCCTCGCCGGTCGCCGGGGCCGAGCCCGGCAGAGGTGTCGGCGCGGCCTCCTCGGTCTCGGGCGCCTCCGCCGCGGGCGCGCTGGGCGCACCGGGCTCCACGGGCGCGGCGCCCGGCTCGCCCTGCTCGGCCCGCCGACGTCCACCGCCGGCGGTGATGAGCCGGCGCGGACGGGCCTGGCCGGAGGTCTCGCCGGCGGCCATGGCCGCTTCGCGGGAGATCTTCTCCTCGGAGGAGAGCTTGTAGGGCAGGATGTCGCCCTTGTAGATCCAGACCTTCACGCCGATCCGGCCGAAGGTCGTCTTGGCCTCGCGAAAGCCGTAGTCGATGTCGGCGCGCAGCGTGTGCAGCGGGACGCGTCCCTCGCGGTAGCCCTCCTTGCGGGCCATCTCGGAGCCGCCGAGCCGCCCGGCGCACTGGACACGGACACCGAGCGCCCCCGCTTTGGTGACGGTCTGCAGGGCGCGCTTCATGGCCCGACGGAAGGCGACGCGCCGGGCGAGCTGGTCGGCGATGCTCTGGGCGATCAACGCGGCGTCGAGCTCGGGCTGCTTGATCTCCTGGATGTTGAGCTGGATGCGGTTGCGCAGCCCGGTGATGTCCTCGATCTTCTTCTTCAGACGGTCGGCCTCCGAGCCGCGCCGGCCGATCACGATGCCGGGGCGAGCCGTGTGGATGTCGACGCGAACGCGGTCGCGCGTGCGCTCGATCTCGATCCGGCTCACCGCGGCCGCCTCCAGCTGCGACATGAGGAAGTCGCGGATCTTCCAGTCCTCCACGATGAAGTCCTGGTAGTGGCGCTCCTCGAACCAGCGAGACTTCCAGTCCGTGGTGACACCGAGGCGGAACCCGTAGGGGTTGACCTTCTGGCCCATCGTCAGTCCTCTTCCTCTGCGTCGTGCTCGGCGTCCGTGTCGGCGTCGCCCTCCGCCGCCGGCTCCTCGCCCTCCGCCGCCGGCTCCTCGCCCTCGGCCTCCGCCTCCACGCCGGTCTCGGTCTCCTCCGTGACCAGCTCCTCCGCGCCCTGTTCCTCCGTCACCTGCGCCTCGGCCTCTTCCGCCCTGCGGGCCGCCCGGCCCTCGCCGCGGCGCGAGGCGGCGACCCGGCGAGACCGAGTGGCGGCCGCGGCGGCGATCGTCGAACGCTTGCGAGCGAGGCGCTCCTCGTCCAGACGGCTCACGATCACGGTGATGTGGCAGGTGCGCTTGCGGATGCGCGTGGCCCGGCCCCGGGCGCGGGGACGCCAGCGCTTGGCTGTCGCTCCCTCGTCGGCGTAGCACGCGGAGACGTAGAGCTCCTCGGGGTCGAGCCCGTCGTTGTGACGAGCGTTGGCCGCGGCCGAGGCCAGCACCTTGCCCACGACCCGGGCCGCCTCTCGCGGCGTCGACGCCAGGATCTCCTGGGCCCGGTCGACGTCCTGCCCGCGTACGAGGTCGAGGACCTGGCGCGCCTTGGTGGCCGACATCCGGTAGTGGCGCAGGACCGCGCGCGTCCCCGGCACCTCGTTGGTCTTCAGTCCGGGCACGTCACCGCCTCCCTTGCCGTTCCTGGCCCGCGTGGTACCGGAACGTGCGCGTCAGGGCGAACTCGCCGAGCTTGTGCCCGACCATCGACTCGGTGATGTACACGGGGACGTGCTTGCGCCCGTCGTGCACGGCGATGGTGTGGCCGACCATGTCCGGGATGATCGTGGAGCGTCGCGACCAGGTCTTGATGACGCGCTTGTCGCCGGCGGCGTTCATGGCGTCCACCTTCTTCAGCAGGTGGTCGTCCACGAACGGCCCCTTCTTCAAGCTACGCGGCATGCTCGGACGCTCCCTCGGCCTCGGTCATCGGCGCGCGCCGCGCTTGCGGCGGCGGCGCACGATCATCTTGTCGGACGGCTTGTGCTGGCGACGGGTCCGGCCCTCGGGCTTGCCCCACGGCGACACCGGGTGGCGTCCACCCGAGGACTTGCCCTCGCCGCCGCCGAGCGGGTGGTCGACGGGGTTCATGGCCACACCACGGGTCTGCGGGCGCACGCCCTTCCAGCGGTTGCGGCCGGCCTTGCCGACCGAGATCAGCTCGGCCTCGGCGTTGCCCACCTCGCCCAGGGTGCCCCGGCAGTCGATGGGCACCCGGCGCATCTCGGTGGAGGGCAGCCGCAGGGTGGCGAACTGGCCCTCCTTCGCCACCAGCTGGGCGCTCATGCCGGCCCCCCGGGCCAGCTTGCCGCCCTGGCCGGGGCGCAGCTCGATGTTGTGCACCGTCGAGCCCACCGGGATGTAGCGCAGGGGCAGGGCGTTGCCGGGGCGGATCTCCGATCCCTGGCCGCTGGCCAGGACGTCGCCCACCCGCACCTGGGAGGGGGCGAGGATGTAGCGCTTCTCG
>DASPTT010000113.1:0-4453 GCA_035623275.1 Acidimicrobiales bacterium
CGCTGGCCACCGCCCGGCTGGCCCGCGCCCGGTCCGCGCCCCCCGCGGGACCGCGCTGACTTGCCAGGGCTGGCCGCAGGAGGCGGCCATGCGGATGCTGATGAACAACCTCGACCCCGAGGTGGCCGAGCACCCGGACGAGCTCATCGTGTACGGCGGGGCGGGCCGGGCCGCCCGCAGCTGGGACGCCTTCGACGCGATCGTCGCCTCGCTGCGGGACCTGGAGGGGGACGAGACCCTGCTGGTCCAGTCGGGCAAGCCGGTCGGCGTCTTCCGCACCCACGAGTGGGCGCCGCGGGTGCTCATCGCCAACAGCAACCTGGTGGGCAAGTGGGCCACCTGGGACGTCTTCCGCGAGCTCGAGCGGAAGGGCCTGACGATGTACGGCCAGATGACCGCCGGGTCGTGGATCTACATCGCCACCCAGGGCATCCTGCAGGGCACATACGAGACCTTCGCCGAGCTGGCCCGTCAGCACTTCGGCGGCACGCTGCGCGGGCGGGTGACCCTGACGGCCGGCCTGGGCGGCATGGGTGGGGCGCAGCCGCTGGCCGTGACGATGAACGAAGGCGTGGCCATCTGCATCGAGGTGGACCCTGACCGGGCGCGCCGGCGCCTGGACGTGGGCTACGTGGACCGCCTCACCGAGTCGACCGACGAGGCGCTGGCCTGGGCCCGGGCCGCGGCCACCGCCGGCGAGGCGCTGTCCATCGCCCTCGTCGGCAATGCCGCGGAGGTCGAGCCCGACCTGGCCCGTCGCGGCGAACGCTTCGATGTCGTCACGGACCAGACCTCCGCCCACGACGCCCTGGCCGGGTACGTGCCCGCGGAGATCACCTTGGCCGACGCCCTGACTCTTCGGACCACCCAGCCAGACGTCTACATCGCCCGATCCATGCGGTCGATGGCCGATCACGTGCGGGCGATGCTGGCATTCCAGCGGGCCGGCTCGGTCGTCTTCGACTACGGCAACAACCTGCGCGCGCAGGCCAAGGAGGCCGGCGTGGCCGACGCCTTCGACTACCCGGGCTTCGTGCCGGCCTTCATCCGGCCGCTCTTCTGCGAGGGCAAGGGCCCCTTCCGCTGGGTCGCCCTGTCGGGCGATCCGGCCGACATCCGGCGCACCGACCAGGCGATCCTGGAGCTCTTCCCCGACGACGCGCCGCTGCGCCGCTGGATCACCATGGCGGAGGCGAAGGTGCCGTACCAGGGCCTGCCGGCCCGCATCTGCTGGCTCGGCTACGGCGAGCGGGCGAGGGCCGGCCGGGCGTTCAACGACCTCGTGGCCCGGGGCGAGGTGGGCGCGCCGATCGTCATCGGCCGCGACCACCTGGACGCCGGGTCGGTGGCGTCACCCAACCGCGAGACGGAGGCGATGCGCGACGGCTCCGACGCCATCGCCGACTGGCCGCTGCTCAACGCGCTCGTCAACACGGCCGCCGGCGCCACGTGGGTGAGCCTCCACCACGGCGGCGGCACGGGCATCGGCTACAGCCAGCACGCCGGCATGGTCGTGGTCGCGGACGGCACCGAGCTCGCCGCTCGCAAGCTGGAGCGCGTCCTGACCACGGATCCGGGCATGGGCGTCATCCGCCACGCCGATGCGGGCTACGAGCGCGCCATCGAGGTCGCCCGGGAGCGCGGCGTCCGCATCCCCATGCTCGAAGGCGACACCGATCGAACAGATCGGGCCGTTCGACCCTTGTAGCTGGCCGGCCCCGACCCTAGCGTACGGCCGCGGGACCACCCGTCCCAGGCGCCAGGCGGTCGATGACGGCCAGGGGGCGCTCCGGATACCAGGGAGGGAGGGAGACCCCATGGGGCTGCGGCATCGTGTTTCAGCGCTCATCACGGCCGTGACGCTGGTGCTTGCGATCCTGCCTGCGGGTGTCGCTGCGCATGCGAACGGTGCCGCGCCGGGGGCCCAGGATGCGACTGCTCGAACGGCCGTGCCGCTGGTGGCCCCGACTGCCAAAGCGGCCCTGGACCACGCTGGCCCAGTCGACCTTCAGAGTCTCTCGTCGCCTGCGGGGCGGAAGCTCCACGTGCTCGGGCGGGAGCATCTCCTCACGACCCTGTCCGACGGTGGGAGCGCACCGCAGGCTGGCGGAGCCGTCAGTCCGGGGACGGCCCCGAGCGGACTCCGCCCGGCGGCGACTGAGCACATCACCGGCGTCGTCACGGACGCCTCCACTGGGGCTCCGGTGTCCACCTTCGTCACGGTCTACAACTATCCCGACCCCGGGTCCGGGGCGGTGGGGAGCGGGCCGACCGCTCCTGACGGTTCCTACTCGATCGCCGTCCCCACGGGCACCTACGTCGTCGGAGAGGGGATCGGGTTCTACAGCCGCCACGGCTGGTCGACGACCGACCAGGAACCGGTCGTCGTGACAGGTGCTGGCGACGTTACGGGCATCGACATGGCGGTCCCCCCATTCGGCGACTTGATCGTGGGCCTGATCAACAGCGGTTGTGATGCCAACACCGAAGTCGATGTATACGACATGTACTCCGGGTTCTTCTCCTCCCTCACGACGGCCGGCCAGGCCACGATGAACGTTCCCGCAGGGACGTATCTCGTCGGGTACTTCGACCCGACCGGGACGTGTGCGAGCGGTTGGTACGGTGCATCGGGCTTCGTCGCGTCAGCGGCCGATGCGGCTCCGGTCACGGTGACCCTGGGCACGGCCGGGTCAGCCACGGTGCAGCTGCCGTATGCGCACTACATCACGGGTAGTACCGCGGCTGGCGCGCCGGGTGGGATGCTCCTCGAGGCGTTCGCCGAGGGAGCCTTCTATGTGGCCGTCCTGACCTCGGACATCGGCAAGTTCTCGATCCCGGTTGCATCCGGCACGTACACCGTCTGGGTAGCCGGCATGACCGGGACCCCAGCGGGCGGGTGGTATCACGCAGGAACGACCACGCCAGATGTGAACCAGGCGACGCCGATCACTGTCGCCGCGTCGGACGTGGCCATCAAGATCACCCTTCACGATGGCGGCGAGATCGACGGCGTCGTCAACGGACCCGGCGGCGTCCACGAGGGCGGGCTCGAGGTCGATGCGATGCTCGGCGGCGATGTCGTGGCGTTCGCGGTCACGCAGTCCAACGGTCGCTACGCGCTCGTGGTTCCCGCCGGCACCTTCACCGTCTTCGAGGGTGGCTCAGACACGCTCCTTTCCGGTTGGTACAGCAGCGGCGGGTTTGCCGAGGTGCTGAGCTCGGCGACCGGCGTGAAAGTGACTGTCGGCCACATCGCTACGGCCAACATCGCCATCCCCGTCGGCCACTTCATCGGTGGGGATGTCACGGGCCAAGGCGTCCTCGGGCTGCATGATGTCGCGGTCGAGCTGTTCAAGAACGCCCAGCTCTATGTCATCGAGTTCAGCGGCTACGGCGGCGAGTTCGACATCCTCGCCTCTCCGGGCACATACCAGCTCGGCTTCGCCGACCCGTACGACATCTACGCCGCGGGCTGGTACTCGGATGGCGGATACGTCGAGCTCGGCGCCGACTCAACGCTCCTTGTCCTGTCATCAACGGACGTGACTGGCAAGGACGTGGAGCTGCCGCTGATCACCGTGCCGGATGCGCCGAGCGGCGCGACCGCGGCCGGTTTCGACCACGGGGCCATCGTGCAGTGGGCGGCATCGGCCGCCGATGGGTTCAGCCCGATCATCTCGTATACCGCGACCGCGTCGCCTGGTGGCGCGACCTGCTCGACCGACAGCGCCCTCTTCTGCAACGTCACTGGGCTGAGCAACGGCACGCCATATACCTTCACCGTGGTGGCGACGAACGAGAAGGGTGATAGCGGACCGTCGAACACGGCTGGCCCGGTGACGCCAACCGACGTGCCGGCGCCACCCACGGCTGCTTCGGCGGTGGCCCTCGACAGTGCCGCCGATGTCGTGTGGGACGCCTCGACCGCGGGAGGCGTCACCGGGTACACGGTGACGAGCGCGCCGGGGGGCCTCCAGTGCATGACGACGGGTGCCCTGCGCTGCAAGGTCAGTGGCCTCACGAACGGGACACCCTATACGTTCACCGTGGACACGACCGACGGCAACGGGACCGGCCCAGAGTCGGGCCCGACCGACCCGGTCACTCCGCAGTCCGGCCTGAGACTGGCTGCCACCCGCCTCGATAGCGTGACGTATGGCGACCTTTCGGGGTACGCGAATGACCGCTACGGCACCGACGCGGCCGTCGTCGAGCAGGCCTTCGGGGGCACCGCGTCGACGGTCTACATCGCCGATGGCCTCAACTTCCCCGATGCCCTCGGCGCCGGGGCGGCCGCGGCCAAGGAGGGCGCACCCGTCCTGCTCGTCAACCCGACCTCGATCCCCGCCGCGATCGCCCACGAGCTGAGCGTCCTCCAGCCGACCACGATCTACATCGCCGGCGGCACGGCCAGCGTCTCGACGGCCATCCAGACGGCGCTCGGGGCGTA
>DASPTT010000114.1:0-64462 GCA_035623275.1 Acidimicrobiales bacterium
ACGTCGACCACCCTGAACTCCTTTGGGTCCGGCTGGCCCGCATCCGACGCAAGCTCGAGCGGGACCCGTCGCAGCCGCGCCACTTCCTCACCGAGATCGGGTGCGGCTACCGGTTCGAGGCCTGACGCGGCTCGGCCGCGCCAGCCCTCGTCGCCAACCGCGCGCCGGCGATCCCCCTGACGTCGGTGCGGGCGCGAAAGCGCCGCTAAGAATCAGCGGCACGCGTAACAAACCCGGAAAACACCGTGCTGGACGGCGGTCCTGGCCCAGACAATGGGGCATGCCCGGTCACCCGCTGATGTTCGGCAGGGCCTTCCGCTGCCTGGCGTACGACCCAGACACGCGTGTGCGTGCCGGCGTCGTCCCTCCGATGGGGTCTTCTGCGCGGAGCACGCCATCGAGTTCCGCGCCGCCGAGGCGGCCCGGGCGGCGACCGACCTGGCACGGACCCTGTTCGTCGTCGACGATCCGACGGCGCCGGCCCTGCGGAGGCTGTTGGCGGGGGTCCGAGCTCGCCGCCTGCGGGCCCTGCGCCGCCGGCTGCTGGTCGAGATCGCCTGGTCCGAGGGACCGGTCGAGATGTCCGGGCAGATGCCTGCGGCCCCAGGGCACGTGACCGATGCGAACGAGGTCGCTGACGGTGGCCAACGCGCTCGCCGCCCTTGTCACGTTCGCGTTCGTGGTTGCCGTCGTCGCCGTGGCATCGTGGGTCATGGGCCGCTGGGAGACTCGTTCGGGCTCCGAGGGGAGGCTCCTGGTCCGCGTCCGGCCCCCGCGACGCACCCAAGGCCTCATCCATCACGGCAGCAGGCCTGACCAGCCACGGAGGCTCCCATGACCGACGTGATCTTGATCATCGTGATCGTCGCGTTCTTCGCCGCCATGTCCCTCCTGGTGCGGGCCTGTGGCCGTGTGATCCGTACGGACGTGGACGACGCGGTCGACGTGGACGAATCGGTTGACCCCGTCCCCGCGCCCGGCCATGGGCCCGCCGCGTGATCGAGCCAGATACCCCCGGCGGAGCCGTGGTCACGGCTCCGCCTCCCGAGTCCCGGCCCCCGAAGGTCCGCACCCGGCCCGCCGCATCCCTGGTCGATCCCGCCATCCTGCGCCGTGCGGTGGTGGAGGCCTTCGTGAAGCTCGACCCGCGCAACATGATCCGCAACCCGGTCATGTTCGTGGTCGAGATCGGCAGTGTGGTCACCACGATCGCCTTCTTCGGCAGGCCGAGCGTGTTCGTCGGGTCGATCACGCTCTGGCTGTGGGCGACCGTGCTGTTCGCCAACTTCGCCGAGGCTGTCGCCGAGGGGAGGGGTAAGGCCCAGGCCGACACCCTCCGTCGCACCCGGCAGCAGACGATGGCGCATGTCCTCGCCCCGGACGGCACCACGAGCACGGTCGCGTCGACCGACCTGCAGGTCGGCGACCTCTGCGTGGTGGAGGCCGGCGAGGTCATTCCCGGTGACGGCGACGTCGTCGAAGGGATCGCCACCGTCGACGAGTCCGCCATCACGGGGGAGTCGGCCCCCGTCATCCGGGAGTCCGGCGGCGACCGCTGCGCGGTGACTGGCGGCACCCGGGTCCTCTCCGACCGCATCGTGGTGGAGATCACTTCCAAGCCCGGCGAGACCTTCCTCGACCGGATGATCTCGCTCGTGGAGGGCGCCAGCCGCCAGAAGACCCCCAACGAGATCGCCCTCGACATCCTGATCTCGGGCCTGACCCTGATCCTGCTGGTCGCCGTCGTCACCCTGCAGCCGATGGCCATCTACTCCAAGGCGATCCAGTCGACGACCGTGCTCATCGCCCTGTTCGTCTGCCTGGCCCCAACCACCATCGGCGGGTTGCTCTCCGCCATCGGCATCGCGGGCATGGACCGGCTCGTCCAGCGCAACGTGCTGGCCATGTCGGGCCGAGCCGTCGAGGCGGCGGGCGACTGCTCCACGCTCCTGCTCGACAAGACCGGCACCATCACCTACGGCAACCGCATGGCGGCCGAGTTCGTGCCCGTCGGAGGCACCAGCGAAGGGGAGCTGGCCGACGCCGTGCTCCTCTCGAGCCTGGCCGACGAGACCCCCGAGGGGCGCTCGATCGTCGAGCTAGCCCAGGAGCGCTACCGGCCCGCCACCCCCGACCTCCTCGACGCCGAGCTCGTCCCCTTCACCGCCCAGACGCGCATGAGCGGGATCGACCTCGACGGCCGCCAGATCCGCAAGGGGGCGGCCGACTCGGTGCGGCGCTGGGTCGAGGAGCTCGGCGGGTCCATCCCCGACGGGCTCGGGTACGTCGTCGAGGGCATCGCCACCGGAGGGGGCACGCCCCTGGTGGTGGCCGACGGCCCCCGGATCCTGGGGGTCATCCACCTGAAGGACACGGTCAAGCAGGGGATGGTCGAGCGCTTCGACCAGCTGCGCGACATGGGCATCCGCACGGTGATGATCACCGGGGACAACCCGCTCACCGCGGCAGCGATCGCCAAGGAGGCCGGGGTCGACGACTTCCTGGCCGAGGCCACCCCCGAGGAGAAGATGGCCCTCATCCGCCGGGAGCAGCGCGGCGGGCACATGGTGGCCATGACCGGCGACGGCACCAACGACGCCCCCGCCCTGGCCCAGGCCGACGTGGGGCTGGCCATGAACACCGGCACGCAGGCGGCGAAGGAAGCCGGGAACATGGTCGACCTCGACTCCAACCCGACCAAGCTCATCGAGGTGGTCGAGGTGGGCAAGCAGCTGCTCATCACCCGGGGGTCGCTCACCACCTTCTCGATCGCAAACGACATCGCCAAGTACTTCGCCATCGTGCCGGCGATGTTCCTGGTCGCCTACCCGGCGTTGAAGGTGCTCAACGTCATGCACCTGAGCAACCCGCACACCGCCATCCTCGCCGCCGTCATCTACAACGCCCTGATCATCCCCGCTCTCATCCCCCTCGCCCTGCGTGGAGTGAAGTTCAAGCCCCGTGACGGCGCAGCCATCCTGCGGCGCAACGGCCTCATCTACGGCGTGGGCGGCATCGTCGCCCCGTTCGTCTTCATCAAGCTCATCGACATGGTCCTGACCGCGCTGGGTCTGCACTGATGCGCCGATACCTGTCCACCAGCCTCGTGATGCTGCTGGGGCTGACCGTCGTCCTCGGGCTCGGCTACCCGGCCCTGGTGGCCGGACTGGCTGCGCTGGGTCTCGGGCACCAGGCCGACGGCTCGCTCGTCTACCGCGACGGCAAGCTCGTCGGCTCGCAGCTGCTGGGCCAGTCCTTCACGGACAGCAACGGCAACCCCCTCCCCCGCTACTTCCAGCCTCGGCCGTCAGCGGCTGGGAGCGGGTACGACGCCTCTTCCTCGGGGGCGACCAACCTCGGCCCCTCGAACGCCTTGCTCGTCGGGTTCGTCCCAGGGGTCAACACCGTCGGCCTCGACGGCAGCCCGTCGAAGACCAACCCGTTCGCCACGCCGGCCGATCCCGCCTGTGTGCCCACCGACCCCAAGGGCAACCCCGTGACCAGCCCGAGCCGCGGGCAGAAGTACGCGAAGAACCCCGACGGGTCCTACGTCTGCGACCCCAACACCGTCCCCGAGCGTGCCATCGCCTACCGCCAGCTCAACGGGCTGGCACCCACGGCACCGGTGCCGGTCGACGCAGTGACGGCCTCGGGCTCGGGGCTCGATCCCGGCATCTCCGTCGCCAACGCCTTGGACCAAGCGCCGCGGGTCGCCCAGGCCCGGCACCTGCCGACGGACCAGGTCGTCGCGCTGGTGCGCCGCTACACGGCCGGTCGCCAGTG
Source organism: Acidimicrobiales bacterium (assembly GCA_035623275.1). Taxonomy (GTDB): domain Bacteria; phylum Actinomycetota; class Acidimicrobiia; order Acidimicrobiales; family UBA8190; genus DASPTT01. The sequence continues at coordinate 3,784 of DASPTT010000114.1, forward strand.
GGGGTTCCTCGGCGAGCCGACGGTGAACGTGCTCGAGCTCAACCTGGCTCTGGACCGGCTGTCATGAGCGGATGGGGCTGGGGCCAGCTGGCGTTCGTGGGCGCGGTGACCGTGGTCGGCGCCTCCTTGCTCGGCAAGTACCTGGCGGCGACGTTCCGGGGCGGCAAGGCGCCGGGTGACCGCGTGTTCCTGCCCATCGAGCGCGCCGTCTACCGGGTGACACGCATCGACCCCGATTCCAGCCAACGCTGGAGCGGCTATGCGCTCGCCGTCCTGGCCTTTGGGCTGGTGTCGACCCTCTTCCTCTATCTGGTGCTCCGCTTCCAGGGACACCTCCCCGGCAACCCCACCCACGCGCCGGGTATGTCGCCGCTGCTGTCGTTCGACACCGCCGCCAGCTTCATCACCGGCACCAACTGGCAGGCCTACTCCGGGGAGACCCAAGCCAGCTACCTGGCCCAGATGGCGGGCCTGGTGGTGGCCCAGTTCACGGCCGCCGCGGTGGGGCTCGCCGTGGCCCTGGCCATCGTCCGGGGCATCGGAGGGTCCGCCCGCACCGTCGGGAACTTCTGGGCCGACCTCACCCACGGCTTGGTCAGGGTGTTCGTGCCGCTGTCGATCATCGGGGCGCTGGTCCTGGTGGGGCAGGGCGCGGTGCAGAACTTCCACGGCTTCAGCACCGCCACCACGCTGGCCGGCGGGACCCAGCACATCCCGGGCGGACCGGTGGCCTCCATGGAGGTCATCAAGCTGCTCGGCACCAACGGCGGCAGCTTCTACGGCGTGGGCGGGGCCCACCCCTTCGAGAACCCGACGGGGTTCGCCAACATGTTCGACTTGCTGCTCGTCATCGTCCTCCCCTTCGCCATCGCCCTCATGTTCGGGCGGCTCATCGGCCGGCCCCGCCAGGGCCGGGCCATCGTGGCGGTCATGGCCATCCTGTTCGTGGGCCACACCCTGGTGTCGATGCAAGCCGAGGCCCACGGCAACCACCTGCTGCCGGCGTCGGTGAGCCAGGTGGCGAGTGCCCAGAACCCGGGCGGCAACATGGAGGGGAAGGAGACCCGGTTCGGGCCCGACGGCTCCGCGTTGATGACGGTGGGAACCATGGGCACCACCGCGGGCGCCACCGACTCCGCCCTCGACAGCTACACCCCCGTCGGCGGCGCCGGGGCCTTCGTCGGCATCATCCTGGGAGAGGTGAGCCCCGGCGGGGACGGCGGTGGGCTCTACTCCATCCTCGTCTTCGCCCTCCTGGCCGTGTTCGTCGCCGGCCTGATGGTGGGACGAACACCCGAGTTCCTGGGTAAGAAGATCCGAGCCCCGCAGATGAAGCTGGTGGTGGCCTACGTCCTGGCCATCCCCATCATCATCCTGGTCTTCGGCTCCATCTCGTTGGTCGTCGCGCCTGGCACGCGGGCGATCCTCAACCCCGGCATGCACGGACTGAGTGAGGTGACCTACGCCTTCGCGTCGGTGACGCTCAACAATGGCTCAGCCTTTGCGGGACTGTCGGCCAACGCGCCCTACTACAACACGCTGCTCACGCTCGCCATGCTGGCCGGACGCTTCGTGCCCATCGTCCTGGGCCTGGCCATCGCCGGCTCGCTGGCGGGGGCCAGGGTCCACGCCCGCACCCGGGCCACGCTCGACACGTCCGGTCCGACCTTCGTCGTCTTCCTGCTCGGCGTGATCGTCGTGGTGGGCGGCCTGATCTACCTGCCGATGCTGATCCTGGGACCGATCGGCGAGCGGATCGTCGGCTGAGCTTCCTCCGCCGGCTCACGCGTGGCCGAGGACGAGGTGACCCTCCTAGAACCACTCCGGTTTGAACATTGCGATGCCGAGGTAGACGAACACGGCGATCGACAAAGCCAGCAGGAGCCCCTGCACGACGTTCATGTCCTTATGGTGCCGCTGCCGAGGGTTAGGGCGCCGCTAAGAAGCGCAGCGGATCGTCAAAGTCGCGCAAAAGATCCTGCTCACGAGGGGCCCGGCGTCCCGGTGCCGAAGGAGTCGAGGGCCGTGCGCTCCCGTGCGGACCGGATCTGGTCCAGGAAGGCGCGCAGCAAGGAGGCATCGGGCTCCCCAAGCCTGCCCACCGCGACAGCCAGGACGAGCCCCGGGGCGATTTCGACGGACTCGGTGAACGCGCCCGGTGTCTCGCCGGAGGCCTGGCCGACCGCGGCGTCCACCCGCCACTGATCGCCTTCCCGGCGCAGCAGCGCCACACCGTCGAGGTCGAACGCCTGCCGGAGGGCCCCCAGCTCTTCGACCGGCCGCACCGCGCCGACAATCGCGCCGGCGGCCAGCCTGGCCAGGTTCTCGCCCTCGGCGCTCGTCCTCGCCACTCGGAGCCCTTGCCTGGTGAGCAAGTCCACCAGAGCGCCAACGGCGGCAGCGACGACCACGAACGTGATGAGCGCGATCAGGTCGACCCAGCGACCCACCCGAAGACTGTAGAAGGGGGGAGCGTAGAAGAAGTCGGAGGCCACAAAGGCGACGCCGGTGGCCAGCACCGCCGGACGGATCCCTCCCAACAGCGCGACCCCGATGACGGCCAGCAGGTTGCACAGCAGAACCCCGGCGAGCTCGAGCGACGCGCGCACCGGTACCAGTCCGACCGTGATCACGATCGGCAGGCCGACGGCGAGCGCCCATGCCGCCGCGCGACGCGGAGCGGGCAGCAGGACGCGCCGAGGGCGTCTCGCCGCCTCCGGCGTGCGCGGTTCTCGAGTCGAGGGCCGCAGCGGGGGGACCACGTGGACCTCGATTGGCCCGGCGCTGCGGATGGCCTTGTTGATGACAGACCCGTGCAAGAGCCCCTCGAGCCGTGAACGCCGGGTGGCGCCGAGCACCAGCTGACGCGCGCCTTGGCTGCGCGCGAACTCCAGGACCACCGAGGCCACGTCGATACCCGCCAGCTCCACGTAGTGCCCGCCGACCTCGCTCAGCAGCCGCTGTTGGGCGGCTAACCACGGCGGGGCGGACTCGACCGAGTCACTCGGCACCCGAACGTAGATCCCGATCAACGAGTCACGCGTGGACGAGGCGATCTGGGCGGCGCGGCGCAGGACGTGCTCAGCCTCCGGGGCGCCGGTCAGGGCGACGACGACGCCCTCGGGGTACCCACCAGCGCCCGCGGCATCGTCGCGTCCGACGGCTTCACCGAGTAGACCGTGATCTGCCAACCAATCGACGCCCACCTGGCGCAGCCGGTGCAGGTGGTCGATGCTGTAGAACCCTGTCAAGGCGGCCTGTGACGACCTACCCATGACCTCGTTGTGCTCAATGCGCGCGCGGAGTTCCTCGGGCGTGGCTCCCACGAAGTCAACGCGGTCTGCACCCGCCACCACGGGATCCGGGACCGTCTCCCGTTGCGGAACCCCGGTGATCCTCTCAACGGGGTCATTCAGGCTGTCGATGTGCTGCACGTTCAGCGTCGACACGACGTCGATGCCGGCAGTGAGAAGCTCGTCGACGTCCTCCCAGCGTTTGGCGTGCCGGCTCCCAGGCACACACGTGTGCGCCAGCTCGTCCACCAGGACGACGGACGGGGCGCAGGCCAACACGGCATCGACGTCCAGCTCGTCGAAGGTCGATCCCCGGTAGGGGACCCGACGGACAGGCACGCGGGTGAGCGAGGAAAGCATCGCTTCGGTGGCAGCACGACCATGGGTCTCGACGAGCCCCACGACGACGGAACGGCCCTCGCCGGCGAGCCGCAGGCCTTCGGCGAGCATGGCATGGGTCTTACCGGCACCAGGGGCCAGACCGAGAAAGACGTGAAGACGGCCACGCCCACGAGCCACCTCGACATCCGCATCTGGTCGGCGCCCGTGATCTGGCTGTCCGGGTGCGACCGTCATCCCAGCTCCTCGATGTATTGCCGCTTGCGCGGGCGGGCCAGAGTCAAACGTCCCGCCCCCCCGGGGGGACCGCCCCGTTCGCGGCCGAAAGGTCGCGTTCCTCGGATCCCGCTCCCCATGTCAGAAGCGATCGCCTCCCATGTGTCTCCAGCAATGGCATCGACGGAAGCTGATCCGTCTCCTTCGATTCGGCCGCGAGGTTGGCGATCGGAGACTCAGCCGATCCTATGCACCCGAACATGAACAAGACGAGCACGGCGAACCTCACCAGAACATCGCCCTCGACCATGTGACGAGTGACCTCTTCACCGTCGCCGTGCCACGAGAGGAGCATCGAGACCAACCCTGCCGCCACCAGGATGGCGAAGAACTTCCATTCCGGGCGTTTGTAGATCCCACGCCATACTCCCAGGACCAGCGCAGCGAGTGCCAAGCCGATGACGACAAAGCGGTTGGGGATGAGGACATCCTCGACAACGTTGAGCGGATGCGTAACCTGTGAGGCATAGAAGGAGAGTTGCCCTTCTGCGTCGTCGTAGGTCAGTCGGGGCGAGGCGAAAGGAGCCGTGAGATCGTATCCCGGATGGGTCACCAGAAAGAAGATGTAAGTCGAGCCCGCATCGTGCTCAAACCAGCTGTGCAGGGCACCGAAGGAGGGATCATTCAAATCGATACCCACGACCTTGGCATCGATCTTCTTCGGAGGTCGTGGCGTTGAGCGGGCCTGCTGTTCCACCAGGGCGGCGTCGGGCATCCCGTGCGCAGCGAACCACGCCACCCGATCGGGAAACGGGAAGACCCGGACGAAGAGGGCGTGCTCGACGTTGATCACGTTCCGATGCGCATGGAGCGCTCCAGCTTCAGCAAAGACGGTGATTCCGAGCAGCGACAGGCCCACCAAAGTCCAGCGTCGAGTCTCTTCCCATCGGTTGCGGAGGGCGGCCACAATGCCCATGGAGGACAACCCTGCACCTTCCATCGTCCTGTAAATGCCGACGCCGACGAGGGCAGCTGCAACGACCATGACCTCCCAGATGTCGGCGTCTCGCAGCTCGACGTAGGCGGCGACCGAGAGCGTGAGCACGACGAAGCGAGGCCAGGTGAATCGCCAGATCACCCACAACGCGGCTGCGCACGCCATGGCGGCCGCAGAGAGCGACAGACTCTCAGAGAGGACACTCCAGTCCCATTGAACAACGAGAGGGGCGGTGGCGAAGGCAAGTACAGCCCAGCCCATCAGAACCGCTCGCCAGTCCCACCGGACGAGTCGAGCAACCGTGATGGAGAGGGCGCTCCAGGCGAGGGCAGCCAATATGGCTTGGACGATGCCAAAGGTCCGGTAGGAGCCACTCAACTTCAGCAGTACGGGAACGCCAGGCGCGCGGGCACCCCACCACAGTTGCGCCGTAAGCCATCCATGCTGCGAAACGGCGTGGTAATCAACGCTGTCCTGCCAAACCCCTGCCGGGTTTTCGACAGCCTCCCAGATGCGAAAAAGCGCAATAGCAGCGCATCCAAGGAGTAGCAGGACGAGCACGATGAAGTGTCGTCGTCCCACCACAGCCGTCGCCTCCCGCTTACTTCGCCAAGCCGACTTCCCCTCTCACAGCGTAGGCGAGGCACCCTGACCGATAATGCGCGAAACCATGTCGAGGCCCGGCGGGAAGCTCCGGCCAGATCAGGAGCTCCGAAACCGCTACGGACCAGCCACCGGCCTTCACAGGGTCGTCAACAGGACGGCTGTGGCCCCTTCACTTCGTCGATTGGGTCGTCCTTTTATCGGATCCGCCTATTTCCGTCTCGGTCACTTCGAGGATCTTCTGCGCAAGCTGGGTCGAAGTGGAGACGAGTTGCTCGGTCATCTTGAAGGCCGAGTCAATGATCTTGCGGCGGGGTCCCTCGTCGGCGCCCAAATGAGGGAACACACTGTCGACGGTGTCGGCGAACCTCCGCAACGCCTCAAGCGACGCGGTCCCGGCCTCCTCGATCGAGTCCATGAGGCGTGCGGTTCCGCCTTCTTTGCCTTGGGTAACAGCCATGTCGTTCCTCCCCTCCTCTGCTTCTCCAAACCCACGGTGGCAACGTCTCGCTGGCACGCACAGGGGCTTTCGACCGTTCGACGCACTGCAGCTGGGCGAGCACGAAACGTGAACCAATCGCCCCAAGGTGGCATCGAGATCTGGGCCGAAGACCTCGACACCGAGGTCAGCATGACCCGGGTCGAGCTCGAGCTCGGCCGCAAGGGCTCGCCGACTTCGACCTCGACGTCCCCACCCAGGTGGTCGAGGCCGCCGGCGGCTTGTGGCGCCACGGCACCCAGTCGCCGAAGGACAGTAGGAGCCCAACGAGGACCGCCAGGCTGGACGATCCTACCGAGGAGCGGAAAAGCCCCTCTATGATCCGGGCCCCTTGCTCGCGAAGGCCCAAATGCTGGGCGATGTCATCTTGGATCCGATGGTTTGCATCGCGCCTCGCACTCTGTACGGAGGTGTCGAGGTCGTTGCGCTACTCGTCGGTGCCAGCCCCAGCAGCCCGGTCTTCGTCCGTGAGTTCCTGGCTGGGGATGTTGAGTTCCGCCATCGCCGCAGTGAGGTCCTCTTCCTCCAGCTCTTCGGGTGGAATCCCGGTGTGTTCTTCGACTTGCTTCGCTTGGGCCTGCGACATCTTGTGCGCACCGAATGCGACCATCCCGCCTACGAGCACAATCCGGCGTCTCCTCACGCGCCTCCGCCGACGACGCGCTACCCCTGCGACCGGACCCAACCCCCGTCTCCTCAACATGTGTCCGCTCCTCCCTGTTCGCCGCCACGTCGGTACTTTGTCTCCACAATCGACGATTAGCCGCGATCCCCAATCCTTTGTAGGGGCGAAAGTCCCCAGCCCCATGGCGAGGCCGGTGAGTGTCCGGGGCCTCTAAGGACGCTGGCCAGGGTCCGCGCCGTCGGGTAGCCCGCTACTCCTCGGACAGCGCATCCTCGGCGACGGCAATGGCCAACCCAAGTGCCTCGGTGATGTTGGTGGCCGCTGACATGGTGCGGGCAGTCCCGATGATGGGAGCGACCGCGACCAGGACATCCTGCACTCGCTCGAGGGTGACCCCAGCCTCCACGGCGACGCCAACGTGTGCGAGGTAGGAGATAGGGCGAGCATCGACGGCAGCTAGCGCTGCCAGACGAACGAGTACCAGCTCGTCGGGAGAAAGACTGCATCGAGCCACCGACTCGGCGGTCATGGCGCCAATGGTGTCGAGGACCGGGGTCTCACCTGCTGGCATGGCACGCTCCTTTGGTTGTCTTGTCACCCGACGTTTCCAGGCGAGCGTGATCCCAAGCCAGGGACCAAGGTCACGACTTGCCCAAGCTCTTGCGGGCGACGTCTGAGCGACCTCGGCGACCACTCGGGAATGCCGAGGGGGCGTGCCCCCTCGGATCCACGGCCGGGGCCAGGCCACGGGCCTCCAACCGATCGGGAACGGCGAAAGAGCTGCCGTGGCCTGGTGCCCCCCAGCACCCGTACGAAGCACTGGCTAGATCCGCTCCCCGACTTGGCCGAAGCTAGCTCGGCAGGACCAGGCCAGGATCTCGGAGCAAGCTCTGATACTCCGCCGAAGGACGAAGATCGAGATGTGCCAATCGGTTGAACAGGGCCTTGTAGAACCGCTTTTGCCACCGTCTCTTGCCGAGGGAGGGCAGGGCCACGAGGTCGATGTGGTCGCGGTCGTGGAGGAGCTGGTAGTACCACCCGCCTGAAACGTACCCGGCTGCATCGTTGATGACACCGCGTACTGGGTGGTCGCCAGCGATTCGCGGATACATCTGTGAGTACGTGGAGACCAAGCCGTCATTTGGCCACCAATCCTCGGCGTTGAACGACGGAAAGAAGGGGGTCTCGAACTCCGCCTGCCCGACGTAGAGTGCCGACGGGATGAGAAAGGGGTTCATCCCTGGCTGAGGATAGGCATGATTCAAGAAGACCCCGCTCATCGTCTTCTCGGTCACGTAGTTCGGCAGATCCTCTCCACCCCTCAAGCCGAGGCCCCATTGGTCCAGGTGGAAGTCGTAGGCGCGAGTGAGGCGATCGCCGGTGGCGCGCAGCATCGTCTCGATGGCATGACCCAGGTGGCCGGCGGCCCCCTCCTTCTTCACGAGGCCGGTCACGGGGTCACAACCGAAGAAGTACGTCGCGGTGGTGCCATTCAGGACGCCGGAGAGCGAGCTGATCGAGGCGACCCAGCGGTCGGTCGAATCCCAGTCGAAGAAGTCTTCGGCCAGCAGCTGCTGGAGCAGGACGGCGGTAGACGCACCCATGCTGTGACCGACGAGATGCACCGGCCGTTTTGCGGACCAGGTGGGGTGGAATGCCGACTCATAGGTCCGCCCGTACCGGGCGTGGCCGGCCTCGGCCGCGTGAGCACCTCCGTAATCGACCCGACCCCCCTTGATTTGGAAGGCGAGTTCGCAGGCCCGGTCGTGGAGGCTGCTGATCGGTCCGACGCTCGCCTCATACCGGGGAAGGCGTGACCGTACGGAATGCCCCGTGCCCCAGTAGGGGAAGCCGCCGCCGAGCAGCTCACTCGCACCCCAGCCGAAGAGGCCGTGGACCAGGACGATCGGACAGTCGTTGGTCATGTCGCCCCCCGTTGCTGCTAGCCGAGCGCCCGGCGTGGCCTCCTCCTCGCTGCACTCGGCGGAGAGGGGTGAGCAGCCCGCCCGGGGCCACGCTGGGCACCAGCCACAGCCATCGTGCGCGCCTGCGGCGACGAGGGGGCCAGAGGAGAAGGTCCTGGGCGTCGTGCGCTGGTCGCCGCCAGCCACCCTTTCCGCTCAGGATCGCTCCGGGAGCCGCGAATACCGTCGCCCGGCCCGCCGGCCAGGCGGCGCTGCATCGGCACTTCTCGGTCGCGACATTCAGATACATAATTGGCCGGGAATGGTGATCATGTGCGCGGGTGCGACGCAAGAGCGTCCATCTCGTGCAATGACAGAAAGATGAGGGGAGCAGCCGCGACATCTGCTTCCTGATCGGCGACCGTGATAAGAAGTCCACACGCGACTTCGACACCACCTTTGCCGTCAAGGCATCAGGATCCCGAAGATGCCGGTGCCAGCGCCGATGGCAACGCAATCGGCGCTCGCTTCGTCCACACCTCCGCCCCGAAGTGAGCCCGAGGGTGACTGATCGTGGGTCCGACCACGAGCCGATCCCCAGTGGGTACTACGACATCGTCTACCGTCGCCGTCGGGGCATCCAGAGCAAGTGGCACCATCTGAAATTCAGACGTGTCATCGAGGAGATGGAGGGCTATCAGCGGCACCTTGATGTCGGCTGTGGGCCGGGGACGCTGACCGGGTTGCTCGACGACCGCTTCCTCTCGACGGGAATAGACATCTCCACGACTCAGATTGAATACGCGCGCCGCGTGTACGGGAGCGAGTCGAAGCACTTCTTCGCCCTCCCTGTGCGCGCGCTACCGGACGTTTGCCGCGACTACGACGTGGCGACCCTCGTCGAAGTGGTCGAGCACCTGGCTTCCGCCGAACTGGACGATGTACTCCGAGCGACGATCGAGCGGCTGCGACCGGGCGGGAAGCTCGTCGTGACGACACCGAACTTCCGCAGCGCGTGGCCGCTCGTGCAGCGGCTCATCAGCCGCTTCGGCCCGGTGAACTACGCTCCCCTGCACATCAACCACTTCACGTTGCGCCGTCTGCAGGAGCTGCTCGAGGACCTCGGGCTCAAGGACGTGAGCGTCCGTCGGTATCTCGTGCTGGCCCCGTTCGCGGCGGCGCTCAGTTGGCGGCTGGCGGACATACTCGCCCGTCTTGAGCGCGGCCCAATCGAGCGGGTGGCGGGGCTCCTGCTCCTCGCCACCGGAAGCAAGCCCGGGGATGATTAGCGACGCCGCGTCAACGCGGTAGCCAGCCATGCGGCGGCCCGGTCGCGATTTCCCTCGCCGGGGCGCGGGGATCCCTATCCAAAGGGAACGGTGACGGGACCCGGCAGGCGTTGGTAGACGGCGAAGAAGTCACGGTCGTCGGGGACCAGGTAGCGATCAACGGACTGCATGGGCTGGGGTTCGACCATCGTCGGGTCGAGACCGACTTCGTGGCTGTAGGTGATCAAGGTGTGCCATTCCGGGTTGATGTCGAGCTCCATCGCCTGCACTGCACCGACGTACTGGAGGATCTTCGCCAGGGTGATCACCGTCTGGCCGTCGGCGACGACGTAGATGAGGTTGCCGCGACTGTCGATGCCAACGCCGGTACGCCAGACACGGGTGCGGCCGCCGAGGGTGTACCCCCACTGCGGACTGTCGGGGTTTTCGTTCAACGCGGGGTTGAGTTGCCCGTTCCAGACGATCGGAGCCAGGCTCTGGCGTGCCCACGCCACGTTCGGCCCCGCATTCGGACCGCCGCTCCAGTTCACGATGGCGACGTTGCCATTGGTATAGCCAATGAGCGTGGCGTTACCGTCCTTCAGCGGCTCGTTCATGAGACCATTGTCGGTCGAGCCATTATTGCCGTCCGTGTAGGTGAAGCCGCCGTTGAAGGTCGCGAGCAGCCGCCAGCGCTGGTCGTAGGGGACCATCATCGGCCCACGGACGGCTGCGTTCGGCGGCTCGTAGCGGCCCGGGTAATAGCCGATCGCGGTGCGTGTATGGTCGAACCAGGCGACGTAGGCGACGATCGACGGATAGTCGGTCTCGGGGCGAAAGGTCGTCACCAGCACGGGGGGGCCACCGTCGACCAAGGGGCCGGTCGGATTCCAAACGCCTTCGCCGGGCAGCGGCTGCGCGAATACCGGCTTGATCGGCGGCGGCCAGGCGGCGGCCTGAGTCGTCGGCGGCACCTGCAGCCCGACCGCCGGCAACTTCTTCAGCTGCGGCCCGCCCTTCTTCGGCGCATGGGCGCTGTAGTAGATGCGCTCGATCTCGTCGGCCAGCCAGTTGCCGAACGGTACGTCATGTCTCACCCATTCGACGCTGCGTATGTTCCACGACAGGCTCGTGGGCTGCAGCATCCAGGTCGTATACGAAACGATCGCCCATAACAGGAGAACGAGGAAGGGCGCCGCGATCAGAAGGCGCCGGCGTCGTCGCCTGCGCCTGACCGCAGGCTCGCGCCGCAGCTCCTTGGGCGCCGCACCCGGGGCGAGGGGCGCCGAGCCGGGCGACGGCTCAGCCGCATCCGTCGGAGCACTCACACCAGGACCACCGCCAGACTGCTGTTGATGGTCCATGAGTGACATCCTCAGGTTCGATTGAGTAAGACACGAAGAAAGGTACGCGGTTCGCCGATCGCCTCGCCACCTTTGGATCGCCGCCGTCTGTGAGTCCGCCACCGCCTCTGCCCCCTCACCTGCCGGGCAAAGGTGGTTGACGGACCGCTCGCTATTCTCGGCTTCGTTGCGCAGGCCACGAGTTAGCCAACTGCTCGACTATGCCGGTGGCCTGCCCCCTCGGATACACCGTCGGGGCAGGCCAGAACGCCGGAACCGCCCTGGATCGCCCAAGCGGCCGTCGTTTGCGTGCGGGTGACCGCTGGGCTGCGGCGACCTCACCAGGCACATCCAGGGCGCTCAGGACCCGCTCATCAGGCTGGTCTTGTGAATGGCGTGCGGAGGATCGACGGGGAGCACCCGTCGTCCCTCATCGGCGCCCGCCTTCTCGTCTTCGTGCCCTTTCTTCTCCTGGTGGCGGCGGTCGCCTCTGGCTGCGGAGGAAGCCAGACCGGCACCGTTGAAGGCCGTGTGATCTTCAAGGAAGGCACGACGAGTCGCTAGGGGAGCAACAGCACGTTGCAACTGAGTCCCGCCGGGTACGGGAACCTACACCTTCAATGACCTGACTCTCAGCCCCTGCGTAGGGAGAGTGATCGTTCGATCCGGCCAAACGATCCACCACGATGTGATCTGCACGCCAGCGATAGCTGCCGCGTGAGCCCATTACCCTCACCCCATCCCCCGAACCGCGCGGGATCACGCTCGGACGGCGTCATAGGGCGGGTGGCCGGAGAGGCCGGGGGCCGCTGCATCAGCACATATGGGATGGCGTCGCGTCGATTCTCTGGGACCCCCAGGAACGTCTCCTGCCTCTCTCGTTCAACGGCAGTGCCTGCGCACAGGGTCCGGCTTTGCCAGCCCGGCAACCGACGTTCAATAGCATGAGGTCGCGGGGAGGGGGCCGGAAGGAGGGCCTGTCCTCCTACCGCTAAGAGGATTCGCAGCTGCCCGGAACCAACTTGAGTGAGACTCGAGCAGAGCCCGGCTCGTTGACGACGGTCACGTAAGGTGAGCACGGACGTGAAGTGAAGCGTGCGCCTCGAACCTCGATCCGATAACCGCTCGGGTAGTGGAGCGGAGCACTGAACACCACGGTAGGAGCCTTGATGGAGGGATCGGGCGTGTAGGTGAGCGAGAAGGTGTCGGTGGAGGGATCAAACCCGTACGCGCTCGGAGTGCCCGCGATCGCCATCGGGTAGGGCTCCGAGAGCACGTCGGCCTTGGTTTGGTTAAGCGTGGCCAAGTTGGTGTCGTCCTGGAACATGCTGTCGCACGAGTCGATCCCCCCACTGTTATCTTGGTGGGTGCTCTTCCACGCCCAGTGGATCCATCCCACCCGGGCTGCATCTGCAGAGCGGACTACGAGGGCAGACTCGGACGGTCCATAGCAGCCGCCGTCCTCGCCGATGAGCAGTGGGGCATGGAGCCGGGCGGCGCTCGCGAGATTGGCGTTCATCGCGTTGTTGCACCAGAGCGTGTTAGTAGTCGAAGAGTTCGTGTTAGTGGTCGAAGAGTTGAACGAGCAGAGCATGTGGAAGGAGTACACCGCGTTCGGCCCAGCCGGGGTCGGCGGGGTGAGCCAGGACTGAGGTCCGCTGCTCGCGATGTGAGTTCCGCTGCTCGCGAGGTCGTCCGGCTCGAATACCACCGTGTGGACGCGGTCGACGCTACGGATAGACGCAGCCACCATGTTCTCGAAGGGCTGGAGATACTCCCGGTAGAAGCCTGGGCAGCCGCCGACCGTGGCACAGGTTTCCCACTGACTACCGGCCCACGGCTCGTTCAAGATGTCGTATCCGAGCACATCCGGTTCGGAGGCGAACCGGGCCGCCACCTTCTTCCACATCTCCGAATACGCCTGCCACAACCCCGCTCGGTTGGCCCAGAAGTTGTCCCAGGCGCGGCCCATCGCAGGACTGCATATGCGCTGGTCACCGATGATGGCGAGACTCGAGGAGGGGCAGTCAGGCAGGCCGTCTGTGTAGACGGCCCACTCCGGGAAGCCCTCGCCGTGGAAGCGGCTGCTGAGGTCGTCCTGGTGGGAGTCGATCACGACGTAGATCCCGTGGCGGGCGAACAGGCGCTCTACCGCGACGAGCTGGTTCAGGTAGTTCTCGTCGAAAACACCCCTACGGGGCTCGAAACCCTCCCAGACGAAGCCCAGACGCACCGCATTGAACCCGAGCGAATGCATGAGCGCTGCGTCGGCGTCCGTGATGCCCTCGGGAGTGGTCGGGGGCACATACGGCGGGGTCTTCCAGACGACGTCCACTCCGTGGAGGATCACGACTCGTCCTGACGAATCTCTGATCCAGCCGCTTGTCGATACCAAGCTCGTTGTTGTCCGGCCGGACTGGCTGGAGGACGTAGGGGTCGAGCAGGTTGCGAGAACGACGCCCAAGGTAGGAGCCAAGCCGATTGCTATCGCCAATCGGAAGCGACGAGCCCGAGCCATGTCACCATCATCGACTGCACCGACGCCTCGAAGCTAGGGACCCCGGGCCATCGGGAGGGGCCCACAGCGCTCAGGATTGCCCCGGCCGCGCGTTACCGGTCGGGTGGCCGGCAGGGGCGACCGACCTCACCTGGCACTTTTCGCTCCCGCTCGATATCACCGGCGATTCGCGGGTTATGGCTCTTTGACGCATTCCCTCGCGCCGAGAACCGTCGTTTCGGGCGGCTCTACCGCGTTGTCGATTGGTAGTGTCGCAGCCGTGAGCGACAAGCGCGAGCCGGTGCCCTTCGAGGTGTACGAACCTGGCGTGTACTTGCACGGAACTAAGACGGACCTCGCCGTGGGGGAGATGCTGGTTTCCGGCCGTGAGTCCAACTTCGAAGAGGGCCGGGTGATGAACTACGTCTACTTCACCGCCACGCTCGACGCCGCGACCTGGGGAGCCGAACTCGCCTCTGGTGAAGGCCCCGGGCGAATCTACGTCGTCGAGCCGACAGGCGAGTTCGAAGACGACCCCAATGTCACCGACAAGAAGTTCCCTGGGAATCCGACGCAGTCGTTCCGTAGTCGCGAGCCTCTGCGTGTTGTAGGTGAGCTTGTCGACTGGGTCGGGCATTCGCCTGAGAAGCTGTTGGCCATGCGTGCTGGCCTGCAGCGGATAGGAACGGGGCAAATCGAGGACTGAGCTACGGCGCCCCCAGGAATCGCGTCCTGGGGTCGCGCTGCTGCCAGCAACGGGACCGAACCCCGTAGGAGACGGGTCCCGATTAGCAAGACAACGTGGCTACGTGGTGGCCTCGGGGTCCCCACCCACGGCCCCGCCACCGGGGGCGCCGACGCTGAGCCCGTAGGCGTTCCAGGGGTGGCCACCCCCGATGTCGTTGTTGACGTACTCCACCAGCTGGCCGCCCGCCGCTTGCACGTAGATGTGGATCAAGGTGTCGGCGGTGTCGTAGAAGGCGCTCGGGACCCCGGCCACCGGGCCTCCGCCCGGTGCGCCGACGCTGAGCCCATAGGCGTTCCAGGGGTGGCCACCCCCGATGTCGTTGTTGACGTACTCCACCAGCTGGCCGCCCGCCGCCTGCACGTAGATGTGGATGAGGCCGTCACCGCGGTCGTAGAACGCGCTCGGATTCCCCGCGACCGGGCCGCCACCGGGGGCACCGACCGACAGCCCGTAGGCGTTCCAGAGGTGGCCGTTGGCGTTGTCGTCCACGTACTCGACGAGCTGGCCGTTGGCGGCGCGCACGTAGATGTGGATGAGCCCATCGGCGGGATCGTGGACGACGCTCGGGGTGCCCGAGATCTGGCCCCCGCCCGGCGCCCCGACGGACAGGTCATAGGCGTTCCAGGGGTGGCCGTTGCCGATGTTGTTGTCCACGTACTCGGTGAGGTCCCCGTTGGCCCCGCGCACGTAGACGTGGATCAGCGGGGACGCGTCGGCGTAGGTGACGATGGTGCCAAGGTTGCCCACGGCCCAGCCGTGGGCGGCGTCCACGAACGACACCCCCCAGAGGTTGTTGGCCGTGCCCGAGGCCTGGGGGCTCCAGGTGGCCCCGCCGTCGGTGGTGGCCACGATGGTGCCGGCGCCGCCGGCCGCCCAGCCGTGGGCGGCGTCCACGAACGACACCCCGGCGAGGGTGTTGGCCGTGCCCGAGGCCTGGGGGCTCCAGGTGCCCCCGCCGTCGGTGGTGGCCAGAATGGTGCCGCTGGCGCCCACCGCCCAGCCGTGGGCGGCGTCCACGAACGACACCCCGCAGAGGTTGTTGGCCGTGCCCGAGGCCTGGGGGCTCCAGGTGGCCCCGCCGTCGGTGGTGGACAGAATGGTGCCGCCGAGGCCCACCGCCCAGCCGTGGGCGGCGTCCACGAACGACACCCCGGCGAGGGCGTTGGCCGTGCCCGAGGTCTGGGTGCTCCAGCTGGCCCCGCCGTCGGTGGTGGCCACGATGGTGCCGCTGGCGCCCACCGCCCAGCCGTGGGCGGCGTCCACGAACGACACCCCGTCGAGGGGGTTCGCCGTGCCCGAGGTCTGGGTGCTCCAGGTGCCCGCGGCAGCGGCGGAGCCGACCGGCGAGAGAAGGACCGTTCCGAGGGTGAACAGCCCCATGATCGCCGAAAGCCCGACCGAGAGAACCCGCTGCCCGAGCCGCAGGGAGGTACGGCTCCGTCGCGTCCCACACCCTCCCACCGGCCGTACCGCCTGCACGAAAACGCGTGACCTCATCGTGCCCCTCCTCGCCGTCTACCGGCCGGACCTCCATGGTGGTGTCGCCGAGCGTCGTTGCCAGCCTTGCGCGCACCGCGCCTCGAACAGCCCGGAGCGTGAAAGAACCCTTCGGTCCGCGGCGTCCAAACTCCCTGCATCCTGCGAGCCGTCCCGAGGCCGCAATAGGGCACAACGACCCGAACGCGGTACTCGTTCGATGTAAGTCACGTCCGCCCGACCGGCACTGACCCAGTCGGCCACCGGACTCGGTCGAGCTACAGCCGGGACCGATGTATCAGGCACATCTCGCTCGGGCGAGACTTCCGCCGGGAGGCCATGTCACGGAGTGGGCGGTAGCTCCTGTATCGGGAAGGTGCTGCCCGGTGTCCATCGAAGCGGAAAACGCCGGGTGACAGCTAACGGGCGGCGCAGCAGCCAGGGGAACGCTCGGGTCCCTGATAGGGATTCTGGGACCCCAGGTCGACGCAGTCCCTTCCAAGATCGCGCACGGATCGCGCACGGAACCGGGGTCGGCAGGCGGGACGCCCAGCGCTCGGTCCCCTGACCAGGGGGATGATGGTGGAGGTGAGCGGACTCGAACCGCCGACTTCTACGTTGCGAACGTAGCGCTCTACCAGCTGAGCTACACCCCCGGGTGCGAGGCCAAGGATACCCCGGCCGGGGGCGGCCGAATCCGCCTGCTCACCGGCCCTCCAGCCTGATCCCCGAAGCGCCGCGGCCCTGACCATGAACGTCGCTTCGCGCCGCGACGTATGCGAAGGCGATGACCCGCTCGTTCGCGATCCGCAGGCTATCCGGTGCCGTCGCCGTCCTGGCGCTCGCCGGCATGGGCGCCGCGTGCACGTCCATGACCGGCGCGCCGCCCCGTCACCGGGTCTCGTCGACGCTCGAGGGGGCCGGCCCGAGTACGACGTCATCCACCCCTTCCCCGCCCCCGAGCACCACGGCGCCGCCGTCCACGACGACCACGACCACGAAGCCATCGGGCAATTGCATCCCTCAGGGCGGCGGGGGCGACGGGGACGGCGACAACTTCGGCGGTGGGAGTGACGGGGACGGCTGCACCTGAGACAGCCGTGCTCCTCGCCGGCTCAGCCCTGTCCGCGCGCCTGCTCGATGGCCCGCTGCAGGCGGGCCTGGAGCACGGTGGTGGTGACGTCTGAACGGCTGCGCTCGACGACGGCACGGAGTGCGTCGGTCGTCCGGCGCAGCCCCCCGGTCACCGCGTCGGGATAATCGACGGTGACCAGCATGTCGTAGACGTCCTCCATGGCCAGCAGGAGGTCCTCGGCGTGTCCGGTCTCCCCCGCGCGCAGCTGGTCGAGCAGGTGCCGGCGCAGCTCCGAGGCGGCTTCGGCGAGGCCGTTGAGCCACGGGGCGAGCCCGACCCCCAGGTCCACGTCGCTCGGCAGCGGCGCCCCGGCGGTCAAAGCCACGGTCAAGTGGGCCTCGGCGAACTCCTTCTCGGCGTCGTGGAGGAATCCGGTGACGGCCAGCGAGGGGAAGGGGGCAAGGGCCTTCTGGGCCTGGCGCAGCGCGGATCCGGCACCGGCCAGGTTGGCGTCGACGTCCTCGGGCCGGTGCCGGTGGACGGCGCGGATGGCGAGCCCGCAGGCACGGATCGTTTCGCGGCACAGTGGGAGTGCCCGCTCACGTGCGTCGTGGACGGCTCGCAACCGGTCACGGGCCTGGTCGCCGAGGGCAGAGAGCTCCGCGCTGCGTGCCGACGAGGACGGCGACGCCGCGGGGCTGCCCGCGGACGCGTCGGTCAGCGGGCGACGGCGCGCCGGACGACGAACGCCGGCTGCGGCTGCGACGGCTGCGGCAGATAGCGCAGTTTGACCTCGCGCTCGACGGCCAACGTGCGTAGCCGCACGAGCAGGGCGACGTACCCGACCAGAGCGATCGCCGCCATCGCCGTCAGGACGAGGGCCGGGCGCATCGCCGGGATCGCCCCGAGCACGCCGGTGCCGACCGTCAGGCTCACGAGCACGATCAGCACGTCGCGGCGCCGCCGGCACGCTTCCGGGCGGAAGAACGGGTCGTGGCGGACGTTCGGCCGGTGTGCCGGGGTACGGGGCGATGCCGTCGCCTGGGCCGCCCGGGCCAGACGGTTCGCCGGGTCGACCAGCGTCGGACCGGTGTGCTCCAGAACGCGGAGCTGGCGGTGGAATGCGCCGATGGAGTCGCCGGAGTGACGCTCCGCCCGACGGCGGAGGAGGCTGGGTCCGAGCACGATCGCCCAGACGACCACCAGGATCAGGAGGACCACCACTGTCAAAGACCCCTCGACCTACCTTCCGGTGTAGAGGACACTACTGAAGCGTCCCGCACGATTGGTGGATGGTCGGGAACCGTCCGAGCCCCCGCAGTCCCCTGGGCTTCGCGACTGTCTAACCGATGGGCGCGCGGCGACGCAAATCATTTTCCTGTGGAAATTCGCCGATCTGGCACGCGCACCGCACAGCCGGAGGCCGACGCCGGTGAACCACAACGGTGCATTTCCCCTGCATTCTCGACCCAATTCGAGGCCGACCCGGCAGGTGACAGCGATGACATTCACCAACCGTTTCGAATGGGTGAATTCCCACGGCGCGCGCGTTGCGTGTGCGCCTCACCACGGTGGCTGCGAGGACCCCGGTCGCCCGGCGATGGCCCGGGCTGCCGGTCGCGGCACGTTCACCTCTTGATGCGATGGAATAACGCGGCCGGCGCGTCAGGTCGTTCACACCTCGACCCGCGCGCTGAACCTGCCTTCGACGCAGGTCACGACGACGGGGACCCCGAAGCACGCCGACACCGCGGTGCTCGTGAGGACCTCGGCCGACGGCCCGCTCGCCACGAAGCGGCCCGTGCGCAGCAAGGCCGCATGGGACGTCCCCGGCGGGATCTCCTCGACGTGATGGGTGACCAGCACCATCGGCGGTGTCGCGGGATCGGCGGCGAGCTCGCTCAGCCGCTGCACGAGGCGCTCGCGCGCGCCGAGATCGAGCCCGGCCGCCGGCTCGTCGAACAGCAGGAGCTCGGGCTCGCCCATGAGCGCACGGGAGATCAGCACCTGCTGGCGCTCTCCTTCCGACAGGAGGCCGAGCGGGCGGCCCGCAGCGTCGGCAAGCCCGGCCGACGCCAGCAGCGAATCCGCGCGTGCATGGTCGTCTTCACCGTACGCGTGCCAGTAGGGCTCGAGCGCGCCCGTGCGACCCGTCACGACGGCATCGTGCGCGGTGATCGCCGGGTGCAGTCCCCGGAGGAGCGACTGGCTCACATAGGCGATGCGTCGGCGCAACGCGCGCGCGTCGGTGGCGCCGTAGCGTTCGCCGAGCACCGACACACGTCCACCGGTGGGCAGGAGCTGCATGCCGGCGACCTTGAGCAATGTCGTCTTCCCCGAGCCGTTGGGCCCGAGCAGCGCCCAGCGCTCGCCGCGCCGCACCACCCAGTCGACGTCGTCGACGAGGACGCGCCCACCCCGCACCACGCGCACGGCCTGCAGGTCCACGGCGGGCGAGGCGATGTCCACGCTCGGCTGGGGCTCGGGTCCGCGGCGTTGCACTCGGGTCGACCCGTGGGGGCGAGGTATCGGACCGGCAGGCGCGGGAGCTCGGGACGCTCAGCGGGGCCCGGCGACTCGGCCGGGCGGGATGCGCCGCGCCACGCGCCCCGCGAGCCCCTCGACCAGGGGTCCCCACTGCCGGTCCCCGATCAGCCAGAACCAGATTTCGCGCCGGTACCCGGTCACGACGTCGAGGAAGGCCTCCCGGTCCATGGCCGCAGGCTCCAGCGCCGCGCGCCACTGCTCCCAGAGCCACACGCCGATGCAGATGTCGTCGCTGAAGCCAGAGCGCCAGTCGCCACCGGCGAGCACCGTGTCACGGAGCTCGGTGCGCAGGCTCCCCGGTTCCTCCGGCAGGTTCAGCCGGAGCCCTTCGACGGGCTCGAGCAGGGTCATCGGTCACGCACCGGTCATCGCTCGCGGACCACCGGGGCGCGGTCGGTCCCCTCGTAGCTGTTCACGTGCTCGTCATAGTCGATGAACAGGGGGGCGTCGGGATCCAGCTTGCGCTGCAGCGACCGCTCGGCGATCCGCTTGTCCAGCCGGTCGAGCTTGAGCAGCGGCTCCACGTCGTCGAGATCACGCACGTCCAGCCGTGCCCTCGCCCGCTCGAAGGCGAGGCGGCCCGCCTCCGTGCGGATGAGCAGGCTCGACCACCCCGCCATGGAGCCCACGCTCCCGACCGAGAGGTCCGCACCCCGCCCGAGGAAGTCCGCGCACTCGTCGCATCCCTTGAGCGCGGCACCGTGGAAATCCTTGACGGGCTCGTCGACCGCCACCCGCCCGTCGCGGTACTCGACGATCATCCGGCCGTGGATGACGTCGACCTTGCTCACCCGGTCGAGGTCCACGCCGCGCTGGTCCCGCAGCTCCCGGAGCATCAACGCCTCGTAGTCGAAGCTCTTCGTGCAGAGCAGCGCGATGGTGAGCACCACCGCGTCGACCCGGTGGGCCCCGGTGGGCCAGCGCCGGGCCTGCATCGCCCGTAGACCCTGGATCTCGCACGCGGTGCCCACCACCGCGAGGCGCGGCTTGGCGGGCAGGTCGTACCTCGACAGGTCGAGCTCGGCGAGCGCCATCGTCTGGTTGTAGAAGCTGCCGGCGGCAGCGGTGATCTCCTTGGCCGTGGTGGCGACGGTGGCCACTCCCTTCCACGGCTCGTCGGGATCGCTCGAGGGCTTCGACACGAGCGCCCCGTCGATGTCGCCGCCCGCGAGCAGTGCGAGCAGCAGCGCGGTCACCACGCCACCGTCCTGCGCGTCGTCGGCCTTGGCGCCCGCACGCACGGCGTACTTGGCGATCACCGCGCCGAGACCGTCGCCGGGCGGGCCGCCCGTGATCTTCCAGTAGGGATCCGCAGCGTCGGACTTCACGACCGTCGGCGCGTCCCCCGCTTCGTCCGAAGGCGTGGAGGGCGGCCACAACGCCTCGTAGCGCAGGCCGCCCCGGGGACAGAAGTCCCAGCACAGCGAGCATCCCGTGCACATCTTCACCAGCTCGGGCAGGCCGGTGTCCTCGTCGACGCCGATCGAGTTCGACGGGCACACGGCCACGCACGTGCCGCACTGGATACAGCGGTCGGCGAAGATCACCCCCGCCTCGAGCTCCCAGAACCACGTCTTGCCGGGCGGCTCGGTGATCCCGTTCATCCGCTCGCGGATCTCGAACGCCTTCATCGCACACCGTCCAGCTCGACGTCGAGGCCGGCCAGGATGGCCCGCAGCGCGTCGGGCTCGGTCCGCCGAGCCCAATTGTGGAACGCCTCGCCGTCCCGGCGCTCGGCCTGGTAACGACGCACGACGCGCACGAGCGCGTCGGGAACGGTGTCCACCGGTCGGGCGCCCTCGATCCAGTCGATGAACCCGGCGTCCGCGCCCAGCGAGCCGCCCATGCCGATGTCCACCGCCTCGGTGATCCGCTCGCCCAGGTGGGCGACGTCGCCCCGGAAGCCGATGTCCGCGATCTGGGGCTGGGCACACGAGGCCGAGCAGCCCGAGAAGTGCATGCGGATGATGCCGGCATCCTCACGGTCCGGCGAGGGCGAGCTCGCCGACGCCCGCACGCTGCGCCCGCCCACCGGCTCGGCGGCCAGCTCCTTGTCGAGGAAGCGGGCCCACTTCACGGCCCGCTCCTTGGTCTCGACGACCGCGAAGCGGCAGAACTCCGTGCCGGTGCATGCCACCACGCCGCGCTCGAACGGGCCCGGGAACGGCGAGTACTTGGCCAGCAGTTCCTCACCGAGCAGGTCGTCGACCTTGTCCTCGGGGATCCCGGTGAGCACGAAGTTCTGGTCCGTGCCCAGCCGGATCGTCCCGTCCCCGTAGTGCTGGGCCAGGCGGGCGGCCTCCACGAGCTCGATCCCCGACATGCGTCCGACCGGGACCGAGCACCCGACGTAGAAGAGCCCGGGCTCCTTCTGCGCATGCACGCCGACGTGGTCGCCGCGGTAACGGGTCGTCAGCTCTTCGCCCGCGACGGCGAGGGCGAGGCGCGTGCGGGCGGCCAGCTCGGCCCGGAAGCTCTCGGGCCCGAGCTCCTCGACCAGGTAGCGCATGCGCGCCAGTCCACGCGATTCGCGGTTGCCGAGCTCGCCGAACACCTGGGCGATGGCACGGGTCAGCTCGACGGCCTGGTCCGGGGTGACGAAGACGTCGATGTCCGAGCCGAGGCGCTCGCCGTCGGAGAGACCACCGCCGACGAGCACGTTGAAGCCGATGGTCCCGTCGGCCGCGCGCGCCGGCCACAGGCCGATGTCCTGGATCTCCGCCTGGGCGCAGTCCTCCACGCAGCCGGTGACGCTCATCTTGAACTTGCGCGGCAGGTTCGAGTACTCGCGGTTGCCGGTGAAGAACGCGGAGATGGCCCGGGCCACCGGGAGCGCGTCGAGGGCCTCGCGGGCGTCCACGCCCGACACCGGGCAGCAGACCACGTTGCGGGCCGAGTCCCCGCAGGCCTGGATGGTGGTGAGGCCCACGTCGGAGAAACGCTGCCAGATCCGTGGGACGTCGCCGATGCGGATCCAGTGCATCTGGACGTCCTGACGGGTGGTGATGTCGGCGTAACGGTTGCCGAAGACCCAGTTGTCGTCCGGGCCCTCGGCGAAGGCGTCGGCGACGATCCCGATCTCCCGGGCCTGCGCCGCGGTGAGCACGCCGCCGGGGACCTTGACCCGCATCATGAAAGCGTCACCGCCCTGGCGCTGGGGATAGAGGCCGACCCACTTGAGCCGCTCCACCTCGCCGGGCACCGCGGCGATGGCCGCCGGCCCGCCCGGTGCGTACGTGGCGATCACGTCGTCGGCGACGTCCATGGGGTCGCGCTGGAGCTTGATCTGCTCGACCGCGTTGAGCTCGCCGATGCGGCGATAGGGGTTGACGAAATGCATGGCCCGCTCGCGGCCACGGATCTCCACCCCGTACGGAAGGTCCTTCCGACGTGCCATCACTCGTGGAGCCCGCACTCGACCTTGCCGGTGCCCGACCATCGCCCGGCGCGGGGGTCCTCGCCGGGCTCGACGGGGCGCGTGGTGGGGGCACACCCGATGGAGAGATAGCCCCGGGACGCCAGCGGGTGCTCGGGGAGGCCGTGGTCGGCCAGGTAGTGCGCGATGTCGTCGTCGGTCCAGGTCGCCAGCGGGTTGATCTTCACCAGCCCCCGTGCCGCGTCCCAGCCGACGATCGGCGTTCGGGTCCGGGTGGAGGCGTCGACACGCTTGAGGCCGGTGATCCAGGCCGCCCGCCCGGCCAGGGCGGCGTCCAGGGGGGCGACCTTGCGCAGCTGGCAGCAGCGCTCGGTCCCGCAGGGCCAGGCCTCGGCCCCGGGCCCCGGGTGCAGCACGCGCAGGTTCAGGTCGTAGCGGGCACGGACCTCCTCGACGAAGGCGAGGGTCTCGGGGAAGTGGAAACCCGTGTCGAGGAAGAGGACCTCGATGCCCGGCTCGACCGACACCGCCAGGTCGACGAGGACCACGTCCTGGAACGAGCATGCGACCGTCAGGTTCCCGCCGTAGCGCTCGATCGCCCAGGCGATCACCTTGGAGGCTGGCGCCGTCTCGAATTCGGCCGACCGCGCGGCCAGCTCCTCGATGTCGTCGGGGTCGGACACGCCAGCGTCGAAAGCGTCTGCGCCCACCTGCACCCTTCCGTTCTGCCGAGGCGCCGGCACCGTACCGGCGCACCTGTCGTGGTCGGGACCCGGATCTCGGGTGGTCCCGAGGGACTTCGGACGATCGAGGGGGTCGGTCCTGGAGGACTTGTCCCCGGCGTCGATCGCCACTATACATGACTAACTAGATCAAGATTTAACCCTTTGAGCGCCGGGCCCGCCCGGCCCCCCGAGGCTCGGAGCAGGGACTGGAGCAGGGACTATGGCAACCACCTTCGACGTCGTGCGCCCGGGCTCCCCGACCGAGCGGATCCCAGGAGCGCCTTCTGCCGGGCGCCCGGAGCGGCCCACGGCCGCGCCCCCCGACCACCTCGACCTTCTGGAGGCCCACGCCGTCTTCGTGATGCGAGAGGTCGCCGCCGAGTGCGAGCGGCCGGTGCTGCTCTTCAGCGGGGGCAAGGACTCCGCCGTGCTGCTGCGGCTCGCCGAGAAGGCCTTCCGCCCGGGCCGCTTCCCCTTCCCGATCATGCACGTCGACACGGGACACAACTTCGACGAGGTCGTCGAGTACCGCGACATGCGCGTGGCCGAGCTCGGGGAGGAGCTGATCGTCGCCTCGGTGCAGGACTCGATCGACGCGGGACGTGTCGCAGACCCAGGCCCGGGCGGGTCGCGCAACCGGCTGCAGAGCGTCACCCTGCTCGACGCCATCGCCAAGCACGGCTTCGACGCCTGCATCGGCGGGGCCCGCCGTGACGAGGACAAGGCCCGAGCCAAGGAGCGCATCCTCTCGTTCCGTGACGCATTCGGCCAGTGGGACCCCCGCAACCAGCGACCCGAGCTCTGGCACCTCTACCACGGGCGTGTCCGGCCGGGCGAGCACCTGCGAGCCTTCCCCCTGTCCGACTGGACCGAGCTCGACGTGTGGCAGTACATCCGCCGTGAGGAGATCGCGCTGCCCTCCAGCTATTACGCGCACCGCCGAGCGGTCGTCGCGCGCGACGGGATGCTCCTGGCCCTGTCTCCCTGGGTGCAGCCACGCCCCGACGAGCCGGTCCAGGAGCTGAGCGTGCGCTTCCGCACCGTGGGCGATGCCACCTGCACCGGCGCGGTCCGTTCGGAGGCCCGGACCATCGACGAGGTCATCGCCGAGGTGGCGGTCTCCCGGGTGAGCGAACGGGGCGCCACGCGCGCCGACGACAAGTTCTCCGAGACGGCCATGGAGGACCGAAAGCGCGAGGGCTACTTCTGAGATGCCCGCCACACCCGGCCCGGGGGCGGCACCGGCCTCCGGGCAGGGGACGCCCGCCGGCGGCTCCACCCTCCTGCGCTTCGCCACCATCGGCTCGGTCGACGACGGGAAGTCGACACTGATCGGCCGCCTGCTCCACGACACCAAGCAGCTCTTCGACGACCAGCTCGAGGCGGTGGCGGGCGCCAGCAGGCGCCGAGGGGTCGACGGCGTCGACCTCGCCTTCGTCACCGACGGGCTGCGTGCCGAACGGGAGCAGGGCATCACCATCGACGTCGCCTATCGCTACGCAGCCACACCACGGCGCAAGTTCGTGATCGCGGACTGCCCCGGGCACGTCCAGTACACGCGCAACATGGCGACGGGCGCGTCGACCGCGGACCTGGCCGTCGTGGTGGTGGACGCCACGGCGGGCTTGCGGGAGCAGACGCGCCGGCACTGCTGCATCGCCGCGCTCCTGGGCGTGCGAAACGTGCTCGTCGCGGCCAACAAGATGGACCTGGCCGCCTGGGACGAGGCCGCCTACCTCTCCGTCGACACCCAGATGCGGTCCCTCTGCGAGCGACTGGGCGTCGAGAGCGTGACCACCGTGCCCATCTCCGCCCTCCACGGCGACAACGTCGTGGACCCCTCGGCCAACACGCCCTGGTACCCGGGCCCGACGGTCCTCCAGGCCCTGGAGGACGTGCCGGCGGGCACGTGGGCGGCGGAGGGCGGCTCCGGGGCACGCCTGCCGGTGCAGTGGGTGCTGCGCCACCCGGGCGGCGGCCGCAGCTACGCGGGGATGGTCACGGGGGGCGTGCTGCACGCCGGCGACGAGATCGTGGTGCTGCCGGCAGGTACGCGCAGCACGATCGGTTCCCTGGGCACGTTCGACGGGGTGCTCGACGAGGCCACGGCCTCGCTGTCGGTCACGCTGTCCCTCACCGACGACCTCGACGTGTCGCGTGGGGACCTGATCGCGCCCCTCGCCGACGCGCCCGAGCCCGTCCGGGAGTTCGCAGCCACCCTCTGCTGGTTCGGCGAGAAGCCGGTCGAGCCCGGGGCGCGCTTTCGGGTCAAGCACACCACGCGGGTCACCCCCGCGCAGCTGGTTGGGATCGAGGGGCGCCTCGACGTCGACACCCTGACGCTCGAGCCCGCGGCGTCGTTGGGCCCCAACGACATCGGCGTCGGGCGGATCATGGTCGCCACGCCGCTGGCGGCGGACGACTACCGCGTGAACCGGGTCACCGGCAGCTTCGTCGTGATCGACGAGGCCACCAACGCCACGATCGCCGCGGGCATGGTCGGGGTCCCCGCGGTCGTGGACGGTGCCGTGGACGTCGCATGAGCCCCGCGGATCGCGTCTACCCCGTCGGCCTGGTGGTCGCCGGCCGGCGGTGCCTGGTGGTCGGAGGCGGTGCCGTCGCCGCGCGCAAGGTGGCGGGGCTCCTCGACTGCGGCGCCTCCGTGACGGTCGTCGCGCCGGAGGTCCACGACGCCATCGCCGCGCTGGCGGCACGCGGCACGCTGGCGGCCATCAGCGGCGACCCGCTCGACGTCCAACTGCGCCCGTATCGCGCCGGCGAGGCGGGTGGGTACCGGCTCGTGATCGCGGCCACGGGCGACCCGGCCGTCGACGGGGCCGTCCACCATGACGCCGAGGCCGCCGGCGTGTGGGTCAACAGCGCGGACGACGCAGCGCACTGCAGCGCGCTGCTCCCGGCGGTGCACCGCGACGGCACGGTGAGCGTCGCCGTGTCGACCGGCGGGGCGAGCCCGGCGCTGGCCTCGTGGCTGCGGGACCGGGTGGCGGCCCTGCTCGGCCCCGGGCTCGACCAGCTCGCCCTGGTCCTCGCCGAGGGACGGGCCGCCGTCCTCGCCGAGGGGCGGGCGTCGTCCTCGGTGGACTGGCGCGGACTGCTCGACGGCGGGCTGCCCGAGCTGGTTGCCGAGGGACGCCTGGAGGAGGCGCGGGCCCAGGTCAACGCAGCGATCGGTGCCCGCGGGAATCAATAGCCCCTTGCAATAGGGCATAATTACCTCTGTCCGCACTGCCTGATGCGGACGACAGTGCCTGTATGGCACAGTCTCCGACCGAATCGGCGGACAGGGCGACACAGGGAACGAGTGCTCGGGGGGGCAACGTCGAATGACTGACTTGGCACGTAGTGGGGAGCGGGCCGCGGCCGAGGACCGGCTGTCGGGGCGATCCGAACCGGGCACGGTCCCCGGCGAAGACGAGGTCACCGAGGCGATCATCCAGGCGAGCCGGGCGATGGTGGCCATCGCGGTGCGCTCGCTCGGCAACGGCGGCGACGAGGTCACGCTGCCGCAGTACCGCACGCTGGTCGTGCTGACCTACGGCAAGCGCCGCCTCGCGGACCTGGCGGAAGCGCTGTCGGTGAGCCCGTCCACGGCGACGCGGATGTGCGACCGACTGGTGCGAAAGGGTCTCATCACCCGCAGCCGCGACGAGATCGACCGCCGCGAGGTCAACCTCGAGGTGACGCCAGCGGGGCGCAAGGTCGTGACCGACGTGATCGAGCGCCGGCGCGCCGAGGTGCGCTCCGTGCTGGAAGGCATCCCGGTCGAGGCGCGGCGATCGCTGGTCGACTCGCTCTACGTCCTGGCCGCCGCGGCCGGACAGGCGCCCGAGCCCCACTGGTCGCCGGGCTGGCACGAGTAGCCGGGCTGGCACGAGCAGCCGGGCTGGCACGAGCAGGCGGGCTGGCACGAGCAGCCGGCGCGAGCCCCCGTGGGGCGACGCGGCTGCGCTCCCCGGGATGAACCGGGCCCGGCCTGCTAGGCGGTGAAGATCGTCTTCACGTCGCAGAACTCACGGATGCCGTGCGTCGAGAGCTCGCGCCCGTAGCCGGAATTCTTGACGCCGCCGAAGGGAAGCTCGGGTGTGGACGCCACCATGGCGTTGACGAAGACCATCCCGGCGGCCAGGCCCTCACCGAACAAGGCGCGCTCGGCCGGGTCGTGGGTCCACACGCTGGCGCCGAGCCCGAAGTCGGTGTCGTTGGACAGCGCCAGCGCCTCCTCGGCATCCTCCACCCGGTAGAGCACGGCAACGGGACCGAAGAGCTCCTCGCGGGCCACGCGCATGGACGACGTGACCCCCGTGAGCACCGTGGGCGTGTAGTAGTAGCCGGGGCCCGCCATCGGCTCGCCGCCGCAGAGCACCGCCGCGCCCCGGGCCCGCGCGTCGGCCACGAGCTCCTCCACGTCCGAACGGCCGCCGGCGGTGGCGAGGGGGCCGACCTCGGAGCCCGGGTCCATGGGATCGCCCACGCTGAGCCCGGCCATGGCCTCGACGAAGCCCTTCTCGAAACGGTCGTAGACGTCGCGGTGCACGATGAAACGCTTGGCGGCGATGCAGCTCTGCCCGTTGTTCTGGATGCGCGCGGTCACACCCACGGAGATCGCCTTGTCCAGGTCGGCGGACGGCAGGACGACGAAGGGGTCGCTGCCGCCGAGCTCGAGCACCGATTTCTTGATGGCCCGGCCCGCCGCCTCGGCCACCGACCGGCCCGCCGCCTCCGAGCCGGTGATCGTCACCGCCCGCACCACCGGGTCCGCGATCAGGCCGGCGACGCGTCCCGACTCCACCAGCAGCGTCTGGAAGGCGCCGGCGGGGAACCCGGCGCGGCGGAACAGGTCCTCGAGGATCAGCGCGGTCTGCGGCACGTTGGACGCATGCTTGAGCAGGCCCACGTTCCCGGCCATGAGCGCCGGCGCGGCGAAGCGGATGACCTGCCACATCGGGAAGTTCCAGGGCATGACGGCGAGCACTGGGCCCATGGGCTGGTAGACGACCCGGCTGTCGCTGGCGGCGCTGGTGATGACCTCGTCGGCCAGGTACCCCTCGGCATGGTCGGCGTACCAGCGCAGCGTGGCCGCGCACTTGGCCACCTCTGCCTTGGCCGAGGCAAAGGTCTTGCCCATCTCGGTGGTCATCACCCGCGCGATGTCGGGCACCTCGCCCTCGAGCAGGTCGGCGGCGGCCGAGACCAGGCGGGCACGCTCTACGAAGGTCGTGCGCCGATATGCGGCGAAGGTGTCGGACGCAAGGTCGAGGCGCCGGCGCACCTCGGCGTCGTCGTAGGGGGTGAACTCCTTCTCCGTCCGCCCGGTGGCGGGATTCACGGTGGCGATGGCCATGGGCCCAGCATGGCGCGACGGCACGGCGTCTGCCTCCCCTACCCCCGGCCCGGCGGCTCCAGCCCGAGCTGTGCCGCGACCTGGCCCCGGCGAAGCTTGCCGGTGGCGGTGTGCGGCAGCTCGCCGACCACGAAGTAGTCCTTGGGCCGCTTGTAGGGGGCCAGCCGGGTCTCGACGTGGCGGCGCAGCGCTGCCTCGCCCACCTCGCCGACGACCGCCGCGCAGACGCGCTCGCCCCACTCCTCGTCGCGCACACCGAAGACGGCCACCTCGACCACGCCGTCGACCTCCGCCAGGGCCGCCTCCACCTCGGCCGGGTACACGTTCACGCCGCCGGAGATGACCAGGTCGTCTCGCCGGCCGTCGAGGTAGAGATACCCCTCGTCGTCGAGGCGTCCGAGGTCGCCGACGGTGAAGGCGTCGCCACGCCAGGCTGCGGCGGTCGCCGCGTCGTCGCGCCAGTACGAGAACCGGGCGAACGCCGGCGCGTGGCACCAGACGGTCCCGTCGGGGTCGACCGCCAGGCGCCGTCCCGGGCGGGCCCGGCCGACCGTGCCCGGGTGCGCCACCCATTCGTCGGGCCCGCACACCGTGAACTGCCCCTCGGTCGACCCGTAGAACTCCCAGAGCGCGCCGGGCCGGGTGCGCGCCAGTGCCGCATGCTTGAGCGCGGGAGGGCAGTGCGACCCGGCATGGACGAGCAGCCGCAGCGACGAGAGCCCCTCGGGTGCGCCGGGATGACGCAGCAGCCGCCCGAGCGCGGTCGGCGCCATGAACGTGGTCGTCGGGTGGTGCTCGGCGATCGCGTCGAGCGCGAGTGCGGCGTCGAAACCGGAGAGGACGACCAGCCGGCCGCCGCGCAGCAGCGTCCCGGCGGCGAAGCGAACCGACACCGAGTGGTACATGGGCGAGCACACGAGGTGGACGTCGGACTCGTCGAACCCCCACAGGTCCGCCTCGTCCTCGAACAGTGCTCGGGCATCCCCGTCGTCGAGCAGCCCACTCCACACGCCCTTGGCGCGGCCCGTGGTCCCCGACGTGTAGTGCATCGGCCGCGCCAAAGGGTAGGGCGCCAGCTCCACGGGCCGGTGGCGCCCGCCGAGGAGCGCGCCGAGACCCGCCTCGTCCTCGATGACCAGGCACGGCTCGGCGTCGGCGAGGAGCGCGGCGCGCTCGGCGGGAACCAGCGTGGCGTTGAGCAACACGGGGACCACGCCGCGACGGAGCGCGCCGAGGGCGCACACCAGCAGCGCGGCCGACGACCCGAGGCAGAAGGCGATCCGCTCCCCCACCCCGATGCCCATGGCCTCGAGCCCACCGGCGGCGCGGCGCTGTGCCTCCTCCGCCGGCCCCGGGTCTAGGACCTCGACGCGCGCGGTCACAAACCGGACGGCGCCGGCGCGGGCTCGACGGCACCCTCGTCGGTGCCGACACCGGCGGCGCCCGCGGGTGCTCCGGCCTCCGGGTCCTCCAGCGCGGCGAACACGCTGCGGCGGAGCCAGCCCACCGCCACCATGACGGCGAGCAGGCCGACGCCTGCGGCCACGGTGACGGTGCGGATGCCCACGGAGCGGGCGAGGGCACCCTCCAGGACCAGCCCGATCGGGTAGATGGTGCCGAGCGCCATCATGTAGAGACCGAGGATGCGGCCGCGTGCCGCATCGGGTGCACGCAGCTGGACGACCGTGCTCAACCCCGAGAGCACCCCGATGTAGCAGCCGCCCACCACCACGATGGCCAACGCGGCCGCCCACAGCGACGGGGCCAGCCCGTAGCACACGAGCGCGACCGGGAACGCGAAGAGGGCGCGCACGAGCAGGCGGCGACGGCCGAGCGCGAGGGCCAAGGGGGCGAGGGCGAGCGCGCCGACGACCGCGCCGATCCCCTGCCCCGTGACGAGCACGGCCGTGCCGGCGGCCGCCCTGTGCACGTGCAGCCCTTCGATGGCCACGGCCGGGACGAGACCGATGAAGGGCGACCCGATGAGCGCCACCACCGCGATCAACCCGATGGCGTTCCGGCATCCGGGTTCGCCCATCGCCACCCGAGCGCCGGCGGCGATGCGCGAGAAGATGCCCTCGTCCGGCGCAGTCGGCACATGGCGCGGCAGGCGGACGAACATCAACGCCACGACGACGGCGCCGAACGACACCGCGTTGATGGCGAAGGCCAAGGAGGCGGAGCCGGCCACCATGATGATCCCGGCCAGCGCGGGCCCGACGACACGGCCGAGGTTGAACTGGGCGGAGGACAGGGAGACCGCGGCCAGCAGGTCGTCGCGCTCGACGAGGTCGGGCAGCATGGCCTGGTACGAGGGGAACCCGAGCGCGGCGGCGACGCCGCCGAGGAATGCGAGGGCCACCATGGCGGAGGGGCCGGCATGCTTGGCCGCGAGCACCGCCAGGCCGGCGGCGAAGGCCGCCTCGAACACGGTGGTCACGATGAGCCACCGGCGCCGGTCGAGTCGATCGGCGAGCGCGCCCCCGACCGGGGAGAGCAGGCCCATCGGGACGAAGGCGGCCGCGGCGACGAGGCCGGTCCACAGCGGGTCGTGGGTCCGCAGCGTCACGACCACGCCGAGGGCGACGGTCTGCACCCACGAGCCGATGTTGGACACGAGCGCGGCCGACCAGACCAGGGCGAAGTTGCGCGAGTGAAGCGGCCGCAGCGACGACAAGGCCACGGACGGAGGCTACCGCCCGTCCCCGGGCCGTCCGCCGGCTCCACCCGACGGGTGCGACAATTGGGACCATGACACCCGGGGCGACGGCACAACGGCGCGAGGTCGAGCGGGCACGACGGCGCGTGGCCGGGGCCCGCCGGGTGGTGGTCCTCACGGGGGCGGGGATCTCGACCGACTCTGGCATCCCGGATTTCCGCGGCCCCAACGGGGTGTGGACGAAGAACCCCGAGGCCGAGAAGATGGCGACGCTCCAGGTCTACATGTCCGACCCCGAGGTCCGACGCCGCGCATGGCGGCAGCGCCTGGAATCGCCGACCTGGCAGGCCAGGCCCAACGCCGGGCACCTCGCCCTCGTGGACCTCGAGCGCGCCGGTGTCCTCGACACCATCGTCACCCAGAACATCGACGGGCTCCACCAGGCCGCGGGGTCCGACCCCGGACGGATCGTGGAGATCCACGGCACCATGCGCGAGGTCGCCTGTTTGGCCTGCGGCAACCGGACGCCGATGCCGGCGATCCTCGAGCGGGTGGCTGACGGCGAAGAGGATCCCCCGTGCACCGCGCCCGGGCCGTCGGGCGCACCCTGCGGTGGGATCCTCAAGTCGGCGACCATCAGCTTCGGCCAGGCCCTGGTGGCCGAGGACCTCGAGCGCGCCCATGAGGCGGCGCTCCGCTGCGACCTGCTCCTGGCCGTCGGCTCGACGCTGTCGGTGTACCCGGCGGCCGGTCTCGTCCCGACCGCCTTCCAGGCGGGTGCGCCGGTGGTGATCGTCAACGGCGGGCCCACCGAGTTCGACGAGATCGCGGACGTCGTGGTCAGGGGCGAGATCAGCGGGGTCCTCCCGGCCATCGTGGCCGGGGGATTGGAGTGACCGATGGAGAAGGCCTACGAGATCTACATCCGCACGACGCCCGAGCGGCTGTGGGAGGCGATCACCGACCCCGAGATCCGGGGCAAGTACATGTTCGGCAACTGGGTGCGCTCGGAGTGGACGCCGGGTGCTCGCATCGAGCTGGGCAACCCGAGAGCGCCGGGGCTACTCGGCGAGGGCGAGGTGCTCGAGATCGACCCGCCCCGCCGGCTCGTGCACACCATGGTGGCCCTGTGGAGCGACGAGGTCCGCTCGGAGGGCGCCTCACGGGTGACGTGGGAGATCGAGCCGGTGGCCGACTCCTGCCGACTGACCTTGGTCCACGATCAGCTCCGCGACGGGGCCAACGCCGAGCTCTACGGCGGCTGGCCCATGATCCTCTCGGGCCTCAAGACCTGGCTCGAGACCGGTGAGGTCCTGACCACGCCGGGTTCCCTGCGCTACGGCTGATCCCTTCCGCACGTCCGGCCGTCGTCCGGCGGGACGCCCCGAGCTCCCGGTCGTGGCATCGTTGAGGAAGCTGTCGCTCGGGGGGTGCCATGCCAGACGAAGGTGTTCTCGACCCGTGGGTCGCCGAGTGGCTGGAGGCGAATCCGCTCCCAGTGGACGATTTCTCTCCCGAGATCCTCCGCCTCGCGCGAGGCGGGTACGAGTTCCCGGTGACCCGCGAGATCGCCAAGGTGCACGACGACACCGTTGCCGGGGTGCCGGTGCGCGTCTACGAGCACGCAACCGCACCAACCGGTCTCGTCGTGTACTTCCACGGCGGTGGATGGTGCATCGGAAGCGTCTCGCTCATGGACAACGTGGCCCGCGAGCTGGCATTCACCACCGGCGCGGCGGTCGTCTCCGTCGAGTACCGGCTGGCGCCCGAGCATCCGTATCCGGCGGGGCTGGACGACTGCGAGGCCGTCACCCGATGGGCGCTGGCGAACACGCCGGCGTTCGGTGCACCCGAGGGGTCGGTGATCGTGGCCGGGGAGAGTGCCGGAGGCAACCTCGCCGCGGCCGTGACCTTGCGGCTCCGCGACGCCGGGGCGACGCCACGGCTGGCAGGCCAGATCCTCGTCTATCCGGCGCTCGACGCCCACGGCTCGGCTCACGAGTCGAGGCGCACCTTCACGGGCCTCGTCATCTCGGAGAAGACCGGCCAGTGGTTCTGGGACTCCTACGCCGGCGGGCGCGACATCGACCATGACCCCCTGGCCGTGCCGCTGCACGCCACGACGCTCGAGGACCTCCCCCCGGCGCTGCTCGTTCTCGGAGGCTGCGATTTCCTCCGTGACGAAGGCCGGGCGTACACGCGACGGCTCAGGGATGCGGGCGTCGACGCGCAAGAGGTGTGCTTCGCCGGGCAGCCCCACGGGTTCGTGAACCTCGGATTCCCTGCCGCCCAGGGCGCCTTCGACGCGATCGGCACGTGGACGCGCCGCCTGCTCGGCATCGGCGCGGCATAGCCAACGCCGCGAGCGATCGGGGTCCCGTCGCCGTGCCCACCTCGAAGGGCCGCCGGCACGAGGCCGGACGCGGGTTCCTCAGCCGCCGCTCGAGGAGGCGCGCTTGCGCTTGCGCCGCGGGCGCAGCGCGAACCACCAGATGCTGATCACCGTGCCGACGACACCGACGCCCGCCGCGACACCCTTCGCCTTCTTCCCGGGGCTCACGGCGACGACCCTACCCGCGCCGGTCAGGCCTTGAACTGCAGGTCGCCGTAGCGGACCAAGAGCTCCTCGACCGTGCCGCGGGTCTTGACCGCCCCCGTCATGCCGTAGATGGGCGCCATGGTCCCGGTGGCCGCGGGGTTCTCCCGGACGGCGATCGTGGACGACCGCAGGTCGGCCAGGAACCGGTCCGCCACGCCCGGGCGGCAGTGACGCAGGGTCACGCACAGATGGAAGGCGGCGGGATTCTGCAGGCCGTTGAGCGCCCATCCCCGGTGCCCCATCTCGTCCATGACCGCGTAGACGTCGAGCTCGTCGGAGCCCACGGCGACGACCCACAGGGGGTCCCCGAGGACGTGGAGCCCGGTGATCTCGCCGATGCCCTTCTTGACGGCGGCGGCGGTCTCGAGCACCGCCTTGCTCGCCACCATGTAGCCCTCCTCGCCGAACGCCAGCATCGCCGCCCAGCACTCGGCGGTCAGCCCGCCGGGGCGGCTGCCGGCGAAGGTCGGCGAGTAGTACAGCCCGCCCATCCACGTCGCCGTCCGGTAGTACTGATAGCGGCGGAGCTCCGGCGTCCGGTAGAGCACGACCGAGGTGCCCTTGGCCGCGTAGCCGAACTTGTGGGTGTCGGCCGACATCGTCGTCACGCCGGGCACCCGGAAGTCGAACGGCGGCACCGGGTAGCCCAGGCGCTCGGCGAACGGCAGCACGAACCCCCCGAGACAGCAGTCGACGTGCATGCCGATCTTGTTCTTCTTGGCCAGCGCGGCCAGCTCCTCGATGGGGTCGATCACACCGTGGGGGAAGCCGGGCGCCGAGCCCACCAGGGCGATCGTCTTGCCGGTGACGAGCTTGCCCGCGGCGTAGGCGTCCGCGCGGTAGTCAGGGTCGAGGGGCACCGGGACGGCCCGGATGCCGAAGTACTGCGCGGCCTTGTCGAAGGCGGCGTGGGCGCTGCGCGGGACGAGGATCTCGGGGTCGGTGATGCCCTTGGTCTCGCGCGCCCAGTCCCGGTAGGCCTTCATGGCGAGGAGGATCGACTCGGTGCCCCCCGACGACACCGTGCCGCAGACGGAGGCGACCCCGTCCTCCCCGCCGCCGAGCAGCGACGCCGTCATGGCCACGATCTCGGCCTCGTACTTCACCGCGCTCGGCCACAGCTCGGGGTGCAGGGGGTTCGCCTGGGAGGTGATGGCGTAGGCCTCGTTGAGGAAGGCCACGTGGTCCGCACCGCCGTGGTAGACGGCGCCCGAAGCGAACCCGTCGCGCCACTTGGCCTCCTCCTGCGCGGCGAGCTCCCGCATCTCGCGCAGGATCTCCTGGCGGTCGCGGCCGGTGGCGGGCAGCTCCCGGTACACCTTGTGCGTCTCGCGATACGGCCGGAGCTCCGCCTCCAGCGCATCGATCACGACGTCGAGGTCGGACGAGTCCATGCCCTGCCCCCCTGCTCGCAAAGGCGGCCCGGCTCAGTGCCGGTTGAGCCGCCGGTGGATGGCCTTGGTCTGCTTGTACAGCTCGACGAATTCCCCGAAGAGCTCGTCGTACACCCCGCGCACCGCGGGGTCCGGATCGACGCTATCCCGCACTTCGACCATGGTGGGGATGTCCTCGGCCCGCACGCGGCCGAGCGCGACCAGCGTGAGCAGCCCCGCGCCGCGGACGTTGGCGAGGACCGGGTCGGCCACCGGGCGGATCCGGCGCCCGGTGACGTCCGCGTGGATCTGGGCCCACACGTCCGAGTTGGCGCCGCCGCCGATGAAGGCCAGGCGCTCGAGGCGCCGCCCGACGAAGTGGTCGACGGCCTCGAGCAGCCAGCGCGAGTTGAGGGCGACACCTTCGTACACCGCCCGCACGAGGTCGGCCTTGACGGTGGCCAGCGACAGGTTGTGGAAGCCACCCCGGATGGTGTGGTCGTCGACCGGCGAGCGCTCGCCGTTGAGCCACGGCGTGAAGAGCACCTTGTGCGACCCGGCGGGGGCCGAGGCGGCGATCTCGTCGAAGCGGCGGTAGGTCTCGCCGCCCGGCTCCTCCCCCAGCATCCCGGCCAGGAAGGTGAGGCACGCACCCGCCGTCTCGTGCTCGTCGGCCACCAGGTAGCGGTCGGGCAACCCGGCGGGGATCGACGCCACGTTGCGCAGCGCGTCGGTCTTCTTGAACGGCACGTGGCAGGAGATCCACGACGACGTCCCGATGTAGAGATGGGCGTCGAAGGGGGCGACCGCGCCGGATCCCACGGCGGCCGAGTGCAGGTCCCCCGTGCCGGTGGCGACCGGGAGCCCGGGTGCCAGCCCCAGCGCCTCGGCCGCAGCCGGCGTCAGCCGTCCCATCACCGTGGCGCTGGGCACGAGGTCGGGCAGCTTGGCCCGCTCCAGGCCGGCCATCGCCAGCAAGGTGTCGTCGTAGGCGACGGCCCCGATGCGCCGGTTGTCGGTCACCCAGTGCAGGGTGATCGAGTCGTGCGAGGCGGCGAAGCGCCCCGTCATCCGCTGGTTCAGCCAGTCGACCGGCTCGAGGAACTTGTGCGTGGCGCGATAGACGTCGGGCTCGGTCTCGCGGATCCAGAGGATGTGGGCGGTGGGGTCCTTGCCCGAGTGCCCGGGCACGCCGCCGGTCAGCCGCACCCAGCGCACCAGCTTGCGGACGTCGTAGCCGAGCACGCTGAGCGCGCCCCCGGTCTGGCGGGTGATGGCCGGGGCGCCCCGTGCGTCCATCCAGATGACCGCCGGGCGCAGGGGTCGTCCCTCCTCGTCGGCGGCCACCGTGCCGGACCACTGCGCCGTGGCGCCCACGCCCACCACGTCGCCGGGCGCCACGCCGCCCTCCGCCATCACCCGGCGCGACGCGGTGGTGATCGCCGACCACCACTCCTCGGGGTCCTGCTCCGCTCCCTCGCCGGCCAGCAACGAGGTCGTCACGGGCTCGAACGCGCTGGCCGTGACCCGGCCCGAGTCGGACACCAGGGCCACCTTGGGGCCGCCGGTGCCGAGGTCGACGGCCAGGACGTGGGCCATGCGGGTGGGGGACGTCAGACGGCCGTGGCCGGCCGCCGGGGCTCGGTCACCAGATCGATGTGGTCCGGGATCCCCTCGACGTGCACGTCGTCGCCCTCGATCTCGACCGTGACGCGCGACCCCGCGAGGGGGATGCCCGCCACACGCAGGCGCTTGATCCCCTCCGGCAGCATGGGCGCGAGCCACGTCTTGCCGTAGGGGACCCAGGGGTCGAGGCGGAGGATGGTGCGCAGGCACAGCAGCGGCGACGCCGCCGCCCAGGCCTGGGGCGAGCACGAGGTCGGGTAGCCCACCGGACAGGCGAACTCGGCGCGGTCGAGCCCGCTGAAGAGCTCGGGGAGCCGGCCCCCCATGGCCACCCCGGCGTCGATCATCCCCGTGAAGAGGCGCTGGCTGTGCTCCATGAGGCCGTATCGGGCCAGACCGGCGGCCACGATGGCGGTGTCGTGCGGCCACACCGAGCCGCAGTGGTAGCTGATGGGGTTGTAACCCGGCATCGACGCGCTGAGGGTGCGCACGCCCCAGCCGCTGAACATGTCCGGGGCGAGGAGGCGCTGCGCCACCAGCGGCGCCTTGTCGTCGTCGACGATGCCCGACCACAGGCAGTGCCCCATGTTCGAGGTCAGCGAGTCGATGGGGCGCTTGTCGCCGTCCAGCCCGACGGCGTACCAGCCGCGGTCCTCGAGCCAGAAGTCGCGGTTGAACGCCTCCTTGAGCTCGGTCGCCTTGGCGCGGTAGCGCTCGTAGGTGGCCTCGTCGTCCATCTCGTGGGCGAAGTGTGCCCGGGCGAGGTAGGCACCGTAGACGTAGGCCTGCACCTCGCACAGGGCGATCGGCGCGGACGCCACACGCCCGTCCGCGTAGCGCACGCCGTCCCAGGAGTCCTTCCAACCCTGGTTGGCCAGGCCGCGGTCGGTGGCCCGGTGGTACTCGACGTAGCCGTCGCCATCGATGTCGCCGAAGCGCTCGATCCACTCCAGGGCCCGCTCCGCGTTGGGGAGCAGCTCGTCCACCACCTCGCGTGCCAGGCCCCAGCGCCGCAGCTCGCCGAGCAGCATCACGAACAACGGGGTGGCGTCCGCGGTGCCGTAGTAGATGTTGCCGCCGCCGAGCGAGAGCGACGGGGCCTCACCGAAGCGCATCTCGTGGAGGATCCGGCCGGGCTGCTCCTCGCTGCGCGGGTCGATGTCCTTGCCCTGGAAGCGGGCGAGGGTCTGGAGCACCCCGAGTGCGAGGTCGGGGTCCACCAACAGGGCCATCCACGAGGTGATGAGCGAGTCACGCCCGAAGACGGTCATGAACCAGGGGGCACCTGCCGCCACGACCACGCGCTCGGGGAAGTCGGGGTCGAAGATCCGCAGCGCACCGAGGTCCTCGGCGCTGCGTACCAGGAGGCTGCGCAGCCCGTCGTGGTCGGTCTCCACCTGCGGGACCTGCCGGCGCCAGCGCGCCAGGCGCTCGGCCGGCGCGGCACGCTCCACCGGTTGCCCGCAGCGGTAGCGGGGGTCGATCACCTTGCCCTCGATGACCGGGTGGACCTCCATGCACGCCCGCCACTCCCCGTGTGCGGGCACGATGGCCTCGAAGGACACCAGGTCCTCGGCCAGCGACGTGGGTGTGGGCGAGAAGCGAAGCTGGGTGCCGCGGCTGAGGGTGCCGCGGCGGTAGGTGAAGACGAGACCGTCGTCCTGGACCTCGTGGCGGGTCTCGCCGTCGGGGTCGCCCCCCGTCCGCCCCTCCTTGACGGCGAAGAGATCGGCGAAGTCGACGGCCAGGAACAGCTCGACCGAGCAGAAGGTGGGCTCCTCCCCGAAGTTGCGGATGACGATGTCCTCGCGCATCCCCTGGCCCGCGTAGCGGCCCCGGAAGACCATGAGCGTGGAGTCGGCACGCCCGGCACGCGGCGGGCACCGGGAGACGAAGGTGGCCGAGAACGGCTCGTCGCTCACGCAGGCCAACGGCTCGGGCGCCACCCCGTTGACCCGCAGCTCGAAGCGCGACAGCACCCGGGTGTCCCGGACGAAGAGGCCCCCCGCCGGCCCCCGAACGACGTCCCCCGAGGTGCCCGAGATGATGAACGTGGACTCGTCCACCAGGGTGACCGCCCCCCCGTCGGTACCGGTGGTCGACACCTTGCCGGAGAACGTCCACGGCTCGCTCATCCCGACCGACGCTATCGGAGCCCATGTCCCTCCCCGAACCGGCACCGGCCCAGCTCACAGGGGTGGGATTCACACTATCGCCGTAGTGCAAATGGCACCCCGAGCGGTAGACTCCCGCTCGTGAGCACCCCCGAGCGCACCGAGCGCACCGAGCGCACCGAGCGCACCCGGACCGGCAGCGAGGCCCGCACCGACGGTGCGCCCCTGCTCGAGGTGGCGGGGCTGCGCGTGAGCGCCGACGGGACGCCCATCCTGCGGGGGATCGACCTGACCGTGGCCGCGGGTCAGCTCCACGCCATCATGGGCCCCAACGGCTCGGGCAAGTCCACCTTGGCCAACGCGCTGGCCGGGAACCCCTCGTACCAGGTGGACGCCGGCCGCGTCTGGCTGGCGGGCGACGACATGACCACGTGGGCGCCCGACGTGCGCGCCAAGGCCGGCGTGTTCCTCGCCTTCCAGTACCCGGAGGCCATCGAGGGCGTGCCCGTCCTCCAGTTCCTTCGCCAGGCCACCTCGGCGCGCTTCGGCGAGGAGCGCTCGGTGCTCGAGATCCGCCTGGCCATGCTTGAGTGGATGGAGCGCCTGGGGATCGACCCGGCGTTCGGCGAGCGGCCGCTCAACCAGGGCTTCTCGGGCGGCGAGAAGAAGCGCAACGAGATCCTGCAGATGGCCCTGCTCGAGCCGCGCCTGGCGATCCTCGACGAGACGGACTCGGGCCTCGACATCGACGCCTTGGGCGTGGTCGCCCGCGGCGTGCAGGCCGTGCGAGCCGAGCGCCCGGAGACCGGCGTGCTCCTCGTCACCCACTACACCCGCATCCTCGAGCTCCTCGAGCCCGACGTGGTCCACGTCCTCGTCGACGGCGTCCTCGTCGACCGCGGCGGCCCCGAGCTGGCCGCGCGCCTGGAGGTGCAGGGCTTCGACGCGTGGCGGCGGTGACGATGCCCGGCGCACCCCGCATCGACGCCGTCGCCCCGAAGGCCGACTTCCCGCTGCTCGGGCGCCAGGTCCACGACCGGCCCATCGTCTACCTCGACTCGGCGGCCTCGTCCCAGCACCCGTCGTCGGTCCTGGAGGCCATGGAGTCCTACTACGAGCGGTCGCACGCCAACGTGCATCGCGGCGTCTACAGCATCGCCGAAGAGGCGGACCGCCATTTCGAGTCGGCGCGGCTGGCGGTCGGACGCTTCATCGGGGCCCCGGA
Source organism: Acidimicrobiales bacterium (assembly GCA_035623275.1). Lineage (GTDB taxonomy): Bacteria > Actinomycetota > Acidimicrobiia > Acidimicrobiales > UBA8190 > DASPTT01. The sequence continues at coordinate 44,273 of DASPTT010000114.1, forward strand.
CCCCGAGTGCGAGGTGATCTTCACCAAGAACGCCACCGAGGCGCTCAACCTGGTGGCGTGGAGCTGGGGCCGGGCGAACCTGCGCCCCGGCGACGCGGTGCTGCTCACCGACATGGAGCACCACGCCAACCTGGTGCCGTGGCTCATGCTGGCCGAGGAGCGCGAGCTCGAGCTGCGCTGGATCGGCGTCGACGACGCCTATCGCCTCGACCTGACCGACCTCGAGCGGCTGGTCGACGGCGTCAAGCTCGTGGGCGTCACCGTCGCCTCCAACGTCCTCGGCACCGTCACCCCCTTCGACGAGATCGCCAAGGCCGCGCACGACGCCGGCGCCGTCGTCGTCGCCGACGGCGCCCAGGGCGTGCCCCACCTGCGCACGGACGTCGCCGCCATGGGCTGCGACTTCCTCGCCTTCAGCGCCCACAAGATGCTCGGCCCGACCGGGATCGGTGTGCTGTGGGGACGGCGCGAGCTGCTCGAGGCGATGCCGCCGTTCCTCGGGGGCGGCGGCATGATCCGCGACGTGCGCCACGACGGCTTCACCTCCAACGTCCTGCCCTGGAAGTTCGAGGCGGGCACACCGCCGATCGCCGAGGCGGTGGGCCTGCACGCGGCAGTGGACTACCTGTCGGGCATCGGGCTCGACGCTGTGCACCGTCACGAGGAGGCGCTCACCGCCTACGCGCTCGGTGCCCTGGCGTCGCGCTTCGGCGACGACGTCCGCGTGTTCGGCCCGCCGGCCTGCGGGAGCCGGGTCGGGGTGATCTCCTTCGCCTTCCGGGACGTGCATCCCCACGACATGGCCCAGGTCCTTGACCAGGCGGGCGTATGCGTGCGGGCGGGGCACCACTGTGCGAAGCCGCTCATGCGCCGTCTCGGTGTGGCCGCCACCGCCCGGGCGTCGCTCTACGTGTACAACGATTCGTCCGACGTCGACGCGCTGGTCGAGGCCGTCGCCGAGGCCGGTAGCCTGTTCGGTTGACGATGCCCGGGCTCGAAGACCTCTACCGCGAGATCATCCTCGACCACTACCGCAGCCCCCGGAACCGGGGCGAGCTGCCCACCCCGCCCGCGCACCGGGTGGAGGGCTTCAACCCCCTGTGCGGGGACGAGGTCGTGGTCTACGTGGTGGTCGACGGCGACAGGCTCGCCGACATCCGCATCGGCGGGCAGGGTTGCTCGATCAGCCAGTCCTCGGCCTCGCTCATGTCGGCCGCGGTCAAGGGCAAGACGCTCGACGAGGTCCGCGACCTGATCCGCACCTTCAAGGCCATGATGTCGATCCACGAGGCCCGGCTGGGCGACGGGGCCGACGAGGCCGACGCCGAGGTTGCCGGGCTCCCCGACCTCGACCGACTCGGCGAGCTGGCCGCCCTGCAGGGCGTGGTGAAGTTCCCGGTGCGCATCAAGTGCGCCACGCTGTCGTGGAACGCGTTGGCCCAGGCCCTCGACGAGCTGTCCGCGGGCATCGGCGCCGCCTGACGGCAGACCCACTGCCGCCACCCTTCTCGCACCTGCCACGGTTACGATCGCCCGGTGGCTGTCCGGGCCAACGAGATGGGCGCTCGTCGAGCGGCACCGACCGTCCTTCCCAGTGGCCCATGGGTCATTGTCCTCGGCATGCACCGCAGCGGCACCTCGGTGGTGGCGGGCAGCCTGGCCGAGATGGGGCTTCGGCTCCCGAACGGGCCCGACCTGATGCCCGGCGGCCCGTACAACCCTCGGCACAACGAGAGCCTCGGCCTGACGGCGCTCGACGAAGCGCTCCTGGCACGCGCGGGGGGGACGTGGGACGCGCCGGGGCCCGAGGGCGACGAATGGGTCGACGGTGCCCTCGACGAGCTGTCGGAGGTGGCCGGCGACACCGCCCGGCGGGTCTTCGCGGGTTCCGGGCCCCTCGTGTGGAAGGACCCACGGCTCTGTCTGGTCCTGCCGTTCTGGCGCCGGCTCCTGCCCGCCCCGACACGTGCCGTCTTCGTGTGGCGCGCGCCGCTGGCCGTGGCCAGGTCGCTCCAGCGGCGCGACGGCTTCTCGCCTGACTACGGCCTTCGCCTGTGGGAGCGTCACGTACACGACGGGCTGCGTCACCTGGCCGGCATGCCGACGTTCTTCCTGCGCTACGAGCTGCTCGTGGCCGACCCAGAGGCGGTGCTGACCGCCTTGGCGGGTTGGCTGGGGAGCCAGGCGGTCCTCGACGTCGCCGAGGAGTCGGTCCGCGCCGCCTCGGCCCTGGTGTCCCCGGCTCTCTGCCACGAAGTGGGCGACGGTCCGGTCCCCCGTCGGATCCGTGCCGTGGTCGACGCCCTGGAAGCGCGCTCGTCCCTTCCGGGACCGGGGTCGAGAGGGTCGAGAGGGTCGAGAGGCTAGGCCGGCTCCATCCCGTGACGCCGCATGAGGGCGCGCTCGGTCTCGCTGTCGGGCGGCTCGGGCGCGGCCCACAGCTGCTCGAGGTCCGCGAAGTAGGCGTCGAGCGCGGGGGCGTGGAGGACCAGGAGCCGCGCCGGCACCGTGTCCGTGTTCCCGAACGTATGGTCCTCACCGGCGGGGACGAGGACGAACGTCCCGGCATCGCCCTCGAACACCTCGCCGGCGACGTGGAACTCGACGGTCCCGTCGAGGATGAAGTAGGCCTCGTCGTTGCCCACGTGGCGATGCGGGGGTGGCATCCGCCCTCCGGGGGGCAGGGTCCGCTCCATCAGCGAGAACCGACCACCGGTGCTCGCCGCGGTGGCCTTGAACCACATCTCGCTGCCGCGAGCCTCCCGCCGCAGTCCCTCGCCGCTCGACCAACGGAGCACCATCCACCTCCACGGGACCCGCCCGACGATCCCGGTCCGGATCGGCACACTACGACACCCCGTCGGCGGGACGTCGACCGCGCGAGCACCGAGCCGACCGCCGGCCCGGGCGCGGCGGGTCAGCAGGGCGTGGGGTCGAAATCCGCTTGGGGCGGCGCGGTGGTCGACGTCGTCGTGGTCCCCGCGCCCGCCGCGCCCGGAGCCGAAGCCGAGGAGCCGGTGCCCGAGGAGCCGGTGCCCGAGGAGCCGGTGCCGAGCGAGGAGAGCGGCACCGGGTAGCCGCTCGGAGCGATCGGCGGCGTGGTCGGCGTCTGCGGCGCGGTCCCGAGGAACTGGGTGATGAGGTTCTGCGCGTCCGGCTCCTTGACGAAGAGGACGTCGCCGTAGGAACCCCAGGAGCCGACCGAGTAGGTGGGCAGGGTGTAGCTCTGGAGCGACGCCGACGAGAACGCATGGTACCGCTGGGCCAGCGACAGCAGCTCCCCGAGCGAGAAGGTGTTGTCGATGGTCACGTCGTGGACGATCGAGCCCAGGAAGGCGTTGATCGTCAGAGGGTTGTAGCGCGACTCGGCGCGGTTGATGAGCGCCCTGAGGAACGCGTCCTGCCGCTGGATGCGGCCGAAGTCGCTGGTGGGGTCGTACTGCCAGTACCCGTCCTTGAAGTACTCGTAATGACGGGACCGGGCCACGGCCAGCGAGTACCCGCCGTTGAGCAGCTGGCAGCCCGGTTGGGTCACGTTCAGGCCTGTGTAGGCGTCCTTGGCCGGATAGGGGAAGTCCATGGTCACCCCGCCGACCGCGTCGACCGCCCCCTCGAAACCGAAGAAGTCGATCTCGACGTAGTGGGAGATGGGGATCCCGAACGTGTCCTGGATGGTCTGGACCAGCGCGTCGGCGCTCGTGCCGAAGGGCACGTTGATGCGGTTGTAGGACCCATAGGTCGAACCGACCCCTGACATGGTGACGAGCGTGTCGCGAGGGATGTCGAGGATGCGGGCGGTCCCCGAAGCCGGGTCGACGTGCAGGATCTTGATGACATCGCTGCGCGCGCCGGTCACCTCCGTGGGACTGCCGAACTGCTGCTCCTGGGCTGCGCTCTCGCCCTGGCGCGAGTCGGAGCCCACCAGCAGGACGTTGAAGGGGGCGCCGTCGGCGATCGAGCTCAGGCTCGGGATGGCCACCTTGGGGATCTGGCTGAAGCGGTAGCGCGCATAGCCGTAGAGCGCGCCCGCGCCGACGAGGGCGAGGGCGGCCAGGACGATGAGACCGAGGAGCACCCGCTCTCCCCACGAGCGCCGGTGGCGGCGCCGGCCGCGCCGGGCGGGCTGCTCCGGAGACGGCATCCCCGACATGGCCGTCCCGTTGTCCGCGCCGGCGACGTGCCTCCCCCGTTGCACCTTGGCCCGCTTGCGGCCGCCCACGACGGTGCTGCCTTCGACGTAAGGCGACATCCCGGACAACGGTACAGCGGATCCCCAGGTGAGAGCGGTCGGTGCCCGTCCTACTCGGGTGCGCCGTAGGCGGCGTAGCCGGTGCGCTCGAGCTCGTCGGCCAGCTCGGGACCGCCGGAGGCCACGACGCGGCCCCGGACGAGCACGTGGACCGCGCCCGGACGCAGGTCGGTGAGGAGCCGGCGGTAGTGCGTGATGGCAAGGACCCCGAGCCCCCACTCGTCGACCCCGTCGCGGATGCGCCGGGCCACGTCACGCAGGCCGTCGACGTCGATGCCGGAGTCGAGCTCGTCGAGCACGGCGATGGCCGGGCGCAGGACGGCGAGCTGCAGCGTCTCGCTCCGCTTGCGCTCCCCGCCGGAGAGGTCGACGTTGAGGGCGCGCTCGAGCAGCCGCGGCTCGAGCCCGACACGGGCCGCCTCCTCGGCGGCACGGGCGCCCACGCCGACGAGGTCCGGCTCCCCGCCCCGGGCGAGGGCCTCGGCCAGCGCCTCGGTCAGGCGCACGCCCGGCACCTCGGTCGGGTACTGGGGGGCGAGGAACAGCCCGGCGCGGGCGCGCTCGTGCGGTGCCATGGCCAGGAGGTCGGCGCCGTCGAGCGTCACCGTCCCGCCGATGACGTCGTAACCGGGCTTGCCCATGAGCACGTGGCTGAGCGTGCTCTTGCCAGATCCGTTCGGCCCCATGACGGCATGGACCTCGCCGCTGCGGACACGCAGGTCGATGCCCGACAGCACCTCGCGGCCGCCGACGCCGGCACGCAGGCCCGAGATCTGGAGGACGTGGGTCACGGCAGCTCCACGAGGACGTCGTCGCCCGCGACGCGCACCATGTAGACGGGCACGGGCTTGGTGGCGGGCAGCGAGCACGGCGTGCCGGTGCGCAGCTCGAACGTCGAGCCGTGCTTCCAGCACTCGATCTCGCACTCCTCGGCCAGCACCTCGCCCTCCGAGAGCGAGTAGTCCTCGTGACTGCACTGGTCGCCCAGCGCGAAGAACTCGTCCTCCACCCGGACCAGGGCGATCCGGTGCTCGCCGACGTCGAATCGGCGCGCCGAATTCGGCTCGAGGTCGTCGACGCCGCACAGGCGGACCTCCTCACCCATGGCGTCCCTCCCCCGGGGCCGGCGGGCCGATGCGCCCCGCGAGGCGCCGTGCCACGGTCTCCTCCACCACCCGGCCCGGGCCGTCGAAGGGGGCGCGCGCCGCCATGGCCGAGAAGAACCCGAGGACGATCAGGCGCTCGGCCACCGTCGGCTCGATGCCGCGGGACTCGAGGTAGTACCGCTGCTCCTCGTCGATGGGCCCGACCGTCGACGCATGGCTGCAACGGACGTCGTTCTCCTGGATGTCGAGGTTGGGCACCGAGTCGGCGTGCGCACCTTCGGAGAGGACCAGGTTGTGGTTGGTCTGGAACGCGTCCGCGCCCCGGGCGCCCTTGCGGATCCGGATCATGCCGCTGTACACCGAGCGCGCCGCGTCGGCCACCGCCCCCTCGAAGATCAGCTCGCTGCGCGTCCTCGGCGCATGGTGGTCCTGGAGGGTGCGGAAGTCGTGGACCTGCTCGCCGGTGCCCAGGTAGGCCGCGTGCAACATGGTCTCCCCGCCCTGGCCGACGAGGTCCGAGTCGGTCCGGACCCGCGCGTAGGCCGCGCCGAACCCGGCGGTGAACGAGCGCAGGGTGGCGTCGCGCCCCACCCGGCTGGCCTGGGTGCCCAGGTGCACCGTCTGCGGCCCGAGCTGCTGGACGTTGACGTAGGAGAGGCGGGCGTCGTCGCCGACGTCGAGCTCGGCAACGGGCACGACCAGCGCGGCGCCTTCGTCGCCCGCGGACGCCAACAGCTCGACGACCCCCGCGTCCGCGGACGTGCCCACCGACACCGACGTCCGCGGGAACGACGCCGGCGCCCCGGCGGGCGTGGGACCGGGCGCGGCGCGCCCGTCGACGAGGTGGACGACGACCACGGGCAGCCCCGGTGACGCCTTGGGGGCGAAGCGGACGGAGAGGGCGTCGACCAGGAAGGCGTCGTGGAGCTCGCCGAAGGCGTCGTGGACGGGCTCGAGCGCGCCCAGGCCCGGCAGGGGCTCGTCCCCGCGGGCGGCCTCGATGACCACACCGGCGTCGGCAAGGCCGGGGTCGTCGACGTGGACCACGACCCCGCCGACCGTCACCACCAGGGCGGCACGCGGGCCCATCGGCTCCGCCAGGGCACGCGCCCGGGCGAGGGCATCGGCCCGGGGACCGCCGGGCACGGGCGCGACCGGCACGAAACGGTCCAGGTCGAAGCCGTCGATGCCGCTGTAGCGCCAGACCTCCTCGGCCTCGGTCGGCAGGGACAGGGCCCGGAACCGCTCCAGGGCCTCGGCCCGCCGGCGCGCCAGCCAGGGCGGACCGCCAAGGGCGGCGGACGCGTCGGCGGTGAAGGTGTTCAGGGCGGGCTCTTTCTCGGGGGGTCGCCCGGCATCCTACCGGGGCCTCCGAACCCCTCTGACCAGGGACGATCGCTCGCATCGGCACGCCAGGGCCGCGGTCGGGCAGACCGGGTGACGCGTAGGCTGGGCCGATGGCCCAATCGGAAGTGCTCACCGTCGAACACGACGGCCACGTCGCCACCCTCTGGCTCGATCGCCCCGAGGCGCGCAACGCCCTCGGCCCCGCCTTCTGGGCCGACCTGCCGGTGGCCATGGCCGAGCTCGCCGCCGCCCGCGACGTCCGGGCCGTGGTCGTCGCCGCGCGCGGGCCCCATTTCAGCGTGGGGCTGGACCTCAAGGCCATGGGCGAGCTCCTCGGTGGCGGCGGTGGCGGCGCGGACGGCGGCCAGGGTGGCACCGGCCCGTCCTTCGCAGCGCGGGCCACGGCGGCGCGTCCGCTGATCCTGCGGATGCAGCACGCGGTCACCTCGGTGGCCGAGTGCCCCAAGCCGGTGATCGCCGCCGTCCACGGCTATTGCATCGGCGGCGGCGTCGACCTGGCGGCCGCCTGTGACATCCGGTTGTCGAGCGCCGACGCCGTCTTCTCGGTGCGTGAGACGCGCATGGCCATCGTCGCCGACCTCGGCAGCCTCCAGCGGCTGCCCCGGATCATCGGCAAGGGGCACCTGGCCGAGCTCGCCTACACGGGCAAGGACATCACCGCCGAGCGTGCCGCCCAGATCGGCCTCGTCAACGACGTGCTGCCCGACGCGGCGTCGACGCACAAGGCCGCGCTGGCGCTCGCCGCGGAGATCGCGGCCAACTCGCCGCTGGCCGTCCAGGGGACGAAGGCGGTGCTCAGCGCATGCGAGGACAAGTCCGTCGCCGACGGGCTCGACTACGTGGCCACGTGGAACGCCGGGTTCCTGCAGTCCGACGACCTCGTCGAGGCGGTCACGGCCTTCGTGGAGAAGCGGCCTCCGAGGTTCACGGGTCGCTGAGGGCGCCGGCGGTGCGCCGCGACCGGATCAAGCCGCGGCGCACCCTCCGCCGGAGCGGACCTCGGGCTCAGTCGAGACCGAGCTCGCCGATCGCCTCGATGGCCCGGGTGTAGTAGCCGGTCACCTCGTCGACGGACCCCCCGACGCACAGGTCGAGCTCGATGTCGTCGACCACGGCGGCCGCCTTGGCCAGCAGCCGGGTGGCCTCGGTCGAGGTGGCGATCCTGGCCAGCTCGGTCATGTCGCCCTCGATCACCAGCGAGCCGTGCATGCGCATGGTGCTGGCGAAGACCCGGTAGCTGGTGATGCGGCCCTCCTTGGCCAGCTCGTCGTAGAAGGCGAGCGACTCGCCGAACACCTCCATCCCCTTGGTGCCCGTGATCCCGGCGCGCTGGTTCCCCCAGCTGATGATGATCGCCCCGCGCTCCCCCATGGTGGACCTCCCCTGCATCGAGCCGCCCGCCGTGGCCGAGTCTTCACCCAGTGACGCGGGGCATCAACCGCTTTCGGCGCAACCACCGCGCTGCGTCACCGCGCCTGCTCGGGGGTGGGACAGGCGGCACGGTCCGCCACGACCCGTGGTCAGGCCAGCGCGGCGGAGACCGATGCGAGGAAGCGGTCGGGGGCCTCGAGCATCGGGTAGTGGCCGACGTCGACCAGCTTGGCCAACGACGCGGCGCCGGCGGCCGCCTCCACCCGGTCGGCCATGGCCACCACGGCGATGGGATCGTCGACGCCCCACACGACGCCGAGGGGGGAGGGATGCGCCTCGATGGCGCCGGTGAACCGCCGCTCGTTGCGCCGCCGCTCCTCGATGTAGCGGATCGTGCGGGGCAGCACGAGATGGCCCTGACGGTGCTCGATCAGCTCCCAGGCGGCGTCCAGCTCGGCCTGGTCGACGGCGCTCGCCGGGCTGAAGGTCGCCGTCAGGCCGGCCTGCAGGGTGGCGCCGTCGATGCCGACGGTGTCGGGGAGACGCTCGTCTGGCAGGGCAAGGAGGAATTGCTGCCCATCGCTCAGGTGCGCCATCTCGATGTAGATGCTCCCGTTGGTCAGCACGCGCCGGGTCACCTCGACGGGCCAGCGTCCCTCTGCGGCCCGCGCCAGGAGCTCGCCGCCCACGGTGTCACCCATGTCGTGGGTGAGCAGCGCCAGGCGCGTCACGCCCACGTCGGCCACGAAGGCCTCGACCACGTCCGCATGGAGGTCGAAGGTGTAGGCGATGTCGGGCTTGGCCGACAGGCCGAACCCCACCATGTCGAGCAGCAGGATCCGGCGGTCCTCGGCCAGCGCGTCCACCACCAGGTGGAAGTCGAAGGACGAGGTCGGGAACCCGTGGAGAACCAGGAGCGGCTCCGCGGTCTCCTCGCCCGTCGGGGACAGCTCGAGGGTGAACACCTCGTGTCCGGCCAGGGCCCGGTACGCGCCCCGTGCCTCCCAGGCCGCCACCGCGGCGCTGCGCCAGGACGCGCCGGTCATGGCCGGGACACGCTCGAGCCGTCCGGGCGCTCAGCGCCGCCGGCCGAAGGGCCAGCGGCGCCGGGTCGCCTTGCGGGCCTTGCGGTCGCGCTCCTCCTCGACCTCCGCCAGGGTCTCGGGGAGCGCCGCGTTCACGATGCCCTCCGCCTGGTCGAGGAGCTCGACCAGGTTCTCGCCCTCGGGCTCCTCCTCCACGGCCGGCTCGACCAGACTCCCGTGGACCCAGCCGGCGTCGGCGATCCGGCGCTCGTAACGGGGGCAGTCGTCCGGGCAGCGCCAGGGCGCCTCGGGGGCCAGGTCGAGCTCGCAGATCCTCGCCACCTCGCCGTCGGCGTAGGTGCGGCTCTGGAAGTGCTTGCACTCTTCGCGCATCGGCACGGGCTCATCCTTCCATCGCCGGCGCGAGTCCGCAGCGCGGGCTCAGCCGACCGAGCCCTCCATCTGCAGCTCGATCAGCCGGCTCCACTCCACCGCGTACTCCATGGGGAGGGTCCGGGTGACCGGCTCGATGAAGCCGTTGACGATCATGCCCATGGCCTGGCTCTCCGAGAGGCCACGGCTCATGAGGTAGAAGAGCTGGTCCTCGCCCACCTTGGACACGGTCGCCTCGTGGCCGATGCGAGCGTCGCGCTCGGCCACCTCCATGTAGGGCTTGGTCTCCGACGTGGAATGGTCGTCGAGGATCAGCGCATCGCAGCGCACGAAGCTCTTGGCGTTGGTGGCGCCTTCGTCGACGTGCACCAAACCGCGGTAGGTGGAGACGCCGCCGTCCTTGGAGATCGACTTGGAGACGATGGTCGATGTCGTCTCGGGGGCGGCGTGGATCATCTTCGCCCCGGCGTCCTGGTGCTGGCCGGCACCGGCGTAGGCGACGGAGAGAACCTCGCCCGAGGCCTTCGGGCCCACCAGGTAGACCGAGGGGTACTTCATCGTGAGGCGGCTTCCGATGTTCCCGTCGATCCACTCGACGTGGGACTCGGCCTCGGCCCGGGCGCGCTTGGTCACCAGGTTGTAGACGTTGTTCGACCAGTTCTGGATGGTCGTGTAGGTGATCCTGCTCCCCGGAAGCGCCACCAGCTCCACGACGGCCGAATGCAGGGAGTCGGTCGAATACACAGGCGCCGAGCAGCCCTCGACGTAGTGCACCTGGGACCCCTCGTCGGCGATGATCAGGGTGCGCTCGAACTGGCCCATGTTCTCGGCGTTGATCCGGAAGTAGGCCTGCAGCGGCATCTCGACGTGGACACCGGACGGGACGTAGATGAACGAGCCGCCGGACCACACGGCCGAGTTCAGGGCCGCGAACTTGTTGTCGTTGGGCGGGATGACCGTGCCGAACCACTTGCGCACGACGTCGGGGTAGTCGCGCACGGCGGTGTCCATATCGCAGAAGAGCACGCCCTGGGCCTCGAGATCCGCCCGGTTGCGGTGGAACACGACTTCAGATTCATACTGGGCGGTGACACCGGCGAGGTACTTGCGCTCGGCCTCGGGGATGCCCAGCTTGTCGTAGGTCGACTTGATGGCGTCGGGGAGGTCGTCCCAGGAGTTGACCTGCGACTCGGTGGGCTTGATGTAGTAGTAGATGTCGTCGAAGTCGAGGTCCGGCATGTTGACCGCGAACCACGGCGCCATGGGGCGGGCGAAGAAGCGCTGCAGGGCCTTGAGCCGGAACTTGAGCATCCACTCGGGCTCGTGCTTCATGGCCGACATCTCGCGGACGATCTCCTCGGAGAGGCCCTTCTTCGGCTTGAAGACGTAGTCCTCTTCGTCGCTCCAGCCCAGCTTGTAGCGACCGAGGTCGAGTTCTGTCGTGCTCATGGAGACCACCTGGAGCCGTGCCCGACGGGCCGCCTCGGCCCGGGGATTTCTCCTATCTGCATAGTAACAACCCGGTCCCGCCCGGGCGAGCTCCCCCCGCCGGATCTGCAAGCATCCCCCCCGTGACCCCGCCCAGCCCCGAGACGCCGCCGCCCGTCGCCGAACGCCGCCCGACGGTCATCGAGGCCCACGGCGACCGTCGGGTCGACGAGTGGGCCTGGCTGCGGGACCGGGACGACCCCGCCCTCCTCCCCCTGCTGGAAGCGGAGAACGCCTACACCGCGGCGGTCATGGCCCCGCTGGCGGCCCTGCGCGAGCGGCTCTTCGAGGAGATCAGGTCGCGGATCGTGGAGACGGACCTGTCGGTCCCGGTGCGGCGGGGCCCGTGGTGGTACTACTCGCGAACCTTCGAGGGCAAGAGCTACGCCGTGCACTGCCGGCTGCCCCTGTCGGGCCCCGGGCGCGACCCGTCGGTGCCGCCGGGGTGCGAGGACCCCGGTGCGGCCGACCCCGCGTCGGCGGATCCGGGCGGGCCGGCGGCCTGGCCCGACGAGGTGGTCATGCTCGACGAGAACGAGCTGGCCGACGGGCACGCCTACCTCGCCCTCGGCGCCCTGTCCGTCAGCCCCGCCCACCGGCTGCTCGCCTACTCGGTCGACACCACGGGGGACGAACGGTTCACGCTTCGGGTGCGGGACCTCGACAGCGGCGAGGACACGGGCGACGCCGTGGAGGGGACGTCCTACGGCGTCGCCTGGGCGAACGACGACGCCACGCTCTTCTACACCCGACCCGACGACGCCAACCGCCCGTACCAGGTGTGGCGGCACCGGCTCGGCGCCCCCCAGGGCGACGACGTGCTGGTGCTGGAGGAGCCCGACGAGCGGTTCCACGTGGGCGTGGGGCGCACCAAGGACGGCGCCTACGTCGTCGTCCACCTCCAGTCCCAGGTGACCTCGGAGAGCCGGCTCGTGCCCGCGGACGACCCGACCGCGCCGGCCCGCCTTGTCGAGGCACGCCGCCAGGGCGTGGAGTACGCGCTGGAGCACCACACCGGCACGCTCCTGGTGCTCACGAACGACGAGGCCCAGAACTTCCGCCTGCTGGCCGCGCCGGCCGCGCCGGCCGCGCCGGCCGGACGGACCGAGTGGCGCGAGCTCGTCCCCCACCGGCCCGACGTCCGGCTGGAGGGTGTGGACGTCTTCGCCCGCCACGTCGTCCTCTTCGAGCGGATCGCCGGCGAGGCCCGCGTCCGGGTGGTGGGCGTCGGCGGCCAACCCGCCTTCGACCGCCCGCTCGAGCCGGGTGAGGTGCTGGCGTGCCCCGACTCGCCCTCGACCTCGTGGGCGGGCGCGAACCCGGAGTTCGACTCGGGATCACTGCGCTACGAGTACTCGTCCCTCGTGACCCCCCGCTCCGTGTTCGACGTGGACATGGACACCAAGGCACGCTCGCTGCGCAAGCGCCAGCCGGTGATCGGCTACGACCAGCAGGGCTACGTCACCCACCGCGTGTGGGCGCAGGCACCGGACGGCACCCGCGTGCCGGTGTCGTTGCTGGCGCGCTGCGACACGCCCCGGGACGGCACCGCGCCGTGTCTTCTGTACGGCTACGGCGCCTACGAGATCAGCATGGACCCCGTCTTCTCCTCGATCCGCCTGAGCCTCGTCGACCGCGGCGTGGTCTTCGCCATCGCCCACGTGCGCGGCGGGGGCGAGATGGGCCGCCAGTGGTACGAGGACGGCAAGCTGCTGCACAAGCCCAACACCTTCAGCGACTTCGTCGCCTGCGCGCGCCATCTGATCGACGAGGGATGGACGAGCGCGGACCGTTTGGTGGCGCACGGGGGCTCGGCGGGCGGGCTGCTCATGGGCGCGGTGGCGAACGCGGCTCCCGAGCTGTTCGCGGCGATGGTGGCCGAGGTTCCTTTCGTCGACTGCCTGACCACCATGCTCGACGAGACCCTGCCGCTCACGGTCATCGAGTGGGAGGAATGGGGCAACCCGGGCGCCGACCCCGAGGTCTACGGCGTGATGCGCTCGTACTCGCCCTACGACAACGTCCGCGCCGCGCGGTACCCGTCGATGTTCGTCACGACCGGCCTCGAGGACCCGCGGGTCGGCTACTGGGAGCCGGTGAAATGGGTGCAGCGGCTGCGGTCCGCCGACGCGGGCAACCGCGTGCTGCTCAAGGTCGAGGTCGAGGCGGGGCACGGGGGGCCCTCCGGCCGCTACGACGCCTGGCGGGACGACGCGCAGATGTACGCCTTCGTGCTCGACGCGGTCGGCCGGGCGGACTGACGGCGGACGGCCCCGCTCAGGCGGACGGGGCGAAGGTGGCGACGAAGGGGGACTGGAACGGCGTGGGCAGCGTGACCGCCTTCCCGTCGAGCGTCATGGTCATGTCGCTGGCCGCGCCCAGGGTGACCTTGAGACTGCCGGCGGTCTCGGTCAGGGTCTGCGTCTGCCCTGCCCCCATGGTGCCCGTGAACAGGATCCTGCCCGTGGCCGCGTCCGCCGCCATGACCCAGCAGTCACCGGTGGCGGCGAGCACCACCGTGTAGGGCCCGGCGGGCGCGTTGTAGGTCGCGGTGCTCGTCGTCGACACCGAGGCGTTGACGGTGCTCGGCACCGGTGCCGGCACCGTCGCCCCGGGGCTGGTCCCACCCACATGGGCAGGTGGTGTCGTCGTGCCCTTGCCCGACGACGGGAGGAACGCCACGACGGCACCCACGACCGCGGCCACGAGGACGACCACGACCGCGACGGCGAGCACACGGCCGGCGTGCTCCGTGCCCTTGGCGCGGCGCGCGCCCATGCGGGCGATGGCCCGGCGCCCGTCGGGGTCGTCGACCGAGGGCGGCGGGGCTCCGTCGTCGAAGACGAGACTCGGGCGGTCCCCCTCCTCCGGCGCCTTGGCGGACCCGTTCACCGCCACCGCGGCCGGTGTGCGCACGCGGTGGGCCTCGTCGACGTCGTCGACGTCGTCGACGGCCCGACGTGCCCGCTGGCGGGTGCGGCCGGCCTCGGCGGGCGCGCTCGTCGCGCCGGCGGCCGCGGCGGCCGTCGATCGAGACGGCACCCGGACCGAGGGGGCCGGCTCCTCGTTGCGTCCTCGGGCAGGCCCGGCGGCCTTGGGCGCCGGCACCCGCCCGTTTCGGGCCGCGGGGCGCGGCCGCGAGGTGTCCACCCGGTCGGAGACGTGGCGGAGGGTCTCCAGGGTGGTGTGGTACGCCTTCACCGACTGGCGCTCGTCCGCCCCTCGCCGCCAGGTCGCACCGGCCACGATGGCGCCGGCGAGGGCGAGTGCCCCGATGGCCGCGAGAGCGAGCACACCCCTATTGAATCGGAGATCGCGCGGGTTCGGTACCGCGGATCCACCCCGGCGGTGTCCGTCTCGACGTCGTCACCGAGCGGGTCCCGGCGATTACTGCTCGTCGTTCTCCAACATCGCGTCAACGAGTCGCTCGACCACGATCCGATCGCGCTCGCCGAGCCGGCGGAGCTTTGCGACGAGCGTCGAGGAGGCGACGTCGGGCCGCCCGTTCCCGTCGGCGTCGGCCACCGCCGGCCGCCCCGAGCCGTTGGCCCGCCCCACCTTGGCCATGAGGTCCTCCACGGGCACGTCCAGCGCCGAGGCCACCCGCTCGAGGACGGCCGGGCTGGGGTTGGGCAGCAGCCGGATGCCCCCGATGGCCTCCTTGCGGCCGGTCTCCAGGTCGCGCCAGACGGCCTCGGTGACCTTGGCCTTGCGGGCGGCGTCCCGGCGGCGAAGGCCCTTGGCCTCGCGCTGCTCGGCCAACCACTTGCCGAATTCGGCCCACTGGCGGGACTCGTCCACGTGATCAGCGTGCCCTGTGGCGACGCAATTTTCCAGCCGCCACCTGTGCCCGGGCGAGGCGCCCCTGCCCGATCAGGTCCGCAACCCGAAGTACGGCCGGCGCGAGGGGTCCAGATCGCGCCGGCGCGGGTTGTCCCGGTCCCGGGGCGAGAGGACGGGCGCCGTGAGGACCCAGTCGGCGCCGACCTCGGGGTCGTCCCAGGCGACGCCCAGCTCGTCCTCGGGGTTGTAGTACCCGTCGACCAGGTACCACATGAGCATGTCGGTCAGCGACGCGAAGCCGTGGGCCACCCCGGGGGGGATGAACACCCCCCGCTCGACGTCCCCGTCGAGGTCCAGCTGCATGGTGACCCCCTCGGTGGGCGAGCCCTGGCGCAGGTCGTGGAGCACCACGCGCACCTTGCCCCGCAGCACGTACCAGTAGTCGGCCTGGTGGAGGTGGTAGTGCAGGCCCACCACCGCGCCGGCCTGCTTCTCGGAGCGGTTGCCCTGGATCATCTCCCGGCCGTGGGGGAACCACGAGCGCCGGTAGGTCTCGACGAAGCGGCCGCGCTCGTCGCCGTGCGCGACGGGCCGGACGACCACGACGTCGGCGATGTCGCTGGGGTCGAAGGCGACTGGCACGGGCGGTCAGGCTAACGGAGCCCGGATCACGGTTCGAACCGGCCGAAGCCCCCGCGGTAGTAGAGGAGCGGGCGGGCCGGCGTCACGCCGAGATCCAGCACCCGCCCCACGACGAGCTCGTGGTCCCCGGCGTCGTAGGCGTGCTCGAAGGCGCATTCGACCCAGGCCAGCGCCCCGTCGAGGACCGGGGCCCCGGTCGCCCCCGGGCGCCACCCCACACCACGGAACTTGTCCCCGCCCGACACGGCGAACTCCCGGCACAGGGCCTCCTGGTCCTCGGCGAGGATGTTCACGCAGAAGCTGCCTGCGTTGGCGATGCGCGGCCAGCTGGTGGAATTCTTCGCCGGGGCGAGGGCGACGAGCGGGGGCTCGAGCGACAGGGAGGTGAAGGCCTGGCAGGTGAAGCCGACCGGCTCCCCGTCCTCGATGGCCGTCACGATGGTGACCCCGGTGGCGAAATGGCCGAGGACCTCGCGAAAGCGCCCGCTCTCGATACCCGGCCGCCCCGGGGCGCGCGGGTCCCCCAGCACGTCGTCTGCGGCTGCCTCACCCATCGTGCTCACCCCTGTCCGGCCGGGGACCCCCGCAGTGCCCCCGCCGGATCGGTCAGGAGGAGCGAAGGTCGAAGGTCAATCCTTCCGCGGCGGCGAGCACCGCGTCGAGACGGGCGGCGTCGCGCAGGTCGCGGACGCGCTCGAGGATGGTGTCGACCTGGTCGTCGTCGTGCGTGGGGTCGTGGTGGAACAGCGCGAGGCGCTTGGCCCCGGCCTCCGCGGCCACCCGCAGGGCGTACTCGGGGGTGCAGTGCCCCCATGTGCGCTTGGCGTCGAACTCCACGTCCGTGTACTGCGCGTCGTGGATGACCAGGTCGGCACGATCGCACAGCTCGAGGGCGGCATGGTCGACGGCCCCGTCGTCCGGCTCCTGGTGGTCGCTGAGGTATGCCACCGACACGCCGTCGACCTCGACCCGGAACCCGAGGGTGGTCCCGACGTGGGGGACGTGGCGCACGCGCACCTTTGCCGGCCCGATGGCCAGGTCGTCGTCGCCCACCTCGACGAAGTCGAAGCAGCCGTTGAGCTCGCCGACGTCCACCGGGAAGAACGGCGGGCGCACCATCTTGTGGATCATCTCGGGCAGTGAGGGCCCGTCTTGACGGGGGCCGTAGACGGTCATGTGCCCGCCGTCACGCTGGGCGGGGACGAAGAACGGCAGCCCGATCACGTGGTCCCAGTGCAGATGGGTCAGCAGCGCGTTGATCTCCAGGGGCTTGCCGCCGAGGATGGCCCCGGCCTGCAGGACGTCGCCGAGCGCGCGGAGCCCGGTGCCGAGGTCGAGGATCATCGGCGCGTCCTCGCCGACGTCGACCGCCACGCAGGCGGTGTTGCCGCCGTAGCGCACGTGCCGGTCGCTGCAGCAGGGGCACGAGCCCCGGACGCCGTAGAAGCTGACCTTCAGCGGAACGACCCCCTCCCGGTCATCCGTCCTGCCGAACACGTCCTGCCCAACACTGCTGCCCAACACCGGCCCGACACGGCACCCCGGCCGGCCCCGGGGGACCTCCCCCGGCGGCGACACTACTCTTCGCCCATGCCCCAGGGAATGGTCAGCGCCAACGGAATCCGCTTCGCCTACCTGGAGGAGGGTCCCCCGGACGGCCCCCTCGCCCTGTGCCTCCACGGATTCCCCGACACGGCCCACACCTGGCGCTTCCTGCTCCCGGCCCTGGCCGAGGCCGGGTTCCGGGCCGTGGCCCCCTGGACCCGGGGCTATGCGCCCACCGAGGTCCCGGCCGACGGCCGGTACCAGACCGGCGCGCTGGCCACCGACGCCAATGCCCTGCACGAGGCCCTCGGCGGGGACGACCGGGCGGTGCTGGTAGGGCACGACTGGGGCGCCATGACGTCCTACGCGGCCGCGGCCCATCAGCCCGGCCGGTGGCGGCGCGGGGTGACGATGGGGGTCCCGCCGTTCGGTGCGGTGGCCGCCGGGTTCCTCACCTACGCACAGCTCAAGCGCAGCTTCTACATCTTCGTGTTCCAGACCCCCTTCGCCGAGCCCGCCGTGGCCGCCGACGACCTGGCGTTCGTCGAGCGGCTGTGGGAGGACTGGTCGCCCGGCTTCGACGGGACGCACGACCTCGCACACGTCAAGGAGTCCCTGCGCGACCCGGCCAGCCTGTCCGCGGCCATCGCGTACTACCGGGCCATGTTCGACCCGTCCACGCACGACCCCGAGTACGCCGAGGCGCAAGCGGCGGCGTCGGCCGTCCCGCCCCAGCCCTTCCTGTACCTCCACGGCAAGAACGACGGCGCGCTCGGGATCGAGACCGTCACGGACCCCCTCGCCTTCCTCTCCCCCGGGTCGCGCTACCTCGAGATCGAGGACGCCGGCCACTTCCTGCACCTCGAGCAGCCGAAGGTCGTGGGCGATCTCGTGCTCGAGTTCCTTACGGCGTAGCCCGGGTCGGCCCGTGGCGACGGGCTGCCGCCGGTGGGCCCCGACAGGCTGCAGCAGCGTCAGCGGCTGAGCGGCACCCAGCTGAAGCGCCGCAGGGCGATCATCAACCCGCCCACTCCCCACGCGATCACGACGAGCAGGTCGCCCCAGGCGAACCCCGAACCGGAGGTGTGCGGGTTGTAGGCCACCAGCAGCGCGGCGGCCAGGTGCCGCACGGGGAAGACGTCGGCCACGTTCACCAGCCAGTGCGGCAGGATCGACACGGAGATGAAGACGCCGGAGATGAAGTAGAGGGGCAGCATGACCGCCTGGGTGATGGGCTGGGCGGCGTCCTGGTTGTGGATCACCGACGCCAGGGCGTACCCCATGGTGCAGAACGCCAGCGTCCCGATGACAACGGTCACCGCCAGCGCCGGCGCGGTATGGGCCGGCACGTGGGCCTTGAAGAAGATCCAGCCGATTGCCAGGAGTACCGCCGTGATGAACAGCGCGGCGACGGCGGACGTGAGCGAGCGCCCCGCGATGATCGCCGTGGCGGGCACCGGGGTGGACCGCCGGCGCTTGAGCACCCCCGTCTCGCGCTGGGCAGTGACCGAGATGACCAGGTTGACGAACGAAGCAGCGATGATGCCCAGCGTGATGATGCTGGGCACGTAGTACTCCTTGGTCGGGATCGTGCCCCCCGGCACCTTCGTCACGTTGTGGCCGCCGCCGAACACCGAGGCGAAGATGAGCAGGAAGATCACCGGCAGGGCGATGGTGAAGAACCGCGACTGGCGGTTGCGGGCGAACGCCGAGAGGTCGAAGCGGAACTGGTGCAGCGAGAGGCGCACGACGCCCCTGGTGCCGCGCCGCGCGGACAGGTCGGCAGACCGGGCGCTCACCGCAGGTCCTTCAGGTCCCTGGGGGCGGTGAGCTCCAGGTAGACGTCCTCGAGGCTTGGACGGTGCACCTCCAGGTCGTGGAGCTCGTAGTCGCCCGCTTCGGCCCACGTGACCAGGGGCGAGAGCACGGACAGGGGCGAGGGCGCCCGCAGGAGGAGGCGCTCGTTGCGGTCGTCCTCCACCGCCGCGCGCACGGCCGCGGGGAGGTCGGCCAGCGCGGCTCCGGCCGGGAGCGAGAAGCGGATCTCGACCGCCGCCCGCTCGCGCCCACCGATGGTCTCCGGGGTCCCCTCGGCGACGATCCTCCCGTCGGCGATCACCGCCACCCGGTCGGCGAGCTGCTCGGCCTCGTCCATGAAATGGGTGGTGAGGAAGACGGTGACGCCCAGGTCGCGCAGCCCGGCGATCATCTCCCAGGCGGCGCGCCGGGCCGAGGGGTCGAAGCCGGTCGTCGGCTCGTCCAGGAACACCAGCTCGGGGTCGCCGACCAAGGCGAGCGCCACGTCGAGCCGGCGCCGCTGCCCGCCCGAGAGCCGGCTGGCGATGGCGTCCGCCCGGTCGGCCAGGTCGACGAGCGCCAGTGTCTCCTCCACGCCGCGCGGCTCGGGGTAGTAGCCCGCGTAGAGCTGGAGACACTCGGCCACGGTGAGGTCGTTCTCGGGATCGGACTCCTGGAGCACCACCCCGATGCGGGCCCGCCAGCCCCCTCCCGCGACCTGCGGGTCGACCCCGAGCACGCTCACCTCGCCGGCGGTGCGCCGGCGATAGCCCTCCAGGATCTCCACGGTCGTCGTCTTGCCCGCGCCGTTGGGACCCAGGAAGGCGAAGATCTCCCCCCGGCGCACCTCGAGGTCGATCCCGGCCACGGCCTCGAACGAGCCGTAGCGCATGCGAAGGCCCGCCGCGCGGATGACGACGTCGCCGGGGGTGCCGGCCGATCCCTGCGCCGCCGTCCCGGCCGCGTCCTCCACAGTCACAACCTAGAGCGCCCCCGCGGCCTCGACCGCGGCGCGCGCCGCCTTGGACGCGGCCGAACCGGCGTCTCGCCCCAGGCGCACGAGCGCCGGCAGGCGTCGGGGACGGGCGACGATCGTCCTCAGCGCGGCCCAGGCGTCGACGGAGCCGTCGGGGCGCAGCATGTCCATGACGTCGTCGGAGAGCAGGCCGTCCTGGGGGCGGTCGCTGATGACGCGGAACGCGGACCACGGGCACCCGTGCGCCTCGCACACCTCGGCCACCGCGGCGGTCTCCATGTCGAGGGCGACGAAGCGCCGGTCCACCAGCCCGGCGAGGCGCGCCTCGTCGAGGATGAGCTCGTCCACCGTGGCGATCCGCCCCGCCGGCGTCGCGCCCGGCGGCGGCGCGGCCCGGAACTCGCGCCCGCTGCGCAGGTCGACGACCGAGTCGGGGACGACGGTGTC
>DASPTT010000115.1:0-44967 GCA_035623275.1 Acidimicrobiales bacterium
GATGCGGCGCTGTGCGCCCGCTGCGGTGCTCACGGGGCCCATCTTGTCGCGTGGGCGACGCCACCGCGTCGCACCGGGACCTGGCCGCGCCGCCGCGCCGCCGCGCCGCCGGGCCGCCGTGGCCGCGGGCGACGCCGCGCCGCCGCGCCGCCGTGGCCGCGGGCGACGCCGCGCCCCCTCAGCTCAGGCGGGCCAAGGCCTCGTTGAGGTTCAGGACCACGATGTAGGGCGAGCCGAGGAAGCCCAGCTGCGCGCCGTGGGTCTGGCCGGCGATGAGGCTGCGCAGCCGGTCCGGGGAGATGCCCGTGGCGGCCGACACCATGGGGATCTGGGCGTAGGCGTCGGCCGGCGAGATGTCGGGGTCGATGCCGCTGGCCGAGGTGGTCACCAGGTCCGGGGTGGGGTTCACACCGCGCTGGTTCCAGTACTTGATGAGCGTCTGCGTGTTCGTCAACAGCGTCTGGCTGCGCGGACCGAGGTTCGTGGCCGCGGATTCACCCGGGTTCAGCACCTTGGGCTGGCCGGGGATGTTGTTGGCCTGCAGGGGGTTGTCACCCCCGGCCGCGACCGGCTTCGCCGAGCCCGCGTAGGGTCCGAGGTTGTCCGGGCGGCCCTGGAACACGCAGCTGCCGAGCGGGTGACCCGGGCACGGCGTCTGGGACCAGTCCTGTCCGACCAGGGTCGAGCCGTTCGCCGTGATCGAGCCGTCGGCCTCGTGCTTGAAGAAGAGCTGAGCGACTCCCGTGCCGACGAAGGCGTAGACGAACCCGAAGAAGGCCGTGATAGCCACGATCGCGACGATCGAGCGGCGGAGATTGACGATCATGTTCTGCATGTTGAGGGCTCGCTATCAGTACGCGTGCAGGGCGACGAGGATCAGGTCGATCAGCTTGATGAAGATGAACGGCACGATGATGCCGCCGATGCCGTAGATCCAGACGTTGCGGCGCAGGATCTGCGCCGAGCTCACCGGCCGGAACTTCACGCCGCGCAGGGCGAGGGGGATCAGCGCCACGATCACCAGGGCGTTGAAGATGACGGCCGAGAGCACCGCCGAGCTCTGGTTGTGCAGCTTCATGATGTTCAGCGTGTTCAGCTGCGGGTAGGTGGCGGCGAACATCACCGGGATGATGGCGAAGTACTTGGCCACGTCGTTGGCGATCGAGAACGTGGTCAGCGACCCCCGGGTGATGAGCAGCTGCTTGCCGATCTCGACGATGTCGATGAGCTTGGTCGGGTTGGAGTCGAGGTCCACCATGTTGCCGGCCTCCTTGGCCGCGGTGGTCCCCGTGTTCATGGCCACGCCCACGTCCGCCTGGGCCAGCGCGGGGGCGTCGTTGGTGCCGTCGCCGGTCATGGCGATGAGCTTGCCGCCCTCCTGCTCGGCCTTGATCAGGTCCATCTTGCGCTCGGGGGTGGCCTCGGCCAGGAAGTCGTCGACCCCGGCCTCCTTGGCGATGGCGGCGGCCGTGAGCGGGTTGTCGCCGGTGATCATGACCGTCTTGATCCCCATGGAGCGCATCTCGGCGAAGCGCTCCTGGATGCCCTCCTTGACCACGTCCTTGAGCTCGATCACGCCCATGATGGTGGGCCCGTCGGCGACGACCAGCGGCGTGGACCCCGCGCGCGAGATCTGCTCGACGACGTCGTCGAGCCCGGACGGCACGCTCCCGCCCTGCTCGAGCACCCACTGCTTCACGGAGTCGGCCGCCCCCTTGCGGATCCGGCGCCCGTCCATGTCGAGGCCCGACATGCGGGTGGTGGCGGTGAAGGGCACGAAGGTGTGCTCGCCCAGCAGCTCGCGCTCGCGGATGCCGAAGCGCTCCTTGGCCAGCACGACGATGGAGCGGCCCTCGGGGGTCTCGTCGGCCAGCGAGGCGAGCTGGGCGGCGTCGGCCACGTCCTGCTCGCTGTGCCCGGTGGCCGCCACGAAGCGCGAGGCCATCCGGTTGCCCATGGTGATGGTGCCGGTCTTGTCGAGCAGCAGGGTCTGGACGTCCCCGGCCGCCTCGACGGCACGGCCGCTCATCGCCAGGACGTTCTTCTGGACCAGCCGGTCCATGCCGGCGATGCCGATGGCCGACAGCAGCGCCCCGATCGTGGTCGGGATCAGGCAGACGAGCAGCGCGATCAGGATGATCACCGACACCGACGCCCCGGCGTAGTGGCCGAAGGGCTGCAGGGACACCACCACCGGCAGGAAGACGATGGTGAGCACGGCCAGCAGGATCGTCAGCGCGATCTCGTTGGGGGTCTTCTGGCGGTTGGCCCCCTCCACCAGGTTGATCATCCGGTCGAGGAACGTCTGGCCGGGCTCCGAGGTGATCTCCACGACGATCCGGTCGGAGAGCACGGTGGTGCCGCCGGTGACCGCCGAGCGGTCACCGCCCGACTCGCGGATGACCGGGGCCGACTCGCCGGTGATGGCCGACTCGTCCACCGAGGCCACGCCCTCGACGATCTCGCCGTCGGAGGGGATAGGGTCCCCGGCCTCGCAGACGACGGTGTCGCCCTTGCGAAGCTCGGCCGCCGCCACGCGCTCCTCGGTGCCGTCGGGCCTGAGACGGCGGGCGACGGTGGCCGTGCGCATGCGACGCAGGGTGTCGGCCTGGGCCTTGCCGCGGCCCTCGGCCATGGCCTCGGCGAAGTTGGCGAAGATGACCGTCAGGAACAGCCACACCGTGACCGACCACGAGAACGTGCTCGGGTGCCTGATGGCCTCGAGGAAGCTGATGACGGTGCCCACCAGCACCACGAACATGACCGGGTTCTTGACCTGGACCCGTGGGTTCAGCTTCTTGAACGAGCCGACCAGGGCGTGGCCCATGATCTGGCGGTCGAAGAGGCTGCGGGCCTGGGCGACGCCGTGGGCCGTCGGCCGCTCGGCGACCGCCGTGGCCGTGGCCGTGGCCGTGGCGCCCTCGCTGCTGGGTGCGTTGTCGTTCATTGGTCCCGTTTCCATTACCAGAACTTCCCGTGGCTGAGCTGCTCGACGATCGGCCCGAGCGACACCGCCGGGAAGAAGGTCAGTCCGCCGATGATGATGATGACGCCCACCACCAGTCCGACGAACATCCCGTTGTCGGTCCGGAACGTGCCGAGGTTGGCCGGCACCACGTTCTTGGCCGCCAGACTCCCGGCCAGCGCCAGGGCGGGGATCATGATGGCGAAGCGCCCGATCAGCATGTCGACGGAGCCGATGACGTTGTAGAAGGTCGTGTTACCGGTCAGGCCGGCCATGGCCGATCCGTTGTTGTTGGCCTGCGACGTGATCGCGTAGAGGATCTCGCTGAACCCGTGCGGGCCGGCATTGAGCGGGCCAGCCCGCCCGGCATGGAGCGACACCGCGATGGCCGTGAGGACGAGCACGATGATGGGCATCACCAGGGCGCCGAGGCCGGCGAGCTTGACCTCTCTGGCCTGGATCTTCTTGCCCAGGTACTCCGGTGTTCGGCCGATCATCAGCCCGCCGATGAACACGGCGATCACCGCGTAGATGAGGATGGTGTAGAGCCCGCTGCCCGTGCCCCCGGGGGTGACCTCTCCCAGCATCATGCCGGTGAGGGGGCCGAAGCCGCCCATCGGGGTGTAGGAGTCGGTCTGGCTGTCGATGGCCCCGTCGGAAGTCTGGGTCATCGACACGTTGAACAGGGCGCTGGTGGTGTCGCCGAAGCGCACCTCCTTGCCCTCCGTGTTGCCGACCGTGGAGTGGACGCCGGCGGTGACGACGGCCGGGTTGTTCGTGTGCTCGGAATAGGCGGTGAACCCGACCCAGACGCCGAAGATGAGGACCATGGCCGCCAGCAGGGCCACTCCCTGGCGGATGCTCTTCACCATCTTGCCGAAGGTGTACGTCAGCGCGAACGGGATGGAGAGGGTGAGCCAGGTGTAGAGGAGGTTGGTGAGCCCTGTGGGGTTCTCCAGGGGATGGGCCAGGTCGACGTTGAAGAACCCGCCGCCGTTGGTCCCGAGCTGCATGATCGGGCCCATGAAGGCCGCGGGGCCACGGGGGATGCTCTGGGTGACGCCGTTGAGGGCGTCGTGGACGCTGACCGGCCCGGCGAGGGTCTGCACCGCACCCGACGCGACGGCGATGATCCCGGCCACGAAGGCGATCGGCAGCAGGATGTAGAGCATGCAGCGGGTGATGTCGACCCAGAAGTTGCCGATCGTGGGCGAGTTCCGCCGGGAGAAGCCCCGCACCAGGGCGATGGCCGCGGCGATCCCGACGGCCGCGCTCACGAACTGGTGGACCGTGAGCACGCCGATCTGGGAGAAGTACGACATGGTCGTCTCGCCGCCGTAGTTCTGCCAGTTCGTGTTGGTGAGGAACGACACCGCCGTGTTGAAGCTCAGTGCCGGCCCCACGGCCCCGAAGTGCTGGGGGTTGAGCGGCAGCGACCCCTGGATCCTCATCAGCAGGTACTCGATGAGGACGCCGACCGCGGAGAAGATCACCGCCGACACCGCGTAGCGCTTCCAGGACTGCTCGCGCTCGGGTTCGGGTCCGGTCCCGAGCAGTCGGTAGAAGGGCCGCTCGGCCCACGCCAGGTAGCGCACGCGGCCCTCGAAGACCGCAGCCATGTACGAACCCAGGTACCGCCAGGTGATCGCCAGGGCGACGACCAGGACGACGATCGTCCAGAAGAATCCCATCAGATCCGCCTAGCGCCTAGAACCACTCGGGCTTGAACATGGCGATTCCCAGGTAGATGAACACCAGGATCGACACCGCCAGCAAGATGCCCTGGACCGCGTTCATACCCGCTCCAGTGCCCAGATGAGGCCCAGCATCGCCAGCGTGAACGCGATGATGCCGAGCACCGCGAGGAAGTCAGCCATGGCGACCAGCATGCCTTGCAGAGGGGTCAACGCGCCGCGAAAGGTCGAGGCCGGCCCGTAACAAATCCGTTAAGGCCAGGCACCCCGGGAACGGCCCGGGTCCTGGCCGCCGCAGGGGCCCTCGGTATCCTGGGGCGGAGAGGAACGGGAGGTCGAGTGCCCGGAGCCCGCAGCAGCGACGACACGCCGGACCAGGCGTAGGGGAACGGACGATGGCCCGCGGCAAATTGCGCCTCTACCTGGGCGCGGCTCCCGGGGTGGGCAAGACCTTCGCCATGCTCAACGAGGGCTGGCGGCGCCACGAGCGGGGCACCGACGTGGTGATCGCCGTGGTCGAGACCCACGGCCGGGCCAACACCGCCGCCCAGATCAGGGACCTCGAGATCCTTCCCCGGAAGACCCTCGAGTACCGCGGGCAGCGCTTCGAGGAGATGGACGTCGACGCGGTCGTCGCCCGGCGCCCCCAGGTGGCCCTTGTCGACGAGCTGGCCCACACCAACGTCGCCGGATCGAAGAACGAGAAGCGCTGGCAGGACGTGGAGGAGATCCTCGACGCCGGCATCGACGTCATCTCCACGGTCAACCTCCAGCACCTGGAGTCGGTCAACGACGTGGTGGAGACCATCACCGGCGTGGCCCAGCGCGAGACCATCCCCGACGCGGCGGTGCGCCGGGCCGACCAGATCGAGCTGGTCGACATGGCCCCCGAGGCCCTGCGCCGCAGGCTGGCCCACGGCAACGTGTACCCGCCCGAGCGCATCGACGCCGCGCTGGCCAACTTCTTCCGGCCCGGCAACCTGGCCGCGCTGCGCGAGCTGGCCCTGCTGTGGGTGGCCGACCGCGTCGACGCCGAGCTGCACGACTACCGCGAGCGCCACGGCATCACCGGGCCCTGGGAGATCAAGGAGCGCGTGGTCGTCTCCCTCACCGGCGCGCCCGGCGGTGACGACCTGGTGCGCCGGGCCGCCCGCATGGCCACCCGGGCCAAGGCGGAGCTGGTGGGGGTCCACGTCCAGCTCGACACCGGCATCACGCCGTCATCCTCGGAGGCCATGGCTCACCACCGCGCCCTGCTCGAGGAGCTCGGGGGCCGCTACGTCGAGGTGGTGGGCGCGGACGTGCCCAAGGCTCTGGTGTCGGTGGCCCGTTCCGAGAACGCCACGCAGCTGGTGATCGGAGCCAGCCGCCGGAGCCGCTGGGCGCACCTGGTTCGGGGCTCGGTCGTCAACGGCGCCATCCGGGCCGCGGCCGGGGACATCGACGTCCACGTCATCGGCAACCGCGAGGTCGAGGGTGGGGCGAGCCGCCCGCCTCGCCGGCGTCGCAATCTGGTCTTCGCCCCCATCCCCCGACGCCGGCGCGTCCTGTCGGTCGTCTTCGGCGCCGTGGCCTTCGCCGCCTTGACGCTGGTCCTGACCAGCGCGCGCAGCCACGTCGACCTGGCACTGGCCCTCAGCGCCTACATGCTCATCGTGATCGCGGTGGCCGCCGTCGGCGGCGTGTGGCCGGGCCTGGCCGCCGCGCTCGCCGGGTTCCTCCTGTCCAACTACTACTTCGCGCCGCCCATCCACACCTTCACCATCAACGATGCCCGGGACGTGGTGGCTCTCCTGTTGTTCTTCGTCGTCGCCGGTGTGGTGAGCGCGCTGGTCGACCAGGTGTCGCGGCGCACGGCCGCGGCGGCGCGCGCCACCAGCGACGCCAGGTCGCTGGCCCGGATCGCCGGGCGGCTGGTGTCGGGGTCGGCCGACGTGCTCCCCGAGCTGCTCGGCGAGCTGCTCACCACCTTCCGCCAGCGGGGCGTGGCCGTGGTGGACCAGGAGGGCGGGCGCTGGGAGATCGTCGCGTCGGCCGGCGACCAGGTGCCCCGCCGCGCCGGTGACGCCACCACCACCCTGCCCCTCACCGACAACGAGCTGCTGGTCCTGCACGGGCCCAGCCTGGCCGCCGAAGACCGCGAGATCCTGGCCGGCTTCGCCGCGCAGCTCTCCGCGGCCATCGAGAGCCGTCGCCTGCACGCCGAGGCGGCCGACACCGACGCGCTGGTGCGCGCCAACGAGCTGCGCACGGCCCTGCTGGCCGCGGTCAGCCACGACCTGCGCACGCCGCTGGCCTCCATCAAGGCCGCCACCAGCAGCCTCCTCTCGGGCGACGTGACCTTCGGGCCCGAGGAGACGCGGGCGCTGCTCGAGACGGTCGACACCGAGACCGATCGCCTGGACGCGCTGGTGGAGAACCTTCTCGACATGAGCCGCGTCCAGAGCGGCTCCCTGGAGGTGACGTGTCGCGACGTCGGCATCGGGGAGATCGTGCAGGCGGCCGCCTCCAGCCTCGGGCCCCGGGCCCAGGCCGTGGAGCTGTCCATGGACGAGGACCTGCCCGCGCTGCACGTCGATCCGGTCCTCCTCGAGCGCGCCCTGGCCAACCTCATCGACAATGCCCTGGTGCACGGCCGCGGACGGGGGGTGCGGGTGGAGGCCGGCATGGTGCCGGACCAGATGATCGTCCGGGTCGTCGACCGCGGACCGGGCATCCCGACGGACCAGCGGGAGCTCGTCTTCCGTCCCTTCCAGCGACTCGGCGACTCCCCGCCCACGCTCGAGTCGGTCGGTGGGGGCCGCGGGCACACCGGTGTGGGGCTGGGCCTGGCCGTGGCGCGCGGGTTCGTGGACTCCATGGGCGGTGAGATCACGGCGGAGGACACGCCGGGTGGGGGCTGCACGATGGTGGTGCGCCTCCCGGTGCGCGCCGAACAGACGAATGCGGCCGCCACGGAGACCGGTTCGGCGCATGGTGCCCGGGTGGACGCCGATGCCGCGGCGGGCGGAGGCCCGGCGACCCACGGCGGTGCCGCGACCGAGGGCGGTGCCGCGACCGAGGGCGGTGCCGCGGCCGACGGCCGTGCCGCCACGGAGACCCCGACCGCGGACGCGACGACTCCGTGAGCCGCATCCTCGTCGTGGACGACGACCAGCCGCTGCTGCGCGCCCTGTCCATCAGCCTGGGCGCGCGCGGGTACCAGATCGACGTCGCCCGTAGCGGCGAAGAGGCGCTGGACGCCGCGGCCCACCACCATCCCGACGTGATCCTCCTGGACCTGGGGCTGCCGGGCATCGACGGCGTGGACGTCATCCGCGGGCTGCGGGGGTGGAGCCAGGTCCCGGTGATCGTCCTCTCCGCGCGCCATCAGGGCGCGTCGAAGGTCGAGGCGCTGGACGCCGGCGCCGACGACTACGTGACGAAGCCCTTCGCCATGGACGAGCTCCTGGCGCGCATCCGGGCCGCGCTCCGGCGCGCGGTGGGCAACGAGGTCGAGCCCCGGGTGGAGACGGCGGACTTCACCATCGACCTGGCCGCCATGCGCGTCTCGCGCGACGGCGAGACGGTCCATCTCACCCCCAAGGAGTGGGACGTCGTGGCCCTGCTGGTGCGCCATTCCGGCCGGCTGGTGTCGCACCGCCAGATCCTCCAGGAGGTCTGGGGGCCCGAGTACGTCAAGGAGACGGAATACCTCCGGGTCCTCTTGGCCCGGGTGCGGCGCAAGCTCGAACGCGACCCCGCGCACCCCGTCCATTTCCTGACCGAGCCGGGGCTCGGTTACCGCTTCGAGCCCTGACGGCCGGGCCCCTGACGGCCGGGCCCCCCTGACGGCCGGGGCGCCGCGGCCAAGCGCACGCTGGGCAATGCTGGTCGTATGGACGACCCCCGCCCGCCGGCGATCCTCGGGTTCCATCATGTCCGGGTGCCCGTGCGCGACGCGGTCGCCAGCCGTGACTGGTACCGCGACGTCCTCGGGCTGGACGTCATGCTCGACCTGGAGGAGGAGGACGGGCTCGTCGGCGTGGTGATGCAGCACTCCGGCGTGATCCTCGGGCTCCATGCGGACCCCGAGCGGGCCGAGGCGTTGGCCGGGTTCACCATGGTGGCGCTCGACGTCGGCAGCCAGGCGGCGCTGGCCGACTGGGTCGAGTACCTCGACGCGGCCGGGGTGGTGCACTCGGGGGTGCGCGAGGGCCATCTCGGCCTCGTCGTCGAGGTGGCCGACCCCGACGGCATCGTGGTGCAGCTGCACACGGCCGGCCAGCCCAGCGCCGACGGCGCCTGAGCTCCGGTCAGGCGCCGAGCTCCCGCCGCAGGGCGTCGAGATCGCGCCGCAGCCCGTCGACCTCGGCGCGCAAGCGGGAGAGCTCGTCCCGCACCGCTGCGTCGCCAGCGGGCGCCGGCACCGACGCGACCCCCTCCCCGGTCCTGCCCGGTCCGTCGCCGGACACGAGCGGCTCGGCGCCGGCGACGGTGGCGGCAGGCGCCGGCGCCGCCGGTGCGGCCGCGTCACCCAGAAGGTGCGCATAACGCGACTCCTTCTGCCCTGGGAGCCGCTCCAGGCGGACCACCAAGGGCTCCCCGCGCGACGCGAGCTCCTCGAGCACCGTCTCCGCCGCGTGCACGTCGTCGAAGGCCGCCATGCGCTCGGTCCGGGACCGCAGCTCGCCGGGGGTCTGCGGACCCCGCAGCAGCAGGACCCCGACGAGCGCGCGCTGGGGCACCTCGAGCCCGAGGGCCTCGTCGGCCGCGTGGCGGAACCGCAGGGCACTGCGCCCGTGGGACGGGTGGACGAAGCGGGCGAGCCCACGCTCCTTGAGGGAGGTCACGGCGGCCTCGACCCCCGCGTCGTCGTAGTCCGCGACGGGATCCCGGTTCGTGGTCTGGTTGCACGCGAGGGTCAGGGCGTTGAGGGTGAGGGGGTACTGCTGGGGCGTGGTCAGCTCCTTCTCGATCAGGGAGCCGAGCACGCGGCATTCGGGGGCGCTGAGCCGGGGGACGGCCATGGGCCGAGCATAGGGACCACGGGAACAGGCGACCGGGTCACGGCGTTGTCCCAGGCGCGGGAACCATGGGTGCCCGCCGGACGAGCGGAGGTACGTCATGGAGGTCAAGGAGCTCGGACACCTGGTGCTCTACGTGCGCAATCTGGAGCGCTCGGTGGCCTTCTACCGGGACGTCCTGGGCTGGCGCATGATCTCCCCCGACACGCCCGGCCTGCCGTTCGCCGCCGCCGCCTTCTCCGCCCCCTCCGGCCGGACGCACCACGAGCTCCTGCTGATCGAGGTGGGCGAGGACGCCGCCGCCGTGCCCCCGGGGCGGCGCGTCGGCTTGTACCACTTCGGCCTCAAGGTGGGCGACAGCGACGACGAGCTGCGCGAGGCGCTGGCCCGGGTCACCGAGGCCGGGGCGACCGTCGTGGGGACGAGCGACCACACCGTCACGCACAGCCTCTACGTGCTCGACCCCGACGGCAACGAGATCGAGCTCTACGTCGACGTGCCCGGCGTCGACTGGATCGCCCACCCCGAGCTCCTGCTCAGCCCCATCCGGCCGTTGCGCCTCTGAGCGCCGGGGGGTCCTCCCCGCAGCTCCGGCAGCGCCCCAGGATGGCGAAATGACGCGGGTCGATGCGGAACCCGAATCGGGCCTGCGCCGATTCCGACAGCTCACGGAAGAGCTCCTCGGGCGCCTCGGCGGTCATCCCGCACGACTCGCAGACGAGATGGCCGTGGGACCTCGCCGCCAGGTGGTACATGGCCGGCCCATGACCCAGATGGGCGTGGCAGATCACGCCGAGCTCCTCGAGGCCGTCGAGGTTCCGGTAGATCGTGGACAGGTGCACCTCGGGAGCCTTGGCCCGCACGTCGCCGGCCAGCTCTTCGGCCGTGCGATGACCGTCGGCCTCGAAGATCGCCTCAAGGAGGAGACGCCGAGCCGACGTGACTCGCCCGCCTCGGGATCGCAGCAACGCCAACACGTCGTCGACGGGTGAGGTCGGAGCCGCCGTCTTGGCCATCGAACCCAGCATAGGCCTCCAAGGAGGATATTGCGGACAGCACGCTCTTGCCTCCAGGTCGCATCTCAACTACAACGGCCGGCGGCGAGCAAGGAGAAGGACACCATGGCCCTGGCCACCCCCGACGGCTCGGTCTCCGTCCCCGGACGACTCCGACGCGTCCAGAACGCCCTCACGCCGAGCGAGTGGCTCCGGGCCGGGGGCATGACCCTGACCATCGTGATGCTCAACGTCGTGGGCTGGGGCCTGCTCGCGCTGTCGTTGAACCACCACTACCGGATCTCGAAGACCGAGATCTTCGGCTGGGGCACGGGCATCCTCGCCTACACGCTCGGGATGCGCCACGCCTTCGATGCGGACCACATCGCCGCCATCGACAACACGACCCGCAAGCTGATCAACGACGGCAAGCGTCCGCTCAGCGTCGGGTTCTTCTTCTCCCTCGGCCACTCGTCGGTCGTCTTCCTCCTGGCCGTCGCGTTGAACTTCGGCATCCGTGCCCTCAACCTGGCCGTGCGCAACGACAACTCGGGGCTCCACAAGGTCACGGGCATCGTCGGGACGACCGTGTCGGGGACGTTCCTCTACCTCATCGCGGCCATCAACCTGGTGATCCTGGTGGGCATCGTCAAGGTCTTCAAGGAGATGCGCAGCGGCCGATACGACGACGAGGAGCTCGAACGCCAGCTCGAGAGCCGGGGCCTCATGAACCGGTTCCTCGGGCGCTTCTCCCGGCGCATCGACACCGCGTGGAAGATGTACCCGCTCGGCCTGCTCTTCGGCCTGGGCTTCGACACCGCCACCGAAGTGGCGCTCCTGGTCCTCGCCGGGACGGCGGTGGTGGGCGGACTCCCCTTCTACGCCATCTTGTCGCTGCCCGTCCTCTTCGCCGCCGGCATGTGCCTGTTCGACACCGTGGACGGCTGCTTCATGAACTTCGCCTACGACTGGGCGTTCGCCAAGCCGATCCGCAAGATCTACTACAACCTGACCATCACGGGGCTCTCGGTCGTCATCGCGTTCTTCGTCGGGACCATCGAGATCCTGGGGCTCCTCGCCCAGTACGCGAACCTGAACTCCGGTGTCTGGGGCTGGTTGCAGAACTTCGACATCAACAAGGCCGGGTTCGTCATCGTCGGCATGTTCGTGGCCACCTGGGCCGTGGCGCTGGCCATCTGGCACTTCGGGAACATCGAGGAGAAGTGGGACCTGGAGGCGGCCCAGGCCCGGGCGGCACTGGCCGAGGCCGGTGCAGAGGGGATGGCCGACACGGCCTGACGCCGGCGGCGACGCCGGTCGACGATGGCGGCCCGCGGTGCGAACACCAGAGGAGGGGATGCGGCAGGTGAGGACGGATCAGATCTCCTCGGCGGCGACCGGGCGGCTGAAGAAGTAGCCCTGCCCGAATTGGCAGCCGAGGGCCCGGAGGGTGTCGAGCTGGCCCGCGGTCTCCACCCCCTCGGCCACCACGTCGACCCCGAGGGTCTCGGCCAGGCGCAGCACGGCGGCGACGATGGCGGAGTCCTCGGGGTCCTCGCCGAGGCCCTGCACGAAGCTGCCGTCGATCTTGAGCACGTCCACCGGGAACCGGCGCAGGTAGGCGAGCGAGGAGTAGCCGGTGCCGAAGTCGTCGATGGCGATCCGCACGCCCAGCTCCTTGAGCGCCTCCAGGACGGCCAGCGCCTGCGAGGCGTCGCGCATGATGGCGCTCTCGGTGATCTCCAGGCACAACCACCGCGGCTCGAGCCCGTGCGCACCCAGCGCCTCGGCCACCAGGTCGGGCAGCGTGGGCTCGTCGAGCTGGCGGCTGGAGAGGTTGACCGACACGGCCAAGGGGCCGCGCCCGGCGGCCTGCCAGCGCGCCGCCTGGGCGCAGGCCGCATGCAGCGTCCACGCGCCGATGGCGATGATGGCCCCGGTGTCCTCGGCTACCGGCACGAACTTGTCGGGCATCGTCCGGCCCCGGACCGGGTGGTCCCAGCGCAACAGGCACTCCACGCCCGTCACCTCGCCGGTGTCGAGGCGCACGAGCGGCTGGAACTGGAGGGTGAGCTCGTCGTTCTCGACGGCACTGCGCAGGTCCGACTCGAGCTGCAGGCGCGCCATGATCCGGTGGCGGAAGCTCACGTCGAAGAGCTCCCAACGGCCCCGCCCCCGCGCCTTGGCCTCGACCATCGCCGCATCGGCCTCGGCCAGCATCGTCTCGGCGTCCTGCTGACCGGTGGCGAGGCAGATCCCCACGCTGGCGGTCAGATTGACCTGCTCGCCGCCGACCTCGAAGGGGCTGGCGAGGGTCGACAGCACCCGCTCGGCGAGCTCGACGGCCTCCTCCTCGCGGGTGAGGTCGTCGCAGAGGACGACGAACTCGTCGCCCCCGAAGCGGGCCACCGTGTCGGCCGGGCGCACGTGCGACCACAGCCGGTCGCCCACCGCGGAGAGCACCGCGTCCCCGAGCTCGTGGCTGTAGGCGTCGTTGACCAGCTTGAAGCGGTCGAGGCCGATGAACAGCAGCCCCACCACGCGGCCGGGCGTGCGGCGCGACAGGGCCAGGCGGAGGCGGTCCAGCAGCAGCGCCCGGTTGGGCAGACCGGTCAGGACGTCGTAGGTGGCCTGGTAGGTGAGGCGCTGCTCGTAGGTATGGCGCTGGACGGCCGAGCCCAGGACATTGGCCACCGCGGAGAGGAAGGTGAGGTCGTCACCGGTGAAGGCCCGCCGGGCGCGGCTGTGGGCGACCAACGCTCCGAAGCGCCCGTGGGGGCCGGGGATGACGATGCCGGCGCTCGACTGCACCCCCGCGTCGAGGAACTCGGGACGGGGGACGAAGCGGGTCTCCTCGGCCAGGGACTCCACGAGCACCGGCTCCTCGACCTTCAGGGTGTACTCCGCCAGCCCGCCCGATCCCGGTCGGCTGCGCTCGATGAGCGGGCTCCCTTCGGGGAGCCCGCTCATCGAGCGGACGACGATGTCGCCGCGCTCGCCGTCGGCCTCCATCACGCCCACGATCTCGATGCCGAGCACCTCGGCCACCGTCTTGACGGCGTCGTCGAACAGCGGCTGGAGCTCCACGGTGACCAGGGCTCGCTGGCTGAGCCAGCCGACGGCGGCTTGCTGCGCGGCCCGCGACCGGAGCTCGTGCTCGCTGCGGACCCGCTCCGACACGTCGCGGACGTTGAAGACCATGCCGCCCACCGCGGGGTCGTCGAGGAGGTTGTTGCCCACCACCTCGACTCGCAGGTACGACCCCTGGCGGTCGCGCACCCGGATCTCGGCCTTCGCCGGCAGCGTGCACGCGCGGCGCAGGCCGGCCATGAGATCGACCACGGACCCGACGTCGTCGGGGTGGACGAGGTCGCGGGTGCGGCGACCGAGGAGGTCCTCGGGACGGTAGCCGAGCACCTGCTCGAGCGACGGGCTGACGTAGGTGACCATGCCGAAGGGGTCGACCACGAGGATCACGTCGGTGGAGTGCTTGACCAGGCTCTCGAAGCGGCGCTGGCTCT
Source organism: Acidimicrobiales bacterium (assembly GCA_035623275.1). GTDB lineage: Bacteria > Actinomycetota > Acidimicrobiia > Acidimicrobiales > UBA8190 > DASPTT01. The sequence goes on from DASPTT010000115.1 coordinate 14,182, forward strand.
CCTCCATCTGCACGGTGGCCGCGGTGACCTCGTCGATGTCGCGAACGTTGACCACGATGCCCCCCACCGCGGGCAGGTCGAGCAGGTTCGACAGCGTGGCCTCGACCACGTGCCAGGAGCCGTCGACGTGTCGCGCCCGGCACCGGACCAGTCGGGGCACGCGCTCCTCGAAGGGCCGGCGGTCGCCCAGCACCTCGGCCAGGACCTCGGACACGGCCCCGAGGTCGTCGGGATGGAGGCGGTCGAGGATGTTGAACCCGGCCTCGAGCGTCTCGTGCGACCCGAGGAACTGCTCCGCGCCCGGGGTGGCGTAGGTGACGGTCCCCTCGGGCGTGGCGATCACGGCGACGTCGGAGGCGTACTGCACCAGGGAGCGGAACCGCTCCTCGCTCTGGCGGAGATGGATGTCCGCGGTGCGCCGGCCGGTGACGTCCGAGATCATGGCCAGCCCGCCGGTGACCTCCCCCGCCGGGCCCACCAGCGGGCTGGTGGAGACGGTGGCCCAGACCTCGGTGCCGTCGAAGGCCAGGAAGCGGATCTCCTCCCCCGGGACGCAGGTGAAGGGCCGAACCCCGCCGGGGGACACCGGCCGTCGCCACTGGGGCCCCATGAACTCGACGGGGCTGCGCCCCAACAGCTCGTCGGGGCTGCAGCGCAGCAGCCGGGCCAGCGCGCCGTTGGCGAAGGTGATGCGGTTGAACGGGTCGACCATCCAGATGCCCTCTTGGGCCGTCTCGACGATGGTGCGGTACCGGGCCTCGCTGTCGGTCAGGGCCTCCAGGGAACGCTGGCGCTCGGTCACGTCCCGCACGTTGAGCAGGACGCCGCCCACGGCAGGGTCGTCGATCAGGTTGGTGGCCACGGCCTCGAGGTGCCGCCACGCCCCCTGCGCGGTGCACGCCCGGAACACGAAGGTCTCGGGGTGGCGCCCGGACCCGGCGGCGAGCACGGCGGCATACTCGTCGGTGAGCGCCTCGTGGTCGTCGGGATGCACGAGCCAGGTCGGCTGCCGGCCCACCAGCTCGTCCGGCTCGTAGCCCAACATGCAGCCGACGCCCGGTGACACGTAGGTCACGATGCTCGAAGCGTCGAGCACGACGAACAGGTCGCGGCTGTTCTCGATCAGGGCCCGACGCCGGGCCTCACTGCGTTCGAGCGCCCGGCGGGCCGTGTTGCGCTCGGTGCGGTCAGTGCCGATCCCGGCCGCGTACAGCGGCCGCCCCTCGTTGTCCCGGACCAACGCCGTGCGGGTGTAGAGCTCGAGGATCGAGCCGTCCTTGCGACGGTAGCGACGCTCGAAATCGATCGACGGCACTCGCCCGGCCACCAGGTCGTCCCACATCGCGCGGGGGACCTCCGCGTCCTCCGTCACCGCGAATTCGTCGATCCGGCGCCCGACCATCTCCTCGGCGCGGTACCCGATCATGGCGCACAGCGCCGCGTTGGCCTCGAGCACGGTCCGGTCCAGTCCGAGCACGATCTGGGGGATCACCGCCTGGTCGAACATGGCCGTCAGGCGCGAGGTCGCCACGGCGCGGTCGCGCGCCGCCTCCCGCCGCTCGGTGACGTCCCAGGTGGTGACGACCAGCCCCTGGACGTCGGGGTCGTCGAGGAGGTTGTGGGCGAAGGACTCCACCCAGAGCCACGACCCGTCGCGGTGCCGGATCCGGTACTCGACCGGCGCGCCGGAGAGGCCGGGTGCCGCCAGCCACTGCTCGAAGGTGGCGGCCGTGCGCGTCGCGTCGTCGGGGTGCACGGCGTGGACGACCCGGCCGGCCAGCCAGTCGTCGGGCGCCGATCCGAAGACGCGCTCGATGGAGGCGCTGGTGGAGATCGGCCGCAGCTCGCTGTCGAGGACGACCACCACGACGTCCATGTCCTTGGTGAGCGCGTCGAGCTCGGCCTGGAGCCATCCTCCGCCACCCACCTCGCGCATCACCGCGCAGGCGCCGACGACTCGTCCGACGCGGTCGCGCACCGGGGCGAGGAGGATCGAGACGCGTATGGCGACCCCGTCTTTTCGCACCCGGAGGGTCTCGAACGGCGCCACCCGCTCACCACGGAACAGCCGCGCCAGAAGCGCGGCCGTGGCGAGCCGGTCCTCGGGGGCGACGAGCACCGTCGCCGGCCGGCCGAGCACCTCCTCGGCCTCGTACCCGAGCAGTGCTTCTGCGCCCGTGTTCCAGCTGCGGATGCGCCCGTCGGTCGACGACGACATGACGGCCACGTCGAGCGACCGCAGGACGGAGGCCAGCCACGCGTCCTGCGTGCCGTGGACGTCCACGGGCTGGAAGCGAAGCGACGAAAACCTCGCCAGGGCGGGGACCTGGCGCCCCGGGCCCGCCAGCACCGGACGGCCGGTGCCGGCATGGACGTCGTCGGTGCCGGCGTGGTCCCCGGTGCAGTCGGTCGGCACGGCCTGTGCCAGCACGTCGGCTGGCAGCGCGTCGGCTGGCAGCGCGTCGGCGTCGCCGCCGCGCTGCGTCGGCACCCCCCCGTCCCCCGCCACGGCCATTACCTCGCCCCTGCCGTCCACGATCGACCTGGACCGAGCCGCCCCCCCGTCACACCGGGCGCGCAGTGTTCAGGAAACCTCGGCACACGGCCGTCCGTCAACACCCGGTGTCGGCCCGCGCGCGAGACGCGTCGCAGAGCTCGCCGATGACGCGGCACGTCAATCGATGGCCCGTCGAATCGCCGCAGGTTGCTTCCCCTGCATCATGCCGGCGCGGAGCGCGCCGGGCGGATGGGATCCGCGGACGGCCACGGAGAGCACATCGCCTTGGCCACGGCCCGGAGCAGGTCCGGGGGTGCCACGGGCTTGCGCAGCACGGCCACGACGCCGCCGTAGACGTGGCGCAGCGGCTCCTCGTCCATCGCCTCGCCCGTCACCACCACCACCGGCGGGCCCGTCGGGAGCTCTGCGAGCACGCCCAGGCCGTCACGCCCGGGCATGCCGATGTCGAGCACCACGACGTCGGCCGTCGAACCCGACAGCAGGTGCAGTGCCACGTCGCCGTCCTCGGCCTCGGTGACGAAGTACCCGGCGCGTCGCAGGACGTCGGCCATGGTGGTGCGCACACCGCTCTCGTCGTCCACCACGAACACGCTGCGTCCGCGCGGGTTGGGCAAGGTCACGCTCACGCGGGTCCCGCGGTCGGGCTCGCTCATGATCGTGACCGTGCCGTCGTGCGTGTCGACGATGCGGCGCACGATGGCCAACCCGAGGCCCGTGCCGTGCTGCTTGGTGGTGACGAACGGCTCGAAGACCTTCGACGTCAGGTCGTGGGCCAACCCGCTCCCGCTGTCCTCCACGGTGATCACGGTCCCGGAATGTTCGGTCACCGCGCCCACCCGCAGCATGCCGCCGTCGGCCATGGCGTCATAGGCGTTGGTGACCAGGTTGGTGAGCATCTCGGCGAGCTGCACCCGGTCGCCCAGGGCGAGGGTCTCGCCGCCCGAGACGTGCACGTCGACGCCCGGCGGGGGCGGGCTGACCTCGAGCACCTCGGCGACGAGCGGGCCGAGCTCGACGGGCACCGGGATCGGGAAGCGGGGCCGGGCGAAGGCCACCAGGTCCTCGGAGATGTCCGCCGCCTTGGCCGTCTCCCGGTCGATGAGGGCGAGCCGGCTCTCGATGTCGGGACCGACGGGCGAGCCGAGGTCGCCGCGCAGGAGGTACAGGGCGTTGGTGATCGCCGCCAGCGGGTTGCGCAGCTCGTGGCTCACCCGCGAGGCCATCTCGCCGATGGCCGCCAGGCGCTCGCTCTGGATGAGCGCGGCCTGCGTGCGCTCGAGCTCCTGCTCGGCGCGCTTGCGGGCGGTGACGTCCTCGATCTGCACGATCACGTAGGCCGGGGCGCCCGCCTCGTCGACCACGGCCGCGCCCCGCACGTGGACCCAGACGTCGTCCGTGGCGCCGTGCCAGATCTGCTCCAGGCGGAAGTCGCTCTGTCGGCCCGCCGTGACCCGTCCGAACGCGGCGCGCCACAGCGGCTGGTGCGCGGGCGGGATGATGGTCGCCGGTGGACGCGCCAGCAGGTCGACCTGCTCGAAGCCGAGGATCTGGCACAGCGACTGGTTGACGCGCATCCACTGGCCACTCAGGTCCAGCAGGGCCATGCCGATCGGCGCGCTCTCGAAGGCACGCCGGAACCGCTCCTCGGCCTCCGCGTGCGCCCGCTCGAGCGCCTTGCGCGCCGAGATGTCACGGATGGCCGCCGAGATGAGGATCCCGTCGGAGGTCTCCACCGGGCTGAGGCTGATCTCGACGGGGAACTCGGTGCCGTCGCGCCGACGCCCGAAGAGCTCGAGCCCCTGACCCATGGGTCGCAGCCGCGGCCGTTCGAAGTACTCGGCGCGGTGTTCGCCATGGCGTTCCCGGAAGCGCTCGGGGATGAGGAGCTCGACGGGCCGGCCGATGAGGTCGTCCGCGCGCCAGCCGAAGAGCTGCTCGGTCTGTGCGTTGGCGAATTGCACCCGGCCGGCCTGGTTGATGATGACCATGGCGTCGGGCGCGGCCTCGAGCAGGCTGCGGAAGGTGGTCTCGGCCCAGCGGCTGGTCGTCAGGTCCCGGCCGGTGATCGAGACGGCGTGCACCTGGCCGGCGCGGTCGACCGCCGGCGCGGCGATGATGCCGAGGTCGACGCGGGCACCGTCCTTGCGGGTCCACGCGCTGGCCACGCTACGGACGCGTTCGCCCTGCTCGACACGCCGCTGCAGCTCTCGCAGCTGCTCGCCGCCGCCGGGCTCGACCAGCTCGGCGAGCGCGCGGCCGATGGCCTCGTCCGCCTTCCACCCGAGGATGCGCTCCGCCGCGGGGTTCCAACTGGCGACCTGACCGCCGAGGGTGAGCGTGATCACGGCGTCGTCTGTGGACTCCACCAGGGCGGCGAGCTGCACGACCGGGTCCTCCGGACGCAGGGCGAGGACCTCGACCCGCTCCCGCCGTCGCCGCTCTTGCTCGGCGCCCACGCGCCTGAGCCAGTCCACCATCGCGTCGCGCCGGCGGCGACGTTCCTCGGACGGGATCGGCTCGAGCGCGCCTTCGATCGCCTGGAGGATCTGCTCGCGGGTGAAGGGCTTGGCGACGTAGTCGGTCGCCCCGCCCTCCCAGGCCCGCAGCCGGTCCTGCTCCGAGGACAGGGCGGAGAGCATGACGACGGGGGTGTCGGGCGCGAGCCGTCCGGCTTGCATCGCGCCGAGCACCCCCCAGCCGTCGAGGCCGGGCAGCATCACGTCGAGCACGACGAGATCGGGCCGTTCCTCGGCGAGCATGGACAGCGCGCGGTTGCCGTCGCCCGCCTCGAGCACCGAGAAGCCGTTCGCTTCGAGCACCATCCGCAGAAGGAGACGGATGTCCGGCTCGTCCTCGACGACGAGGATCTTCTTCGTCACCCCCGCGGACCCCCCCGCTGTGCTACGCAACGCACGCCTGCCCCCACACAGCGCCGCTGGCAAGACAATACTCTGTCAACACAGTTTCCACCAGGGGGGAACGCTTGATCACTCAGTGTGGTATTCGTGGGGGAAGCCTTCCTGACGGACGACGCCGGAGCACGGCACTACGGTTGGCTGAAAGCCGTCTGTCGGGTGTCGCACGTGTCCCACCGGCGAGCCTGCGACGAGCGAGGCGCGACGCGAGGCATGGCAGCAACCGTGCGACGTAGGTTCCAGGTGGCGAGCGACGCCAGCGCCGTGGTGGTCCGCGCCCGCTCCAACGTCGGGCACATCGAGTTCGCCACCAACGAGATCCAGGGGACGATCGAGGCCGACATCGACCCCCAGGGCGTCGTGAGCACCGACGGGCCCCGTGCGCTCGTCGAGGTCGACATGGGCACCTTGGCGTCGGGCAACACCCTCTACGACGCCGAGCTGCGACGGCGCATCGACGCACGTCGCTTCCCCGTGGCCGTGCTCGAGCTGCGCCAGGTGGACCGGGTGTCGGGCACGAACCGGTTCCAGCTCGACGGCGACGTGACCATGCACGGGGTGCGGCGTGCCGTGAGCGGCTCGGTCAGCGCGGAGTTCCCCAGCGCGGACACCATCGTGGTCGCGGGAGAGCACGTCTTCGACATCCGCGACTTCGACCTGCCGCCGCCCGCCACGATGATGCTCAAGATCTATCCTGACGTGCGGGTGGAGCTGCGTCTCGAGGCGCACGCCGAGGCGTCGTAGGACCGGCGAGCGAGAGGACCGGCGAGCGAGAGGACGGGCAGGTGGAGATCCTGATGGCATTCGCGGTGGGCTACGCCGTCGGCGCCAAGGCGGGCAGCGACGGCTTCGACGAGCTGGTCGACTCGTGCAAGGCCGTGTGGCGCTCCGAGGAGTTCCAGGGCCTCCTGACCGCGCTCCGGTCGCACGCCGGGCACGTGCTGCGCGACGTGGGTCAGCGCCTCCAGGGCGACGCGGACCGTCCCATCTCGGTCGAGGAGGTGATCGCCCGCGTGCGGGGCGCCGTACGGGCGGTGCGCCCCGATGGCGAGCAGGGTGACGGGGGCGTCACATCTCCCGCATCTTGAAGTAGCGGGCCACGCTCGGGATCGAGTGGACGACGATCCAGGCCAGCGCCACCAGCACGACCCACCGCACGAACCGCACCGTCATCGTCCCTCCTCCCCCGCCGGCGGCGACCCGGCACACCTGGATGCCATTGTGCCCGGGCGCCGGCCCGGCCGTCAGGGGGTCGCGGCCGGCAGCGTGAACAGGAAGGTCGCCCCCCGGCCCGGCGCGCTCTCGCACCAGACCCGCCCCCCGAGGAGCTCCACGTACTGGCGGACCACGGCCAGGCCCACACCCGTGCCGCGCTTGCCGGTGTGGGACGGTGCGAGCTGGAAGAACCGTTCGAAGACGCGTTCGCGGTGCTCGCTGGGCACGCCAGGGCCCTGGTCCCGCACCGACACCTCGATCATGGCCGGGGCGCCCATGGGCGCGGCCGGGCCGCCGGTGGGCATGGCCGGGCCCTCCTCCGAGGCGGGTGGCGACGGCACGGGGCGTGCCCGCACCTCGATCGTCGAGCCCGGCGGCCCGAACTTGGCCGCGTTCGACAGCAGATTGGTCAGGATCCGGTCGAGGCCGGCCGCGTCGGCGGCCACCGTGACCTCCTCGGGGACGGCCACGTCGACCGTATGGTCCGCCAGGACGGCCGCCATCCCCGTGACGCACGACCGGATGTGCCCGGCGAGCGGGGTCGGCGCCACCCGGAGCTCGACCCGGCCGGCCTGCAGGCGGGTGAAGTCGAGCAGGCCCTCGATCATGTTGTGCATCTGCACCGCGTTGCGCCCGATCCGGTGCACGAGGTGCGCCCGGGTCTCGTCGTCGAGCGTCTCGTCACCCGACTCGAGCAGGGCGGCGAAGCCCACGATCGATGTGAGCGGCGTGCGCAGCTCGTGGGACACGGTCGAGAGGAAGTCGTCCTTCAGGCGGTCGGCCGCCCGCAGCTCCTCGGCGGCGGCACGCTCGCGCTCGACCGCCATCTGCAACGCGTGCTCGACCTCGTGGCGCTCGGTCAAGTCGATGTCCACCCCGCGCAGCCCGGTCACGGCGCCCATGGCGTCCTCGATGGGCTGGGCACGGGTGAGGACCTGGCGCGCGCCGCCGTCGGGGCGGACGATGGCGTACTCGATCTCGATGGGCCAGCGCTGACGTGCCCCCTGGACGAGGGCCTCCCGCACCCTCGCCACGTCGGGGCCTGCCACCAGGGCGACACGGGCGTCCAGCGTTCCCTCGAAGTCCAGCGGGTCCACGCCGTGGATGCGATAGAGCTCGTCCGACCACTGCATCGTGTCGGTCTGCACGTCCCATTCCCAACCGCCGGCGTGCGCCAACGCTTCCCCCTGGCGCAGCCGGGCCTGGGCGTCGGCCAGCGTCGCCTGCGCCAGCTCGAGCTCGGTGACGTCGCGCGCGGCGTAGGTCGCGCCCACGACCCGGCCGCTCAGGTCGTAGACCGGCAGCACGGTCAGCCAGACCGGGACGAGGGTGCCGTCACGCCGGCGCTGCTCGGTCTCGTACCCCTCGACGCGCTCGCCGTGCATGACACGCTCGAAGACGACCACGTCCTCCGACCGGTGCGGGGGGATGAGGAAGGCGGCGGGCCGCCCGACGGCCTCCGACGCGCCGTAGCCGTAGGTGCGCTCCGCCGCCCGGTTCCAGCTCGTGACCAGGCCGTCGGTGCCCTGGACGTAGATGGCGTCGGTCGACGCCTGCACGGCGGCGGCGAGCTCCGCGGCCCGGTGCTCCGCCGTGGCGCGGGCCTCCAGGTCGCGCACCACCACCAGCGACTGGCCCCGGTGCAGGAGGCCGACGGCGGCGTCGGCCGCGAAGGACGAGCCGTCCGGGCGCCTCGCCGTCAGGCGGGTCGGGGCGGGGGCGGCCTCCGGCGCGGGTCGGAGGTCGGCTCCGGCACCCTCGACGGGGGCGGCGAGGGCGAGCCCCGGCAACAGCGCGTCGGCGCGCATGCCCACCAGCGCGGTGCCCGCGCAGCGAAAGGCGCGCGCCGCCGCGTCGTTGGCCTCGTGCACCGTGCCAGCCACGTCGACCAGGAGCGTCGGATCGGCGAGCGCGGCGATGAACGCCTGCGCCAGGGACCCCGGTGTCGTCCCCATTGACCCCCCGCGGACCGAACCGGCGAGCCGGGCCCCCGCCGGACCGCCGACGTCAGCGTACGACGGTCGCCGGAGGTTGTCAGGCGACCCGGGTGATGCGGACGTCGACACGCAGGTCGTCCTCGGCGGTGCCTGCGTAGATGCCCTTGACCGGCGGCACGTCCGCGTAGTCCCGTCCCTGGGCCACCACCACGTGGCGCAACCCGGCCGGCACGGCGTTCGTCGGGTCGATCCCCCACCAGTCGCCCGTCCATGCCTCGACCCATGCGTGGCTCTCGCCGGCGGCGGCGTCCCCCACCCGCGCGTCCTCGTGGGGGTGCAGGTAGCCCGACACGTAGCGGGCCGGGATCCCCAGCGCGCGCACCATGGCCAGCGTCAGGTGCGCATAGTCCTGGCACACGCCGCGCCCGGCGCGCCAGGCCTCCAGGGCGGTCGTGCCCACGCCGGTGGTCCCAGGCGCGTAGGTCATGGTGTCGTGCACCCACGAGGCGACCGCCTCGACGCTGGCCAGCGGGTCGTCGCGCCGCAGACGCCGGGCCTGGGCACCGAGCCCGTCGTCCCACGCCGTGTAGAGGGACGGGGCGCACAGCTCGGGGAGCCACCCGCGGGCGCTGTCCACCTCGCGCCATCCCGTGCGCGGCGGGTCGGCCGGCGCCCGGGTCTCGACCAACGCGCCGGAGCGTACCTGCAGCAGGTCGTGGGGGCCGGCGATGTCGAAGGCCAGGACCTGGGTGCCCCAGTAGTCGCGATAGCGGAAGAGCGGCGCGGGCGGGATCGTCGTCACCGAGGTCTCGAGCGCCGTCTGCCGGCGGCTGCTCTGGGGCATGGCCCGCACCTCGTTGAACGAGGCCCGGACATGGGTCGAGTAGCGATAGGTGGTGGTGTGCTCGATGTCGAGCCGCCACACGCGCTCGGCGCGGGCGGCGGCGTCGGGGCGAGCGCTCGGGTTCATCGCGCTCACCACGACACCCGCCGGTGCCACTCCGTGGGCCCCTCGTGGGTGAAGTACCGGCGCGTCACGGCGTCACTGGCCGCCGAGCAGGTCATCTGCAGCCCCTCGAGGCGAAGGTCGAGGTCGTGGAGCAGGAGACCCGGCGCCGAGAACTCGAGCTGGGCGCGCGCCAGGCCCACGAGGCCACGGGCCTCGTCCCACGCGCTCAGCGTCCCCCCGATGTGGTCGAGACACGACTCGCTGGTCACCAGGGAGGCAAAGGCCGAGCGCGGGAACAGGCGGTCGCGCAGGAGGAAGTCGACCACGGCGTCGACGGTGACGACGCCGTGCGTGAGGCGGAGGTACGGCTCGTACGCGCCGCACGACCGAAGGAGTGTGACCAGCCCCGTCTCGGTCAGGTCCTCCAGGGGGAGCGAGGCGAGCTGGCGGGCGACGACGTCGGTGCGCTCCAGGGAGCGGCCCAGGGTGAAGAAGAGCCAGGTCTCGTCTCGGCTCATGGTGGTGTCGGCGAAACCGACGATGGCCGCGATCTGGTTCTTCACGTAGGTGAGATAGGTGCTGGGCCCGGCCCGGCGGGCCAGGTCCCACTCGGCCTGCAGGTCGACCCAGGTCGCGTTGATCTTCTCCCAGACCTCCACGGGCAGGACGTGGCGCACCGCCCGGGCGTTGTCCCGGGCGCCGTTGATGGCGCCGGCGATCGACGAGCGGCTGGCCGGCTGGTGGGCCAGCGACTCGGTGACCTCCCACAGGTCTGGCGGCCCGTCGGGCGCGGGCAAGCCCATCACCGCCAGCAGGCGGCCGGCCGCGCCGGCGGACGCCGCCCCGCGTTCCTCCAGGGTGTGGTGGACGACGACGTCGAGGATGCGCGCCGTGCCCTCGGCGCGCTCGACGTAGCGGCCGATCCAGAAGATCGACTCCGCCACCCGGCTCAGCAGCGCCGTGGTCACCGTGACCGCGTGCTCGGCGCTGCGGGGCGCGCACCGCTGCCGGCCGTCACTGCTGCTGGCCCTCCATGCCGATGGGGCCGGGATCGACCGCCGTCCCCGCGCCGATCCTGGTGCCCGCGTGCGGCCAGCCGCCCCCGCCGGGTCGCGTCCGGCCCGGCGGGCCCGTCCCCGCGGGCCATGGCGCGCCGAGGCGCCCGCTCGTCGCCACCTCGGGGTCCGCCCCGTGCCCGGCGCCCGCGCCGCCCACCACCCAGGTGTCCTTGGACCCCCCACCCTGGCTCGAATTCACCACCAGACCGCCTTCGTCGAGCGCCACCCGGGTCAACCCGCCGGGCAGGACCCACACGTCGGTCCCGTCGTGCACGGCAAAGGGCCGCAGGTCGATGTGGCGCGGCACCAGCTCCTCGCCCACCCACGTCGGCGACGTCGACAAGGAGATCAGGCGCTGGGCCACCCACGCCCTCGGGTCACGCTCGACCGCCGCGGCGACCTCGGCGAGGTCCTCGCGCGTGGCGAACGGGCCCAGGACGATCCCCTTGCCGCCGGAGCTGTCGACGGGCTTGAACACCAGCTCGGCGCGCCGGCGCAGCGCCTCGGCCCGCTCGTCCCCGTCGACCAGCCGGAACGTCTCGACGTTCTGGAGGACGGGCTCCTCGTCCAGGTAGAAGCGGATCATGTCCGGCACCCAGCAGTAGACGAGCTTGTCGTCGGCGATGCCGTTGCCCGCGGCGTTGGCCAGGGCCACGCCTCCGGCGCGTACCGCGTTGAGCAGCCCTGGACAGCCCACCACGGAGTCGGGCCGGAAGTGCAGCGGATCGAGGAAGTCGTCGTCCACGCGCCGGTAGATGACGTGCACCCGCGTCTCGCCCTCGGTCGTGCGGAGGAAGACCTCGGTCCCGCGGCACACCAGGTCGCGCCCCTCGACGAGCTCGACCCCCATCAGCCGCGCCAGGAGCGCGTGCTCGTAGAAGGCGGAGTTGAAGACCCCCGGCGTGAGCACGACGACCGTCGGGTCGCCGACACCGGCGGGGGCGGCGGCGCGCAGGGCCCCGATCAGGCGGGCCGGGTAGTCGGCCACGGGGCGGATCGGCCGGCCGGAGAAGATCTCGGGGATGACCCGCGCCATGGCCTGGCGGTTGGCGAGGACGTAGCTCACGCCCGACGGGCACCGGATGTTGTCCTCGAGCACCCGGAACTCCCCGGCCTCGTCCCGCACGATGTCGATCCCGGCCACGTGCACCCGGACCCCGTTCACCGGCCGGATCCCGTGGGCGGCGCGCAGGAAGTTCGGTGACCCCGTGACCACCTGCCTCGGAACGACGCCGGCGTCGAGGATGCGCCCCGGGCCGTAGACGTCGTCGAGGAAGGCCTCGAGGGCGCGGACGCGCTGGGCCACCCCGGCCTCGACCAGGCTCCACTCCCGCGCGCTGAACACCCGGGGCATGACGTCGAGGGGGAAGGGGCGCTCCTCGCCGTCGAGGTCGAACGTCACCCCCTGGTGGCGAAAGGCCCTGGCCAGGCGCTCGGCGCGGGCGGAGACCTCTCCCGCGCTCATGGCGGACACGGCCGCGGCGACCTCTTCGTACGGGGCGCGCAGGGTCCCGGCGCCGTCCACGACCTCGTCGTACGCCCCCGCGCCCGGTCCCCGCACCGGTCCGTAGCCGTCGAGGATGTCCCCCATGGCCCGAAGACTCCCACCCGAGTGTTTCGGGCTCGTTTCCGGACCGCGAACAGCGGGGGTCGGCGCCCTCCCGGCCGCCAGGGCCCGGGCCGAGAAACAGCGCGTTCATCCGCAGTTCACGGTGCCGACACCTCCGGGCGCTACAAGGGTGACGTGCGCGTGGGCAGGACGACGACGTGAGCACGGACACGACCCGGCGCGCCCGCGGTGCCCACGTGGCATCGGGCGGGCGGCCCCGGACGCGTGCGGCACGCCCCGCGCCTGTCGCTCGCACCGCACGGGCGCTGCGCACCATCCACGGCTACCGGCGGGCCTACCTCGTCGGCGGCGAGGGGCCGGCGCTCCTGCTGATCCACGGCATCGGCGACAGCTCCGAGACCTGGCGGCCCGTCATCGATCGGCTCGCCGAGGACCATCTCGTCATCGCCCCCGACCTCCTCGGCCACGGCCACTCCGACAAGCCCCGGGCCGACTACTCCGTGGCCGCCTACGCCAACGGCATGCGGGACCTGCTCGGCGTGCTCGACGTCGACCGGGTCACCGTGGTGGGCCATTCGCTGGGCGGGGGCGTGGCCGCGCAATTCGCCTACCAGTTCCCCGAACGATGCGAGCGCCTGGTCCTGGTGGGCAGCGGCGGCGTGGGGCGCAGCGTGAGCCCCTTGCTGCGCCTGGCCGCCGTCCCCGGGATCGGGCTGCTCATGCCGTTCCTGGGCCTTCCCCCGGCCCGGCTGGCCAGCCGGGTGGCCGGCGAGGTGCTGCGCCGGCTGGGCACGCCCCTCGGGCATGACGTCGAGGAGGTGCTGCGCGTCTTCGACTCCCTGCCCGACGCGCAGTCGCGCCACGCCATCCTCCGGACGCTCCGCTCCGGGGTCGACTGGCGTGGCCAGGCCATCACCATGCTCGATCGCGCCTACCTCGCCGACGGCATCCCCACCCTGGTCCTGTGGGGCGAGCACGACGCCATCATCCCGCCCGGCCACGCCCGGCTGGCCCACCGGGCCCTCGCCGGGAGCCGGCTGGAGCTCTTCGCCGACGCCGGCCACTTCCCCCATCACCAGGACCCGGCGCGCTTCGTGGCGCTCGTGCGCGAGTTCATCGCCACCACCGCACCCGCCACCTACGACCCGAGCTACTGGCGCGAGCGACTCCGGCAGGGGCGCCGCGTCCCCGAGAGCGACGTCGCCACCTGGGCGGCAGGGTTCATCGAGACCCCCGTCGGCAGCGCCAACTGAGGCCGAATTTATTTTTTCCGCCGGCGCCGGCGCCCGGCCGGATGGGCGATCAGGGTGGCGCGCCGGCGCCGCCATGACCGGTGAATTGATCCATCGAGACGTTGACGCCGAGGAGGTCCATCACCCAGTCGAACGCCCTGGGCGGCAGGACACGGAGGATCGGGACGAGACGGACCGCCGGCGGCAGGACGACGGACCGGCGATCTCGCTCCACGGCGTCGGCGATCTTCCTGGCCACGTCGGCCGGCTGCAGGATCGGCAGGAGGAACGGGACCCGGGTGCGCACCCCTTCGAACATGCCGGTGTCGACGTAGTACGGGCAGACCACCGTCGTCATCACACCGGGGGCCACCTGGCGCAGCTCGGCGCGCAGGGACTCGTCGAAGCCCACCACCGCGTGCTTGCTCGCCGAGTAGTCGGTCTGGCGGGCCACCCCGACCAGGCCGGCTGCCGACGCCACGGTCACGATGTGGCCCCGGTTGCGCTCGACCATCGCCGGCAGGAAGGCCTTCGTGACCCAGTAGTGCGCCAGGACGTTGACCTCGAACGTGCGGCGGATCTGCTCGTCCGGCAGGTCGAGGAGCCGGGCCCCGCTCACCACGCCGGCGTTGTTGACGACCACGTCGGGGTCGCCCACCTCCGAGCGCACGCGTGCCGCCGCCTCGTACACGGCGTCTCGATCGCCGACGTCGCAGACGTAGCCGCTCGGTGCGCCCCCACCGACGGCTCGGACCACGTCGAGCGCGGCGGCGAGCCGGTCGCCGTCGAGGTCCCAGAGGACCGGCGTGGCACCGCGTCGCGCCAGCTCGGACGCCAGCAGGCGGCCGATCCCGGCGGCGGCGCCGGTGATCAAGGCGATCCGTCCTGGCAACGCGGTCACCGCTCGTCCTCCGTCCGAATGCGCCGGACCCTCCTCCCCTCGGCTCGCCTCCGGGCGGACCCGACGGCCCGAGCATAGGAGGGGTCGAGGTCAGGCTTCCTGCGGGATGCCGCCGACGACGCTCAGGTCCTTCGTCAGGCGCGGCCAGACGTCGGGGTCGTGCCCCGGCACCAGCCTGAGCCGCTCCGCGGCGGCGAGCGCCTTGAGCCGCCGGATGTGCTCGACCGACTCCGCCGGGTCGCACCCGACGACCTCGCCGATGGGTCGTTCCTGCTGGATGTTCTCGACCAGGTCGGCGGCGTCGAAGGCGAAGACGAAGCCACCGCCTCCGAGCGCCCGGTCGTAGCGGACGACGACACTCTGATGGCCCGGGGTGTGCCCGGCCGTCTTCACGACGCGGATGCCGGGTGCGACGTCCCGGTCGCCGTCGGCCAGGCGCCAGTCGATGGCCGGGTCGTCGAAGTCGATGCGGAAGATGCCGTGCGACTCCGCGGTGTCCCCGAGCCCGAAGGCGAGCTCGTCGCGTTGGATGTGCACGGGCACGCGGCCCGCGAAATGACGCAGCCCGCCCGCATGGTCGTTGTGCAGGTGGCTGACGACCACCGTGGAGATCTCGTCGACCTCGACCCCCTGGCGCTCCAGCGCCTCGAGGAGGGGGTCACCCCCGGGAGGAAGCATCGGCACGACGCCCTGGAACCGGTCGTGGAAGCGACGGCGCAGCTCCGGATCGCGGATCAACGACGGGTTGTAGCCCGTGTCCAGCAGGACCCACCCCCCGTCGGTCTCGACCAGCACGGCCGGGACCGGTTCGCGCAGGCGCTCGCCTGCCGGCGCCCCGGCAACCGAGCACGACTTGGGCAGCTCCACCCAGCCCAGGGTCAGCAGGACGACGCGCTTGACCCCGCTCGCCTCGTTCTCCGTCACCCCGTCCTCGGTGCCGCTGGCCGATTGTCGGCGCCCATCGTAGGGTCCCCGTGTTTCCCGGCCGTGTCCCGGTTGTGAAGAGATGGTTTCACGTGCACACTCGACTGCGCGCGCCCCGAGCGCTCACGTTGTGCGCGTGACGGTGCGCCACGCGAGCCCGCCGGCTCAGCTGCGCAGCACGGCGCCCGGACGCGCGTCGAGACCGGCTGTCTCCGGGCGCTCGTCCACGCGGATGGGCACGCCGTTGACCACGGTGTGCACCATCCCGACGGGCTGATCGGCCACCAGCCGCTCCCCGTCGGCGGGGAAGTCGCGCACTCGGCGCAGGGGCCCCGGCGCCACCGTGGCGGGGTCGAAGGCGCAGATGTCGGCGGCCTTGCCCACCTCCAGGGTGCCCCGGTCGGCGAGCCCGTAGACGGCGGCGGGCTCGCCGGTCAGCTTGTGCACGGCGCGCTCCATCGACATGACATCCCGCTCGCGCACCCAGTTGCCGAGCAGGTCGGTGGCGAAGCAGGCGTCGCACAGCTGGGACACGTGCGCGCCGGAGTCGGCCAGGCCGAGCAGGACGTTGTCGCGCGGCAGCAGCCAGGCGATCCCCTCGGGGTCGTCGTTGGCCACCACCGACCAGAAGCGGGTCGTGAGGTCGTCGGCCAGCGACACGTCGAGGAGGACGTCGAGCGGTGTGCAGCCCTGCTCCTCGGCGAGCTCCACCACCCCCCGGCCGACCAGGTCGGGGCGGGCGTCGCTCTCGGCCACCGACAGGGCGCGCCAGTTCACGGGCAGGACGCCGCCGCTGTTGAGCTCCTCCCACGTGGCAGCGCGCCAGGCCGGGTCCCGGTAGGCGGCCACCCGCTCCTCGTGGCTGGCGGCCATCAGCTTGGCGAAGGCCTCGCGGGCGTTGAGCGTGAAGGGCTCGGCCAGGTTCATCTGGAACACCAGGGGCCGGCACGACACCTGGGGCCAGACCTCGATGCCCCGGCGACGGGCGTCGTCGTTCTTGGCCACCACCTTCTCGTGGTACGGGAAGCCCTTGACCGTGAGCAGCGCGGTCCACGTGACGGGGCGGCCCGCCGCCTGCTGCAGCTCGCACACCTCGTCGTCGCTGAGCACCCCGCCGGGCAGGAGGGCGACGACGCCCTTGTGCTGGTCGTGGAGGGGCCCGAGCAGGGCGCGCAGCTCGTCGACCCCGGCGACGCGCGAGGGCACGGGCCGCCCGCCCTGGCCGTTGTGGGTGGGCGACGCGCTGGTGGCGAACCCCATCGCCCCGGCGGCCATGGCCTCCGCCACCACCGCCTGCATCGCCCCGAGCTCGGCGTCGGTCGCCGGGCGCTCGTAGGCGTCGTCGCCCATGACGTACATCCGCAGGGCCGTGTGCCCGATGTAGCACCCGTAGTTCAGGGCCACGCCGCGCGCCTCCACCGCGTCGAGGTACTGCGGGAACGTCTCGAACGAGTCCCAGGGCACGCCGCTGGCCAGCGTGTCGAAGCTCATGTCCTCCACGTGCTGGAGCGTGCGGGCGAGGAGCTCCACGCCCTCGGGCCGCACCGGCGCGATCGAGAAGCCGCAGTTGCCGGCGACCACCGAGGTGACCCCGTGGTACGAGGAGGGCGTGAGCCACGGGTCCCAGAAGACCTGGGCGTCGTAGTGGGTGTGGATGTCGACGAAGCCGGGCGCCACCACGAGGCCACTCGCGTCGAGCACGCGCCTGCCTCCCCCGTTGCCCGCCACCTCCGGGCCGATCTCCACGATGTGCCCGTCACGCACCGCCACGTCGGCCTGCCGGCCCGGCGCCCCGGTGCCGTCGACCACGGTGCCACCCCGGATGACCAGGTCGCCCTCGGCCATGTCGATCAGCCCTGTGCCGGCGACGGTGCGGCCGGCGAGGACGGGGCCGAGCCCGCGACACGTGTGCCGGGTGCGGCCTGGCCGACGAGGTCCGCCACCCGGGTGCCTCGCTTGCCGGCTCGTGCGGCGAGCGTCGAGTACGAGGTGGCGATGACGTCGACGTCGCTCGCCTGGGCGCGCAGCGCGCCCACCGTGCACTGCTCCCTGGGCCGGTGCGCGAAGGGGTCGAAGCGGAAGTGGCGCATGGCGTTCGTGTGCGTGATCTTCTCGATGTCGTCCTCGGGCAGTCCTTCGATCGACTTCCACAGGTACTCGGGCGAGCGCGGCCAGGTCGAGTCGCTGTGGGGGTAGTCGGCCTCCCAGCAGATCGAGTCGATCCCCACCTCGTAGCGCTGGGCCAGGCCGGCGGCGTCGTCGATGAAACAGGTGACGACGCGCTCGCGGAAGACCTCGCTGGGAAGGCGGCCGCCGAAGTCGGCCCCCGTCCACACGTGGTGGCGCGTGTAGGTCCAGTCCATGCGCTCGAGGAAGTAGGGGATCCACCCGATGCCGCCCTCGGAGAGCGAGAACCGCAGGCGGGGGAACTCGCGCAGGACCCTGGAGAACAAGAGGTCGGCGGCGGCCTGGATGATGTTGACCGGCTGGAGCCCCAGGAGCACGTCGATGGGCGCGTCGACCGCGGTGATGGCCAGGCTCGACGACGACCCGATGTGCAGGCACACGAGGGTCCCCTCGTCCTGGCACGCCCGCCAGAACGGGTCCCAGTGCTCGGAGTGGAGGCTGGGCAGCTTGAGCTTGGCCGGGTTCTCCGAGAACGACACGGCGTGACATCCCTTGGCCGCCACCCGCCGGACCTCGGCCGCCATGGCCTCGGGGTCCCACAGCGGCGGCAGCGCCAGGGGGATGAAGCGGCCCGGGTGGGACCCGCACCACGACTCGACGTGCCAGTCGTTGTAGGCCTGGAGCACGGCCAGGGCGAGATCCCGGTCGGACACCTTGGCGAAGAACTGCCCGCACAGGTTCGGGAACGACGGGAAGCACATCGAGGCGATCACGCCGTTGGCGTCCATGTCCCGTACCCGGTCGTGCACGTCGTAGCAGCCGGAGCGGATCTCGGCGAAGGAGGTCGGCTCGACGCCGTACTCCTCCACCGGCCGGCCCGACACCGCGTTGAGCCCGATGTTGGTCGCCTCCCGCCCGGCGAACCGCCACACCTCGGTGCCGTCGTCACGCCGGTCGACCCGCGGTGCCTCGTCCGCGAAGCGCGCCGGGAGCCGGCCCTCGAACATGTCGGGCGGCTCGACCACGTGGTCGTCGACGCTCACCAAGACCAGGTCCTCGAGCCGCACTGGCGCCTCCTGAGTTCGCACGTTCCCTGACACGCGTGTCGGAGAACACACTATCGTCGGGCCGCGTGAGCGGACAGGGGCCCGGACCGGCGGGCGCGGGCGGCGGCGGGCCCGAGGGGAGCGCCCACATGGCCCTGGAGGGCCTGCGCATCCTCGACTTCACCCGCCTGGGCTTCGGCGCCCAGGCCACCTTGATCTGCGGGTGCCTCGGGGCCGACGTGGTCCGGGTCGAGTCGACCACCCGGCCCGACCCGGTCCGGGTCATGCCCCCCTACGTCCCCGAGCCCGGCGAGCGCGGCGAGGGCTTCGGCGCCGCCACGCTGGTCAACGCCGCCAGCGCCTCCAGCGCCAACCGGGGCGGGATCTTCTACAAGTACAACACCGGCGGCAAGCGCTCGATCACCGTCGACGCCCGCCATCCCGAGGGCCTGGCCCTGCTCAAGGACCTGGTGGCGCGCGCGGACGTGGTCACCGAGTCCTTCGCCGCGGGCACCTTGGCGCGCTGGGGCCTGTCCTACGAGACCATGCGCGAGATCCGCGACGACATCGTCTACGTGTCGATGTGCGGCTTCGGGCACTCGGGGCCCGACACCGCGCACGTCACCATGGGCCCCACGGCCCAGGCCCTGACCGGTCTCACCTTCCTCGTGGGGCTGCCGGGGCGCCCGCCGGCGGGCTGGTCCTTCTCGTACCTCGACCACGTCGGCGGCTACCTGGGCGCCGTGGCCGTCCTGGCGGGGGTCCTGCACCGGCGCCGGACCGGCGAGGGCCAGCACATCGACGTGTCGCAGCTCGAGCCGGCCACGGCGCTGTCGGGTGCGCTGCTGCTCGACGCCGTCCTCAACGGCCGGCCGAGCCGGCGCCCGGGCTTCCCCACGGGCAACCGCCGCCACCATCCCCCGAGCGCGCCGGGCGGCGCCTACCGGGCGCTGGGTGAGGACAAGTGGGTCGCCATCTCCTGTCGCACCGAGGGCCAGTGGGCGTCGCTCGTACGCGCCGTCGGCTCCCCCGGGTGGGCCCAGGACCCGCGCTTCGCCACCGTGGCGAGCCGCCTCGAGCACGCGGACGCGCTCGACGCCCGGCTGGAGGAGTGGACATCGGCGCGCGACCGCTACGAGGTCATGGACCTGCTCCAGGCGGCGGGCGTCCCCGCCGGCGCCGTCCAGGACGCCGCGGACCGCCTCGAGCGCGACCCGCAGCTCGCGGCCCGCGGCCACTTCACGATGCTCGGCAATGCCGAGGTCCCGGCTATGCCCCTCGAAGGCGTGCCCGTGCACATGTCGGCCACGCCGCCGCACACGGGCGGCCGCGCCCGGCGCGGCCCGCCGCTGCTGGGGGAGGACAACGAGCGCGTGCTCGCCGAGTGGCTGGGCATGGGCGCCGGGGACGTGGCAGCGCTGGCGGCGCGAGGCGTGCTCTCGTGACCGCCCCGCTCCAGGGGGTGCGCGTCCTCGAGATGGGGGACGAGTCCGTGGAGTACTGCGGCCGCATGCTGGCGGGCCTCGGGGCGGACGTCGTGCGCGTCGAGCCGCCCGAGGGCTCTCCGTCACGGCACGCCGGTCCCTTCCTCGACGACGAGCCCGGCCCCGACCGCAGCCTCGCCTTCTGGGCCGACAACGTGGGCAAGCGCTCCGTGGTGGTTCCCCACGACGCCGACGCGCAAGGGCTGTGCGGGGCCGCCGACGTCGTCGTCCACACCTTCGGCCCCGCCCGGGCGGCGGCGGCCGGGCTGGACTACGACGCGCTCGCGGCACGCCGGCCCGGGATCGTCGTCTGCGCCCTCACCCCCTTCGGCCAGAGCGGCCCCTGGGCCGACTACCTGGCCGACGACCTGATCCTCATGGCCCTCGGCGGCTCCATGGCGGCCTGCGGGTACGCGTCCGGGCCCGAGGGCTACGACACGCCGCCGCTCGCCTGTCTCGGGGACCAGGCGTGGCGCACGGCCGCGACCTACGCGGCCATCGCCGTGCTCGCCGCGCTGTGCTGGCGCGGGGAGCGCGTGGAGGGAGGCGGGCCCGGGGGCGACGGGGCCCGGGGACAGTTCATCGACGTGTCGGCCCACGAGTGCTCGGCGTCGATGACCGAGTGGCACCTCATGACCTACCTCTGCTCGGGTTTCGTCCACCGACGAGGGCCGCACCCGACGTTGACCGGCTCGGACGGCCGCGAGGTGGCCGCCCTCAACCCCGACTTCCTCGGCCCGCACGTGTTCGCCAACATGCTCGA
This sequence comes from Acidimicrobiales bacterium, assembly GCA_035623275.1. Classification (GTDB taxonomy): domain Bacteria; phylum Actinomycetota; class Acidimicrobiia; order Acidimicrobiales; family UBA8190; genus DASPTT01. The sequence goes on from DASPTT010000115.1 coordinate 34,821, forward strand.
GATGCTCGAGCGCGACGGCGTGGCCGGTCCCCTTTCCGATCCCGAGTTCGCCGACCCCGCCCATCGAGCGGCCAACTACCGGGAGGTGTGGCGGGCGCTCAAGCGCCTGGCCGAGAAGCACGACGGCGAGGCGCTCTACCGCCTCGGCCAGCAGGCGGGCCTGCCCTGGGGCGTGATCCGGTCCCCCGACGAGGTCCTGGCCGACCGCCACTTGCGGGCCCGGGGCCACTTCGTCGAGCTCGAGCACCCCGAGCACGGCCGGCGTGCGCCGTATCCCGGCGCGCCCTTCCTCGCCCCCGCCTCCCCCTGGGTGATGGACCGCCGCCCCCCGAACCTGGGCGAGCACACCGACGAGGTGCGCGCCGAATGGCTGGCGCCGTGAGCCCGTCGCGCCGGGCCTGCATCGTCGGCGTCGGCGAGACCCGCTACGCCAGGTGGGGCGGCATCGACGACGCCAGCGAGTACTCCCTGGCCATCGAGGCCATCCTGGCCGCGCTGTCCGACGCCGGCATCGACGTCTCCGCGGTGGACGGCCTGTGCTCGTTCGCCGGCGACCGCAACGAGTCCACCTTCGTCGCCGCCGACCTCGGCATCGACGAGCTGCGCTACACCACCATGTCGTGGCTGCCGGGGGGCGGGGGCGCGTCCGCCGCGGTGACCGACGCGGCCATGGCCGTCGAGGCCGGGCAGGCGGACGTCGTGGTCGTCTACCGGTCGCTGTGCCAGGGCCAGTTCCGCCGTTTCGGGCGCGGGCCGGGCAACGAGCGCAGAGCGCGCCCGACGCGCCTGCCCGGCGTGCGCCGGTCGAAGGGGCTGATCGACACGCATCTGGCCTTCACGCTGCCCTTCGGAGTGTTCGGCCCGCCCATCGCCTACGCCATGGTCATGCAGCGCCACATGCACCGCTACGGCACCACCGCCGAGCACATGGGCCACGTGGCCGTCACGACCCGCGCCCACGCGGCCCGCAACCCCCGCGCCGTCATGGGGAGCCGCCCCATGACCATGGACGACTACCTGGCGTCGCGCATGGTGGCCGAGCCATTCCGGCTCTTCGACTGCTGCCTCGAGAACGACGGGGCGTGCGCGGTCGTCGTCACCAGCGAGGAGCAGGCCGCCGACCTGCGCCAGCGGGCGGTGGCCGTCCTCGCCGGCGCCCAGGGCACCGTCCGCGGCTACGGCCACGGCCAGTTCTGCAACGTGAACATGGACGACGACGACTACACCAGCGCCGGGGCCCGCACGGTGGCGGCGCGCCTGTGGGGACGCGCCGGCATCGGACCGCATGACGTCGACGTGGCCCAGGTCTACGACCACTTCACCGGGCTCGTCCTGCTCTCCCTAGAGGACTTCGGCTTCTGCGGGCGAGGCGAGGGCGGCCCGTTCGCCGCCTCGGGCGCGCTGGCGTGGCCCGACGGCTCGGTACCCACGAACACCCACGGCGGGAGCCTCTCCGAGGCCTACATCCACGGCCTGAACCACGTGGTCGAAGGCGTGCGCCAGCTGCGCGGCCAGTCGACCTGCCAGGTGGAGGGGGCCGAGACCTGCCTGGTCACGAGCGCCGCGGGCGTGCCCACCAGCGCGCTGGTGCTGGGGCGCGCATGACGGCGCGCTGGTTCCCCGACGAGATGCCCATGCCCGCCGCCAGCGCCGAGACGGCCGGCTGGTGGCAGGCCGCCGCCGACCACCGCCTCGTGGTGCAGCGGTGCCTGGCCTGTGGGGCCACCAGGCACCCGCCCGGTCCGGTCTGCCCTCGATGCCGGTCGGCCGACGCCGAGCTGGCCGTGCTGCCCGGCACCGGGACGGTGTACACCTTCACGGTCGTGCACCAGGCGTTCATCCCGTCCCTCGGCGACCGCGTGCCCTATGTCGTCGCCGCCGTCGACCTCGACGGGGCCGGCGGGGCGCGCCTGGTGACGAACCTGGTCGACGTGGCTCCGGAGGAGGTCCGTATCGGCATGCCGGTGACCGTGGCGTGGGAGGACATGGGACCGGAGCTCGCGCTGCCGCGCTTTCGGCCCGTGCAGGAGCCCCGATGACGGCCCCGGGCCGGCGCGCGGTGATCGCGGGGGCCGCCACCTCCGACTACCCGTACCTGCCCGAGCACTCCGAGCACGCGGTGCACGGCCAGGCGGCGGACCGGGCGCTGGCCGACGCCGGGCTCACGCTGGCGGACGTCGACGGGTTGGCCACCGCCGGCTTCTTCCCCATGTACGCGGTGGGCGTGGCCGAGTACCTCGGCCTGCAGCCGACGTACCTCGACGAGACCAACACGGGCGGCTCGTCCTTCGAGGTCCTCGTGGAGCACGCGGCGCACGCGGTCGAGGCCGGCGCGGCCGAGGTCGTGCTCGTCACCTACGGCAGCATCCAGCTGTCGCAGATGGGGCGGCGCCTCGGGACCGGCGGGGGCGGCGGGGGCGGGATGATGCCGGGACCGGCCGTCCACGACGCGCTGTGGGGCAACACGCTCGTCGGGAACTACGCCATGGCGGCCCGCCGGCACATGCACGAGTTCGGCACGACGCCCGAGCAGCTCGCCGCGGTGGCCGTGACCATGCGGGAGCACGCCGGCCACAACCCCCAGGCGCAGTACCGCGACCCCATCACCGTGGACGACGTGCTCGGGTCGCGCCTGGTGGCCGACCCGCTGCACAAGCTGGACTGCTGCGTGATCTCCGACGGCGGCGGCGCGTGCATCGTCACCACCGAGGAGCGCGCCCGGGACCTCCGCCGCCCACCCGTGTACGTCCTCGGTGCGTCGCACGCGTCGACGCATCACCTGAACCTCTCCGCCATGGGCCCGCTCACGACGACCGCCGCCGCCCTGAGCGGCCCGCGGGCCTTCGCCCGGGCCGGCGTCACGCCCGCCGACGTGGACGTCGCCCAGATCTACGACTCGTTCACCATCACGGTGGTCCTGACGGTCGAGGACCTCGGCTTCTGCGCCAAGGGCGAGGGCGGCGCCTTCGTGGAGGACGGTGGCCTCGGTCTCGGGGGCCGGCTGCCGACGAACACCGACGGCGGCGGGCTGTCGTCGTGCCACCCGGGCATGCGCGGCATGTTCCTCATCGTCGAGGCCGTGCGCCAGCTGCGCGGCGAGTGCGGGCGCATGCAGGTGCCCGAGGCGCGCGTCGCCGTGGCCCACGGCACCGGCGGCGTGCTGTCCACCGGCGCGACCCTCGTCCTCGGCAGGGAGGTCCCGTGAGCGGGCACACCAATCCCGCCGCGGCGCCGCCGGTCGACGACCGGCCGCCCAAGCCGCGGCCCGCGCCCGTGCTCGACCCGGACTCGGCGCCCTACTACGGGGCCGCGCTCGAAGGGCGTCTCGTGGTGCAGCGCTGCGACACGTGTGGCAACACCCAGCTCTACGCCCGTGACCGGTGCCTGCGTTGTCGCAGCGAGGTCCGCTGGGTCGAGGCGTCGGGACGCGGCACGATCTACAGCTTCACGGTGATCCGCCAGCAGCACCAGCGCCCCTTCCGCACCTGGCTGCCCTACGTGGTGGCCCTCGTGGACCTGGAGGAAGGGCCGCGGGTCATGACCAACCTGGTCGAGTGCGACCCCGACCGGGTGCACATCGGCATGGCCGTGCGCGCGCGGTTCGAGCCGGTGTCCGAGGACGCCGGCATCGCGCTGTTCGAGCCGGCGTGAGCCGTGAGCGCACCGTGAGCGCACCGGCGACGACACCCGACGGGGCGCCCGGGACGGTCCCGGTGGCACCCGGCCTCTTCACCGAGGGCGAGGCGCCCCACCTGGTGGGGGCACGGTGCGCGGCGTGCGGCTCGCACCTCTTCCCCGCCAAGCCGCAGTGCCCCTACTGCTCGTCCGACGACGTCCGCGAGACCGCCCTCTCCTCGCGGGGCGTGCTGTGGGCGTGGACGGCGGTGACCGCGCCCCCGCCCGGGTACCGGGGCGACGTTCCCTACGGGTTCGGCGTCGTCGAGCTGCCCGAGGGCATCCGGGTCCTGGCGCGCCTCACGGTGGCGGACCCGGCCGCGCTCGAGGCGGGACAGCCCATGGACCTTCGGATCGTGCCCCTCCACACCGACGACGAGGGCCGGACGGTGACCACCTTCGCCTTCGCGCCTGCGCCATGACCGACGTCACGATCGCCGGCGTGGGTATGCATCCCTTCGGGCGCTTCGAAGGGGTGTCCGCCACCGACATGGGCGTGGTGGCGGTGCGCCGCGCCCTGGACGAGGCCGGGGTGGGGCGGGGCGGGTTCCAGGCCGCGTTCTGCGCCACCGCCTACGGCGGCGTGGCCAGCGGGCACAAGGTCCTCGGCGCGCTGGGGATGACCGGCACGCCCATCGTCGACGTGGAGGCCGGCTGCGCCAGCGGCGCCGCCGCGCTCATGCTGGGCGCCTCGGCCATCGAGGCCGGCCAGTACGACACGGTGGTCGTCTTCGGCGTCGAGAAGATGCCCAAGGGGATCATCCGCTCGTCGTTCTTCGAGCCCTGGCAGGAGGAGGCGGGTTTCGCGGCCACCCCCGCCTACTTCGCCCTGCGCGCCCAGCGCCTCATGGCCGGGTCGGGGGTGACGAAGGAGCATCTGGCCGCCGTCGTGGTGAAGAACCGCGCCAACGGGGTGGGCAACCCCGACGCCATGTTCCGGAGCCCGGTCGACGCCGCCGCGGTCCTCGGCTCGCGCGTCGTGTGCGAGCCCCTGCACCTGTGGATGCTCTGCTCGCCCAACGAGGGCGCGGCGTGCGTCGTGCTCCGGGGGGGCGGGGGCGCCGGCACGGGCGGGGGCGCCGGGGCGGGCGCCGGGGGGACCGTGCGCGTGGCCGCCGCCGTGCTGCGGTCCCATCTCCCCGGTGCGGTGCTTTCCGAGTCGACGCCCATGTCCGGCCTGGTGGACGACACGATCCCCTCCCCGAGCACCCTGGCCGCCGACGCCGCCTACGAGGCCGCGGGGATCGGCCCCCGCGACCTCGACGTGGTCGAGTGCCAGGACACCGATGCCGCACGCGAGCTGCTCGCCTACGAGGAGCTGCGCCTGTGTCCCCCCGGCGGCGCGGCCCGGCTCCTCGAACGCGGCGACAGCGCGCCCGGCGGTGCCCTGCCGGTCAACCCCAGCGGCGGCCTGCTCGCCAAGGGCGAGCCGCTCGGTGCATCCGCGCTCGGACAGGTGGTCGAGCTCGTCCACCAGCTGCGCGGCCGGGCCGGCGAGCGCCAGGTCGATGGGGCGCGGGTGGGACTGGCCCACACCGTCGGCCGCGGGGCCAACGCCGGGGTCGTCGTCCTCGTGCGCTGAGTCCTCCGTCGACCGTCCCGACCCGACGACCACAGACCCCGAGGGCCGACGTCCGTAGGCCCCCTAAGCTGCGGCCGGATGACGGTGCGCCCCATCGACGGGTCGGACGCGCGTGGCAGCGCGCGCCTCGAGGTTCGCTGGATCTTGCCCGGTCCACCCCCCTCGCCGGCGCTCGACTGGTTCGAGGCCTATCCCGTGACGACCGAGGCACGCGAGGACAGCTACCTCGTGGTGCCGCGTCTGCCCGGTCTGGCCGTGAAGATCCGTGGGCACACAGCGGTGGACGTGAAGGCCTATCGCGGCAGCCCCGGCACTCTGGAAGTGCCGGGGGCCGCCGAGGGACGCCTGGGTCTCTGGAGCAAGTGGTCCTTCCTCCTCGGCGAGCGGATCCAGTACCCCGTGGACTCCCGCAGTTGGCAGCGCGTGGAGAAGCGACGGAGGATGACCGCCTTCCTCCCCGACGACGACCGGGTGATCGCGGCACCGCTCGCGCCGGACGACCGGCTCATCTGCGTGGTCGAGCTGTCCGACGTCGCCGTCGGGGATGCCACCTGGTGGACGCTCGCACTCGAGTCGGCCGGCCCCACGGATCGGCTGCGCGATGCGATCGTGGCCACTGCGGGCCGGTTCCTGGGTAGCGGCATGCCGGCCCAGATCCGGCTCCGGCTGGAGGACTCGAGGCCGTACTCCGAGTGGCTCGAGGGCGTCGAGGCTCGCGACTAGCGCGTCGCGCGGGACTCGACGAGGACGCGCAGGGCGCGCTTGTCGAGCTTGCCCATCGCCGTGCGAGGCAGGGCGCGGTCCGTGACGACCACGACGCGGGGTCGCTTGTAGTCGGCGACGCGCTCGGCGAGGAAGTCGGCGGCCGACGCCGCGTCGAGGCCGGGCGCGCCGGGCCGGAGGCGCACGACCGCGGCCACGTCCTGGCCCAGCACGGGGTGCTCCATCCCGACCACCCCGACCTCGAGGACATCGGGGTGCTCGTGGAGCGCGCTCTCGACCTCGATCGACGACACGTTGTAGCCGCCGCGCACGATCACGTCCTTCTTGCGGTCGACGAGATGGAGATAGCCGTCGCCGTCGACGAACCCGAGGTCGCCGGTGTGCACCCACTCGCCTCGCCACGTGGCAGCCGACGCGTCGGGGTCGTTGTGATAGGCGCGCTGGCCGGTCGGGGCGCGCACCGTCACCTCGCCCACCACGCCCGCGGTCACCGCCGCGCCGGTGTCGTCGACGACGCGCAAGCCGTCGGGGTCGAGCGGCCGGCCCACGGCCCCGGGGCGTCGCAGCGCCTCGCCTGGTGGCATCACCACCACGCTCGTGCCCCCCTCGGTGAGGCCGTAGCCGTTGAGGAGAGTGGCCCGGGGGAACGCCGCGGCCAGGAACTCCACGGCGTGGTGGGGCATCGGTGCGCTGCCGTACAGGAGCATCCGCACGCTCGAGGTGTCGACACCGGTCAGCGCGCCGGACTCCAGGAGGAGCAGCGCGTGGGCGGGGACCATGATCGTCCACCCGGGCCGCTCGCTCTCGACGAGCGCGGCGAACCGGTGCGCGTCGAACGACGGCAGCAGGACGTTGGTGAGCGCGAAGCGCAGGCACAGCGACTGCGTCCCGTGTGTGCCCAGGAACGTGGCCAGGGGGATGGCGTGGAGCAGCACGCCCCCCTTGTCGAGCGGCGTGAAGGGATGGGACACGGTGGCGCTGGCATGGGTGGCGGCCACCCCCTTGGGGAGCCCGGTCGTGCCCGACGTGTAGAGGATGTCGGCGACCGCTCCCGGGTCGAGCTCGACCCGGAAGTCGCCGGCGGCCTCGGCCGCCAGCTCGTCGAAGTCCAGCACCTGCGGCTCCCGCCCCCCGGGCGCCGCTCCCGGGGTCGCCGGGCGCGCTCCGGGGGCGACCACGAGCAACCCACGCGCCGCGGCGATCTCCCGTGCCCGCCCGAGCTCGTCGGGGCCTGCCACCACGGCCACGGCCCCGCTGTCGGCCACCATGTGCTCGAGCTCGCGCCGGGCCACGCGCGGGTTGACCGGCACGGCCACGGCACCCGCCTTGAGCACGCCCATGTAGCCCACGAGGTACACCGCCGCGCTGGCGTTGCCCACCAGCAGGACGACCGCGTCGCCCCGCCGGACACCGGCGTCGACGAGACCACGCGCCAAGGCGCTCGAGCGCGCCTGCCAGTGGCCGTAGGAAAGGTCGACCGGGTGCTCGCCGTCGGCCACACGCAGGGCCACCCGGTCCCCGAAGCGCCGGGCCACGCTCTGGAGGTAGTCGACCAGCAGGTCCACGGGTGCACAGGCTCGCGCTGACGCCCGCGTCAGTAAACTCCGGCGACGAGGCGCCGCCGCCGCCGGCGCCGCCCCGGGACGAGGAGGGCGGTCATGGCCAACCCCGCAGGGAGCACCGCACCCATCCAGCTCGGCGTCCTCTACGACTTCCCCCTGGCCGACGGGGGCGGCCTCTTCGAGACCGCGGTCCGCCTGGGCCTGGCCGAGGTCGCCGGCTCGGGCCGCCTGGACCGGCCGGTGGAGCTCGTCGCCCGCCAGGCCCGCGGCCTGCCGGCGGGGACGGCGCACGACGTGGAGCGGACCTTCGAGGAGCTCGTCGACACAGGGGTGCTGGCGGTGATCGGCCCCTCCATCAGCGACAACGGCCTCATCGTGGCGCCGATGGCCGACCGGCTGGGCGTGCCCTGCGTCAACTACACCGGCGGCGAGCGGACGCGCAGCACCTGGATGTTCCACTACCAGGTCGGGTCCCTGGAGGAGGAGCCGTCCGTCCTCGTCGCCCACCTGCGACGCCAAGGGCACGACACCGTCGCCGTCGCCCACGACCACTCCCCCGTCGGGCGGGGCTACGCAGAGTTCTTCGCCGAGGCCTGCGCGGCCCAGGGCATCGACATCACCGCCAGCGCCGCGGTGTCGCCGCTGGCCGACGACCTCGCCCCCACGGTGCGCCGCCTGCGGGCGTCGGACCCCGCCGCGCTCGTCTATCTGGGCCTCGGGGTGGCCGCGCGCGCCATGGCCCTGGGCGTGGCCGCCGAGGACTGGAAGGTGCCGGTCGCCGCCAACTCCGCGCTGATGTTCGGCTACGCGCGCCGCGACTGGCGCGAGGGATGGGAGGACTGGGTCTACGTCGACAGCGTGGCCGACGACAACGCCGTGCGGGCCCGCCTGCGCGAGCGCGACGCGCGGGTGGCCGCCGGCCCGATCGGACTCGCCGCCTACGACATGGGACGGCTCCTGGGCGAGGCCCTGGCCCGGGCCGCGCACCTCACGCGCGACGGCGTACGGGAGGGCCTCGAGCGGGTCAAGCAGCTTCCCGCGGCCAGCGGGGTCGACGGCACGACCATGGGCTTCGGCCAGTTCGACCACGGCGCCCTGAAGGGCCGCTACCTCGTCCTGCGCCGCTGGAGCGGGGGCAAGACCCTGCAGGTCGAGGTCCCGTAGGCCGGGCCGCCCGCTCAGGGCTCGGGAGCGGACTCCCCCAGCCGCTGGATGTAGATGGCGATGTGCGCGATGCGGCCGTCGCCGTCGAGGTCGACCACCAGCGCCTCCGGTGTGACCACGGGGGTGCCGTCGAGCTCGACCGTCTCGGAGAGCTCGACCACCGCGCTGCGCCCCGACTCGATGACCCGCTCGACCTTCATCGAGTAGCCCGGGAGCCCGGGCATGAGGTCGCGCAGGAAGGCCACGTAGGGATCCTTGGGCGTGTAGGTGTCGCCGAAGGGGCCGACGCGGACCACGTCGTCCGCCAGGCACTCGGCCATCGCCTCCCAGTCGTGGGCGACCATGGCCTGCAGGTACCGCTCGACGATGTGCACCGGGCCTCCCCTCGCGCGCCCTCGCGCAGGCGCGACGGAGGATACGGCGGCCCGGGGCCTCCCGCGCAGGCGCCCGGCGCTGCCGGCGGGCTCAGCCGCCGGCGGCGCCGAAGCCCAGCCCGCCGGCGGGCAGGACCAGCACCCTGGTGGCCGTGATGGTGCTCCCGTTGAGGGTCCCGAGCACTGCGACGCGCGCACCGGTCACCACCGCGCTCGACGTGGCCGTCGCCCCACCGGAGTAGTAGACGGTCGACGACTGCTCGGTCACGGTGATCGTCTGGCCGGAGGCCGTCGTGAGGGTGAAGCTGCCCGTGCCCACGCTGGCCACGGTCCCCACCGCGCGGTTGCCGGTGGCGCCGGGGCCGACGAAGCCGCCCGCCGGAGGAAGCACCCCGCCGCGGAACGGGCCCGACACGCGCACGGTGGGGTGCGCCGTGGCCAGGGCCCACGACAACCCGACGACGACCAGGGCGAGGACCCCCGCCACCACCCATGCCGTGGTGGCGCTGCGGATGAACCGGGAGAACCGGCCGCCGTGCCCGGCCTCCGCATGTCCGGCGGGAGGCGGGCCGCCCCACTGGCCTCCGGGGGCTGCGGGCCACTGGCCCGTCGGCGTGCCCCACTGGCCGCTCGGCGTGCCCCACTGGCCGGGCGGCGGGCCCCACTGGCCGGGCGGCGGGCCCCAGGGGCCCGGCCCGGGTCCCCACTGGCCGGGCGCGACCTGCTCGAGCGGGCTCGTCGGCGGTGTGCCGGCCGGAGCGGGCCCGGGCCCGGGCTCGGCCGCGGGCGGGACGGCGGGTTCCGACCCCGGCTCCCCCGCGGGCGGTGTGGGCTCGGACGACTCGGTGACGGTGTTCATGGCTGCCAGCGTGGCACCGCATCCTGAGAGATCGCTGTCAGGACCTGTGGGTTCGCTGAGCGTGCCGGGCCCGGTCGGCGGGCACCACCGGGCTCACCGAGGCCGGTCGCGCGCGTCGCGCCGGTCGGCGGCGACCCGCACCGGGACGTGCTCGGGCTCCCGCCGGTCCGCCACCGAGAGGACGATCAGGAGGGTGCCCCCGACCGCG
>DASPTT010000116.1:0-14389 GCA_035623275.1 Acidimicrobiales bacterium
GACCGCAGTCCGAAGCGTCGTGAGGGGATCGCGCAGATGCTCGAGAACGTCGCCGAACGTGATGACGTCGAACTGCTCACCCTCGAGCTCCTGCCACAGCGTACCGGCGTCGAGGTCTCCCACGACAACGCGCTCAGCCCATTGCTCGGCGACGGCGGCTGCCTCGGGATCGCGCTCGATGCCGACGACGTGGCAGCCACGGTCGTTGAGAACCTTGGAGAAGTACCCGGTTGCGCATCCCACCTCGAGGACACGCTTGTTGAACCCGGTGAAGTCCAACATATAGGCGTACGAATTGTTCGTGGACGCGGGATCGACGATCGTGTCGTAGACAAACGCCAATTCAGCGACCCCCTGCTCGGTGACCCGACCCTCGAAAAGTGTACCCACGCCCTCCCGCGGATGGCGCGGCGACCGCTGGAGGATCATGGGGCGGCCAGCCGGTGTCGACCTCGGCCTCGGCTCCAAGGTCGGGACGCGCTCGCGTCCTGCGCCAGGCGACGAGCCACCAGCAGAGCACGAATGATGCGAGCATCACCGATGCGATCGAGACACCGATCCCGATCCAGACCCGAAGTGGATACGAGCTGTGCGTTCGCACTTCCGACGCGTTCGTGGTTCCTGGCAGGGTTTGGAGGACGAGCAGTCCGTCGCCTGTCTCTCCGGCTACTCGAGCCCCCGAGACGGCCACGAGGGGCGACCACACGATGTTCGTCGAGTAGAGGTGGTTCGGCTCGATGTCGGCATGCGAAGGAGCGCGGCCGTCGAGGGCGAAGTCGAGCCGATCGGGCGGATGTGCAAGGGTACGCCCGCCCTGGGTCAAGCGGAACTGGCCGAGCTGCGGGGCATTGGGCATCTTCATCGTGGGTGGGAGCGAATCTGCGGTGATCGAGGAGGCTCTCGTCGCGCCTGGGGCGCCGGGCAAGGCGACGGGAGTCGCGGCGAGCACCTGGTAGACCCCGAGGCCGACGTACCAGGCCGCAACGACGTAGACGAACGCGATACCCATCCTCCTCGCCGGCGAGCGATAGGTCGCTCCCACAAGCAAGAGCGTCACGACGAGGAGGAGCGCGAGCGTCAGGTACGAGTTCAGGCGGTAAGGGAACTGGATCGAACCTCGCACGACCGTGGGTACCGCTCGCATGAACCACGGCGCATCGGCGGTCCACCAAGCGGTGTGGGTCATCAGGGCGAAGAGGAGTCCCCCCAGACAGACGAGTATCGCCGCCGCCCAGGCCACGGGCTTGCCCTTCGAAGGGCCATTGCGCCGCCGAGAAATCATGGCCTGCGTCGTCGCGATCGCCAGAAGCCCAATAGGGATGAGGAACAGCGACTCCGTCTGGTTGTAGAGCTGCTCCCGGACCCCCACGACGCGTGTTTGCGCCTCCGGCCACCGCAGGATCGGCCACAGGACGACGGAGGGACGGTCCAACGCCGTCACAGCCGTGGCAAGGGAACCGCCGGCGATCATCGTCCGATGAGCAAGCCACACGTCCGGCACCAGCCACGCTGCCGTGAGACCGGCGCCGATCACGAACGCGACGACCATGGGCACCAGCCGTCTGGCATCCCGCCAGCGGATTCCCAGCACCCAAGCGAACAGCAGGACCACGAGCGCGAGGAAGGAGAGACCGAGCACGGAGGTGATGTTGTGCATACCGAGAATGAAGCTGACCGACACGGCGATCAAGACCAGCGCGACTCGGTCGGTCGAGCCCTCCCCTAGGGCCACCAGGTACCGGACGGCGCTTCCGAGCAGCAACGAGACCATCGAGACCGCGACGAACTCTGCCCAGGCACCGCGCCCGTACACGTCGGTGAGATAGTAGGGCGCGGCCACTCCGGCGGAGGCGAGGGCGGCGGCCAGGGGCGGGGAGACGCCGAGCCCCTTCGTCGTCCAGTAGAGACCCACGAAGGCGCCGAAGGCAGCGGCGACCATCGAACCGAGGAAGGCGATCCATGGGGTCACCACGACCGACAGATACGCGAGCACCGCGAGCCCGTATCCGCCATAGAAGACCTGGTTGGGGTAGTAGAGGTCCGTGAACCGCGACTGGATGAAGAACGAAGGGAGCCCCGACGAGCGCACCGTGTCGTGCTGGACGACGAGGAGCCAGTACGGGAATCCCCATTCGAACCACGCATTTTGACGGAACATGAACGGGGCGAAGAACCCGATGCTGAGGACAGCGCCCAGGAGATACGGCCACCGGGGGGATCGGCCCTGGGGCCGAGCATGCCGAGTGGTGCTGCCGGCGGCATCCACCCGTGTCATCAGGGAGCCGCGCAAGAAGGTCACTTCCTCACGCTCGGGTCTCGCGTCGCGCGGCCCCTTCGTCCGGGTCGCCCAGACCAGGCCGCGAGACCCACCTGTCCGGACGCGATCGGCGATCGTCGTCGTGCTGTCGGCGTCGTCGGCGATTCTCCCGTCCGATCACGTACAGGTCGGCGAATGCAGCAAGCGCGTCACCGATCCGCAGGGTGGAGCCCCTGACGTGGCGCCACGCGTGAAGCGGGACCTCGACGATCTGCGATTCGTCCAACGCCGGCGCACCGGAGACACCCGTGAGCAGGCGGTTCAGCAGGTCGACGTCGAAGGACAATCGGGTTCGGAACGGCTGGACCAGAGCGGCGCGAAGGGTCTCGTTGACTCTGAAGACCTTGGCCCCGCATTGCGTGTCGTAGACCGGAAGATCAAGAGCCCACGACGCCAGGGTGGCATAGACGCGACCCAGGTAGTGGCGGACCCGGCTCCGCTCGATCCGACTGCCGAGATGCATCACGCGTGCGCCCATCACGCACGCCAACGACGGATCGGACTCGAGGACCGACACCAGGCGGAGGAGCTCCCTCGGGGGTGTGGCCATGTCGGCGTCGTAGTAGCCGACCACGGCCGCTCCCGCCTCGATCCCCCTCAGAAGCCCCTGTCGGACGGCCTCGGCCTTGCCCGAGTTGCGGGCGAGCGTCACCATGTCGATGCAGCTCGACTTGCCGCACAGGTCTGTTAGCAGTTTCGGCGTCACATCCGTCGAGCCGTCGTCCACGAAGACGAGGTGGATCCCGCCGTCGTCGACGAGGCGAACGAACCGGGTCGGCTCCAGGCGCTGCGCCTCGTTGTAGCAGGGCACGACGATCACCGGCGGGGCGGCTGCAACCTCGGGCATCCCGATCACGCGTTCCCGGAGCACACGGTGCCCCTGCACACATAAACCATCAACACGGTTCGGGCGACCTCACCGGGCGCTCGCCCGCCACAAGAATCTCACTTCGGACTCGGTCGATCTCCTCGAGGTGTTCATCCATCGAGCTGAGCGCCTGGAGGACGATACACCACCACCCGGGAGCCAGCCGCACGGGTGCGGGCGGGATCGACGACGGCGGGGGCTATTCTCCACGATCCAGGACCTCGCAGGCGCTCGAAGGGGTGAAGCACTGGAATGAACGGTGCGGGCCATGCGATTCTCGTGCTCGCCTATCTGGGGTTGCTGCTCGGAGTGGTGGTGTTGTGGCCGCGAGCGCGAAGCCCGAGACGGGCCGCCCTCGTCACGCTCGGAATCGTCGGCGCCCTCGCCGCGGTCCACGAGGCGTTGTTCGACACCCTGTCCGAAGACGCCTTCATCACCTACCGCTATGCGTTGAACATCGTCCAGGGACATGGCCCGGTGTTCAACGTCGGCCGGCACGTCGAGGGGTACTCGAATTTCCTCTGGATGATCGTCATCGCCGTTCCGCACTGGGTCGCCGGGGTCTCCATCGTCGAGAGCGCCCGTGGCCTGGGATCGATCCTTGCCGTGGCCACGGTCGGCCTTACCTACGCGGTCGCCGCCCGACAGGCCGGCAACCGCCAGGCGGGCCTGATCGCCGCGATCCTGACGGCCGCGATCGGCAGCTTCGTCGCGTGGGGGCCCAGCGGCCTCGAGGTGCCGCTCTTCTCGCTGCTGCTGGTCTCGGCGCTTCTGGTTCTCTCCCATCGCCAGTATCTCGTCGCCGGGCTCCTGCTGGGCCTTGCCACGATGACGCGCCTCGACGCCGTCGTCGTCGTCGTTGTCGTGGGTCTGTGGGTCCTGGCCTGGCCAGGCTCGGAATTCCGCGTGCGTCTTCGCTCGTTCGCGCTCCTGGCGGTCGGCGTCGGGGTGCTCGTCGCCCCGTGGACGATCTGGCGCGTCGACTACTACGGGTATCTCGTTCCGAACGCCGTGGCGGCCAAATCGGGAATGCCGCTCGCGCGTCAGCTTCACCTGGGACTCGGGTACTTCAATTCCTTCGCCATCTCGATCCTTCCCGTGATCCTCCTCGGCGCGATCGCCCTCGCCTTCTTCCTTCCGAAGATCCGGCAGACGGATCCCGAGTTGTTGGCGTTCTGGGCCCTGTTGGTCGGCGTGGTCATCGTCTTCACCCTCTATGTGATCCTGGTCGGCGGGGACTGGATGCCCGCCTTCCGGTTCTTCGCGCCCATCGTCCCTGTCCTCGTGCTGGCCATCGTCCTGGCGTTCTCCTGGGGGTTGGGACCGGACGCGAAACGGGTGCTGGCATCTCGTGCCACGATCGCCGTTGTCGCCACGGCCGTTGCACTCCTTCTCGTGGTCGACTTCTCCGACGTGCGGTTGATCCAGGACGTTCGAGGGCACCGGGTCGACGTGGAGCAGACGGCGGACGTCGGTGCCTGGTTCCATTCGACCCTGCCCACCGGAACGACGATCGCGACCTTCCCGAACGGGGCGATCTCGTACAACGCGGGCACGGGGATGCAAATGATCGACATGTGGGGACTCACGGACGAACACATCGCACGCCACGGGAAGCGAATACCGGACGGCGCTCCGGGGCACATTGCCTACGACAACGTCTACATCGCGGCGAGGAGGCCGGACCTCGTGTTCCCAGATCTGCAAGGTCTGGACAAGGCGCCGTCATGCGTGATGTACCGACACTTCGCGGGCAGCTACGTCGCGGTCAGCTTCCAGCTCCGAGGTCGGCCTCTCTGGGCGGACCTCCTGGTGAGAAGTGACGAGGCGCCCGGGATCGTGCGCCGCCTGTCCTCCGTGCACCGCTATGTCCTCTACCCCTGTCCCCCTGATCCCTTTTCGGGCGGTCCACCACCGCCGCTCCCGAACGAGCCTGCGTAGGAGCGCGCTCGCTGTCGAAGGGGGCTCAGCCGGCTTGGAGCGGAACGCCGTTGCGGGTGGTCTAGGTGCCAGCTGATCCCAGGTCGTCGATCGGGACCTTCGCCTCTTCACGCCACCGCCCGGTGGGATCTTCAATGGATCCGTCGTAGTGCTGGCCGGGGCTACCTGGCCTGGGGACCCTGGCTTCGGAGATTAGGGGGGACCCATGGACGCTCTGGTTCCCGTATTGGCCTCAGAGGTGACCGTGTCCGTGCTCGGTGCAGGATCGTTTCTGCCCGAGCATCGGGTGTCCAACGAGGAGATCCTCCACTACCTGCGCCCGGCCCGGCCCGACGGGCGGCTGCTCGAAGCCGAATGGGTGGAACGCCATCTCGCCATCCACGAACGCCGACTCGACTACGAGTTCGGCGGGCGCCGCAAACGCCCTCGGGCCGACGGGGGCCTTTACGACGGCGACCTGGCCCTCCGAGCAGCCAGCGCCGCCTTGGGCGACGCTGACCTGGGCGCCGGAGCGATCGACCTGTTCGTCCATGTCACCTCCACGCCGGATCTCCTGACGTGTCAGGACCACTTCCGCTACCTGATGAGGGAACTGGGGCTGCGCCGCGACACCGAGTTGGTGCATCACAACCTGGGTTGTGCGGGGCTCGCCCCTGCCTTTCGCACGGCGGCCACCACGCTCATCGCAACCGCCCCCGCGACCGCCCTGGTGGTGGCGAGCAACTGTCCCTCCGGATACTTCGGACCCGAGGTGCACGACTACTACTACAACCACCCGAGCGGCATGGGCTGGCTGGCCCCGCTCATGTTCGCCGATGGCGCGGGAGCGGTGGTGCTGCGATCGGCTCGTCGGGAACCGGATGCCGGCCCCAGCGGCTTGTTGTCGGTCCGCTATGAGACGAACCCCGACATCGAGCTGGTCACCTACCCGGCCGGCGGCTGCCTCCATCACACCACCGAGGCCAACCTCGCCGACAACGTCTTCCTGATGGACGGGGTCAAGGTGGCCGAGGTCTTCGCACCCCTCATGACGCGGAATTTCGAGATGCTCCAAGAGGATTGGTCGACCAGCGTCAAGCAGGTTACTGGCGCTGACTTCGATGTCGATGCAGTGGCACGTTGGTACCTGCACCAGGCCAATGGTGTCGTGGTGCGCGAGGCGGCCAAGATGCTGGACCTGCCCCTGGATCGTGTCCCCATCGGCGTCGACCACTACGGCAACACCTCCGCGGCGAGCACTCTCATTCTGCTGGACGAGGACCGTCGGGAGGGTCGGGTCCACCAGGGCGACCTTCTCGCCTTCCTCTGGATCGGCGCCGGCAACGGAGCCATGAACGGCTACGCGGCCATGGTGCTTTGAGCGGCGGATCATTGCGTGACCGACCAGGAGTGCCATGGTGTGAGCCGCCCTGGGTCCGATGGAGCTCAAGAAACCCAGGTCCTCATTGGGTGATGCGGTAGTGAAGGTGGGCGACTCCGCTGCGGGAGCGCCGCTCATTGAGCAGTTGAAGGTCGAGGCGCGCGTGCCTGGGGAGAGCGTGTTTGCCACCTCCTAGCACGATCGGCCAGAAGAACAAGTGGCACTCGTCCACCAAGCCCGCCCCAAACGCTTGGGCAGCGAGATCAGCTCCGCCCACCGTGAGATCGTGGGTTTCGCCAGCCTTCACCCGCCGAATCGCCTCGACGTTGAACTCCCGCTCGAGGGTGGTCCTGCCGCTCGACACCGATGCCAGGGTCTTCGAGAAGACGACTTTGTCGGCCGCTCGCCAGATGTTGGCGAAGTCCGCGACCCAGGGCGGCTGGTCAGCGATGGATGCGGTCTCCCAGTAGACCATCGTCTCGTACATGCGGCGTCCGTAGAGATAGGTGCCGACCGTGCGCTCGAGGTCGTTGATGAAACTGAAATACTCCTCGTCAGGGACACCCCAATCGATGCCACCGTCCCGGTCCTCGCTGTAACCGTCGAGTGACGTGTTCGCCACGTAGATGAGCTTGGCCATGGTGATGCCTCCGACTGGACCCTCGACCGAAGATAGTTCGCACTGACCGCTCAGGATGCCGGTCCTCCGGCCGAGTCAGGACGCCTCCGAACCATCCGGGGTCGCCGGCACCCGACCATGAGCGGACGCGTTCGTGAGAACGCCGGTGCGCGCCCGCCGCTCCTACAGTGGGTCCCTCGGGCTGACGCGGTTCAATGCGATGGCGTGCCGTGACGGGCGAGGAACTCGACAACAGCGGCAGTGAACGCATCGTTCCGGTCGCCTGCCACCATGTGCCCCGCCCCCGACACGTCGATGAACTCCACCGCCGGGAACCGGGCGCAGAACTCCGCCGCCTTCTCGGCACTCACGAGGTCGCTGACCCGCCCACGCACGAGCATGACGGGGACATCGGCGACCATGCGCTCGGCCGCGTCGTGGAGCCGGTTGATATCGAGGACCTCCTCCGGGCCCGATCCGCCCTCCGCGAACATGAACCGCGGATCCCAGTGCCAGTAGAACCGGCCGCCGCGTTCGCGTAGGTTCTTTCGGAGGCCGGCCACGTCGGTGGGCCTGGCGCGATGAGGGTTGTAGGCCGCGACGGCCTCGGCGACCTCTTCCAGCGATGAGAACCCGGCCTGGGCGCGCTCCACCATGAACGCACCGATGCGCTGCGCTCCCACCTCCTCCATGTCGGGGACGATGTCCACGAGCACGACCCCGTGGGCAACACCTGGAGCGAGCTCGCCGGTCAGCAGAATCGAGGTCAAGCCGCCGAGGGAGGCGCCGACAAGCACAGGCGGGTCATCGAGTTGCGCAAGGACGAGTCGGACGTCCTCAGCGAAGCTCTCAAGACGGTAGTCACCGACCTCCGACCATGCCGAGTCACCGTGGCCACGGGCGTCGAGTGTCAGCGCCTGCCAGCCACGCTCGGCGACCCTTGCCGCCGTTCCGCCCCAGGAGTGGCGCGTCTGACCGCCACCGTGCAGGAAGACGACCGGCGCGTGGCGGGGGTCGCCCCGGCGATCGCCCGCGAGGCGGAGTCCATCCCTGCCCTCAAAATGAAGGACCGCTACGTCCGCTCCCATGCCGGGAGAGTGTCTCGTCTCCACACGCGTATGCGCAAGCCACTCAGAGGTCGTTACTCGAGTTGTCTTGCGGGACCCGGACGATGGCGTCGAGTCACGACCGTCGCCATCGTGACTCGTTCCTGGTCCGCACAGTCACTCCGGTAGATGCCCGCTGTCGTGCACGTACCGTCAGTCCGGGTGTCGGTTCCACTTTTCGACACGTTCATCCCCTTCGCTCAGCATCACCCAAGAGAGGGACCGCGGTCACCAGCGCCTGGTCGTGGGGGTGGAGGGAGTCGAACCCTCACTGGGGGCGTTTTAAGCGCCCTGCCTCTGCCGATTGGGCTACACCCCCGGGTGCGCCACGCGCCGGCGACCCCCGGCGCGTCACTCATGATGGTGGCCGCCGCCGGGGTGGGCGTCCACTTCGTCCCAGATGGCCCGCTCGGCGCCCCGGGGATCGGCCTCGAGGCCCGAGGCGGCGCCGAAGACCATGGTCGAGCGGCCTCCGGTGTCGTAGGCGGGCCAGTCCCCGACCGCGTCGCATGCCGGGTCGCCGGTGCGCGCGAAGGCGAGCCACGCCTGCTGCATGCGCACCGAAAGGGCGAAGGCGTCCTCGCCGCCACCCGTGAAGGCGTGCACCGCCGGGTTGGCGACCGTGCCGAAGACGAAGGGGATCTCCAGCCCGTGAGGCGAGCCAAAGACACCGCCGAGGAACGGCGACTCCCAGGTGAAGGCATACGAGAAGGCGGGTGCGTCGTGGGCAGCGTGTGTCTCGGCCAGGTGGATCGACGGGAGCCGGAACACGTAGTCGCTCACGATGGCGACCCAGAGGTCGCGCGCCGCGATCGATTCCCCTCGCGCCGCACGCGCCCCGACGTAGGCGTCGACCACCGCGTCAGCGGCGGCCGGGGACACGAAGCGGGCCAGGCGCCCCACGACCGCAGGGACATCGAGCGACGGCATGGCGGGGTCGAGTGCGAGGTACAGCGCCGCCTCGTCGCGGTTGGCGCCGATGAGCACGGGGACCCGCGGCGTGAGGTGGTCGGCCATCGCCTGCTCGGGCGAGCGAGTGAGGGCCGCGCCGTCGACCACGGGGAGGAACGGCAGGGGCAGCCCGCCGTCCCCGGGCACCTGCGCGGCCAGCTGCCTCGTGGCGGCCACGAGCTCGTCGGCCGTGGCACGGGCCAGCGAGCCACGTTCGACCGGCCCCACGTCGAGCAGGGCCGCCAGCCGCTCGGCACGCCGCGCCCCCCACTCGACGGTCCCGGTGGCCGGAGGCCCGCTCTGGAGCACTGCCCGGCGGAACAACCCGTCGGCCGCCGACGACCCGAGGAGGTCCGCGATGCTCATGGCGCCGGCGGACTCGCCGAACACGGTGACGTTGTCGGGGTCGCCCCCGAACCCCCCGATGTGCTCCCGGACCCATCGCAGGGCGGCGAGCTGGTCGAGCAGGCCCCAATTGCCGCACGCGCCCGACTCGGGTTCGGCGAGGCCCGGATGGGCCAGGAACCCGAGGGCCCCGAGCCGGTAGTTGAACGTCACCACCACGGCGTCGTGGCCCGCGAGGTGGCGCCCCTCGAACAGGGCGCTCGCCCCCGTGCCGGTCGTGAACCCGCCCCCGTGGTGCCACACCAGCACCGGCCGGCGCCGGTCGTCGAGCCCGGGCGTCCAGACGTTGAGGTTCAGGCAGTCCTCGTCCGCGTCGAGGGGATCCCCAGGGAGGCTGAGGCCGGGAACGGGAGGCGACTGCGGTGCGATCGGGCCCCACGACCCGGCGTCGCGCACGCCGGTCCAGCGCGCCGGGCGCTCGGGCGGGCGCCAGCGGCCCCCCCGGGGGTCGACGCGGGCATAGGGGATGCCCCGGAAGACCCAGGTCCGGCCCTGCCGGTCCCCCCGGACCAGTCCCGCCGCCGTGCTCGCCACCCCGTCCACGGGCAGGCCTCCTCGGACGCGCGTGACCTGGTGTTCATCCAGGTCACAAGGGCACGGTAGAAGGCGATCGGGGGAGGGTCAAGGGTGGCCGACCTTCCCTTTCGCAGCGCAACCGTCCGAACTACTGTTGTAAGAGTGCTACCTGTGACTCGAGTGGTCGAGCGCAGTCCAGCCCGAGGGCTGCCGCGCGCCACCCTCTTCGTCGCGGCGCTCACGATGGGTCTCGCCGCCGCGGCCATGCCCGCCGGCGCCTCGCCGGCCCACGGCGCAGCGCAGGCGGCCGTCCTGACCGACACGAGCTCGCAGATCAGCGCGGACCAGGCACAGGCGACCGCCATCGAGGCACAGATCGCCACCGACCAGCAGAAGGTCAGCGCCCTGGCCGAGCAGTACGACCAGGCGGCCTACCACCTCCAGCAGGTCCAGTCCCAGCTCGACGCCACCGACGCCAAGCTGGCGCAGGCCCGCTCCCAGGAGGACCAGGCGCGTCATCAGCTGCAGGTCGACGCGATCAACGCCTACATGTACGACGCCCCGTCCAACCGGCTGAGCGCGCTGTTCTCGTCGACCTCCGACGCGGGTCAGCTCCACGACGTCTACCAGGCCACGGCCATCGGCGACACGACGCAGGCGGCCCAGACGCTGGCCGCCGCCGAGCGGCACCTGGCCGCCGACGAGTCGACGCTCCAGAGCCAGCAGGCGCAGGCCGGCGCCGACGCGGCCGCCGCCCAGTCGGCCAAGGACCAGGCGCAGGCGCTGACCGCCGCGGCCACCACCACGCTCAACGGCGTCAAGGGCCAGCTGGCCCAGCTGATCGCCCAGCGCGCCGCCCAGCAGGCGGCCGCAGCGGAAGCCGCCGCAGCCGCGGAGCACAGCGCAGCGGCGCGCGAGGCGGCGAACCAGCAGGCCGCAGCGGCCGCCGGCGTGGCACAGACATTCGGCGGCGGCGTCCCCGCCGGCGCCCCCGGGGCCGGCGGCCAGGTGGGTACGGGGTCACCCCAGCAGGCGACGGGCGCCGGGGCGGCGGCCCTGAAGGCGGCCGAGTCGTACCTGGGCGTCCCCTACGTGTGGGGCGGCGCGTCACGCAGCGGCGTCGACTGCTCGGGATTGACCATGCTCGCCTGGCAGGCGGCGGGCGTCTCGTTGGTGCACTCGGCGGCCATCCAGTACGCGCAGTCCACCCCCATCGCCCTGAGCCAGGTGCAGCCCGGGGACCTTCTCTTCTACGACCTCGACGGCACGGGGATCGACCACGTGGTGATGTACGTGGGCTCGGGCCCCTACGGGGCGAACACCATCATCCAGGCGGCGCACACGGGCACCGACGTCGAATTCGACCCCGTCTGGTACCTCGGCCTGGTCGGCGCCGGCCGTCCCTGACCCCGCGTCAGCTCGCCGCCCCGGCGAGCACGCGAGGCTCCCCGGGTACCATTGCCAGGTGAGCGTCGGGGAGGCGCAGTGAGCGTGGGAGAGGAGACAGCGCCGCGGGTCCAGCGCGCCGCGCTGGTGCCGCTGCCGCGCGTCGAGGACATCACGGTCGGCGGCACGCGGTTGAGCGACGTCGACGAGTGGGGCCGCTCCGAGCACATCCGGGAACTGGTCCGGCGCGTCTACGCGCCGATCTACAAGTACTGGTTCCGCGTCGAGTGGGAAGGCCTCGAGAAGATCCCCCGGACCGGCGGCGCCCTGCTCGTGGCCAACCACGCGGCGGCCATCCCGTCCGACGCGCCGGTGATCATGCACGGGATCGAGGAGGAGCTCGGCCGGCCCGTCTACGGCCTGGCGGACTTTTTCTTCCGCACCGTGCCGTGGGTAGGCACCGCCTGGTCGCGCGTGGGCGGCGTCGCCGCCCATCCCGACAACGCGCTTCGCATCCTGGCCGAGCAGGGCCAGCTCGCCCTGGTGTTCCCCGAAGGGACCAAGGGGCCGTCGAAGACCTACACGGACCGCTACCGGCTGCGGCGCTTCGGACGGGGCGGCTTCGTAGAGATCGCCATGCGTGCCGGGGTCCCGATCATCCCCATCGCGGTGGTCGGCGCGGAGGAATCCATGCCCATCATCATGCGGCTGCCCAACCTGGCCAAGGCGCTGGGTGTGCCGTACGTGCCCATCACGGCCAACATGCTGCTCTTCGGCCCCCTCGGCGTCGCCCTGTACTTCCCGTCGAAGTTCAAGCTGCGCGTCCTCGATCCCGTGATGTTCGACGTGCCGTCCGGCCAGGAGCGCTACTTCAAGAGCCGCATCATGGAGGAGGCGGAGAACATCCGCATGAGCCTCCAGGAGACCCTCTACGACATGCTGCGCGAGCGCCGCAGCGTGTGGTTCGGCTGAGCGTGGGCCGGCGCGTCCTCGTCACCGGGCTCGACACCTTCTGGGGCGGGCGCATGGCCCAGGCCCTGGAGTCGGACCCCGACATCGAGATGATCCTGGGCATGGGCACCCGCGAGCCCACCGTCCCGCTCGAGCGGGCGGAGTTCGTCCGGGCCGACCAGACCTACTCCATCCTGTCGCGCATCGTGCGGGCCACCCAGGTGGACACCATCGTCCACACCTTCTTGGTGGTGGACTCCACCCGCGTGCCCGGGCGCGCCATGCACGAGATCAACGTCATCGGCACGATGAACCTCCTCGCCGCCGCGGGTCAATCGGGCTCGCCCGTGCGCCAGGTGGTGGTGAAGTCCTCCACCCTCGTCTACGGGTCGGCCTCCACCGACCCCACGTGGTTCCGCGAGGAGCAGGCGCGCACCTCCCCTGCCCGCACCCGGGTCGAGCGCTCGCTCATCGAGGTCGAGGGCTTCGTGCGGGACTTCGCCGAGGACAACCCGGCCACCGTGGTCACCGTGCTGCGCTTCGCCAACGTGCTCGGGACCGACATCGTGACCCCCATCAGCCTGAACCTGTCCCGGCCGCTGTGCCCGTCGGTCGCCGGCTTCGACCCGCTCCTGCAGTTCGTGGAGGAGGACGACGTCGTGCGCTGCCTCGAGCACGTCACGCGTCATCGGATCCCGGGCCTCTACAACGTCGCCGGCGCCGGCAAGGTGCCCTGGAGCGAGGTGGCCAAGGTGTGCGGCACGCGCCTGCTCCCGCTGCCGCCCGTGGGCACCCGGGCCTTCGCCGCCCCGCTGGCGCGGGCCGGGCTCATCGAGTTCCCGCCCGAGCTCGAGAGCCTGTTGCGCTTCGGGCGCGGTGTGGACACCAGCCGGCTGGCCAAGACCGGCTTCACCACCCGCTACACATCCCTCGGGGCGGTGGAGAGCTTCATCCGCGCCCTGCGGCTTCGCCGGAGCCTGGGCAAGACCCCGCCCTCCTACACCTACGAGCAGGACGTCGAGCAGTTCTTCCGCCACTCGCCGGCGGTGGTGAACACTCCGGTCGACGGCTGAGGACGGGTCAGCGCTTCAGCCACGTCCGGGTCAGCTCCCGACCCCGTTCTCCCCACTCCTCCGCGGTGATGGCGTAGCGGACGTGGTCCTCCCAGCGGCCGTCGATCTCGAGATAGCGCAGGGCGACGCCCTCCTCGCGGACGTCGAGCTTCTCGACGACGCGCCGGCTGGCCGCGTTGCGGGGCACGATGGCGATCTCGACCCGGTGCAGGCCCAGCTCCTCGAAGGCGAAGCGCAGGACCACGACGGTCGCCTCCGGGGCGAGCCCGTTGCCCGCCAGGGCCCGGTCGACCCAGTAGCCGACGAAGGCGTTCTGGAAGGGCCCGCGCTGGATGGACGACAGCGTGATCTCGCCGGCGAGACGACCCTCGACGAAGATCCCGAACCCGTATCCCGTCCCCATCTGCCGCTCGCGTTCGCGCGCCGCGCACCGCACACCGAAGCTGGCCCGGTCCTCGGCGGTGGGCGGTGCCCCGGCGGGGCGGGGCTCCCACGGGACGAGCCAGTCCCGACACCGCGCGCGCACCTCGTACCAGGCGTCGTAGTCCTCCTCGGTCAGGGTCCGCAGCCGCAGGCGCCAGCCGACGAGCTCGAGGGGCACCGTGCGCGACGTCCGGCCGATCACCGGCCCAGCACCTCGGCCAGCGCGGCGAGCAGCAGCGTCACGTTGCGGGTGCGCGCCGTGTTGCCCATGCAGCCGATGCGCCAGATCGCCCCCGCCAGGGGGCCGACGCCGCCCCCGATCTCGATGCCGTAGCGCTCGAGGAGCAGGCGCCGCACCCCCGCCTCGTCGAGCCCGGCGGGAAGGTCATGGGGGGCCCGGACGGCCGTGAGCTCGGGCAGCCGGTGGTCCTTGGGCGCGAGCAGCTCCAGGCCCATGGCCTCCAGGCCGTCCT
>DASPTT010000117.1:0-7480 GCA_035623275.1 Acidimicrobiales bacterium
GTCGCGCTTGGCGCCCCGCACGGTCCGGCTCACCTGGGTGGGCCGCCCGGTCGCGTCGCGGCCGGTGAAGGCCCGCACCTCCCAGACCCCTCGCCGTCGCTCGCGAATGGTCGCCACCGGCGTCCAGGCTAGCCGAGTAGGGATGGAGTAGGGATATTTGGCCGATTTTCGCCCCAGTCCGCCCAGGAGCCAAATCGGAATACGCTATCCGAGCAGCCTCTTTGCGATGACCACCCGCTG
Source organism: Acidimicrobiales bacterium (assembly GCA_035623275.1). Classification (GTDB taxonomy): domain Bacteria; phylum Actinomycetota; class Acidimicrobiia; order Acidimicrobiales; family UBA8190; genus DASPTT01. The sequence goes on from DASPTT010000117.1 coordinate 241, forward strand.
GATCTGGTTGGTGCCCTCGTAGATCTGGGTGATCTTGGCGTCCCGCATGAAGCGCTCGACGGGGAATTCGGTGGTGTAGCCGTAGCCGCCGAGCAGCTGCACGGCGTCGGTGGCCACCGCCATGGCCGCGTCCGAGGCGAAGCACTTGGCCATGGCGCCGAACATCGTGAGCTCCCCGTCGGGATCGCCCGCGTCGATCATGGCGCAGGCCCGGTACACCAGGGCGCGAGCGGCCTCGGTGCGCATGGCCATGTCGGCCAGCATGAAGCGCAGGCCCTGGAACTCGGCAATGGGGTGGCCGAAGGCCTGCCGGCCCTCCATGTAGCGCGCCGAGTAGTCGATGGCCCCCTGCGCGATCCCCACCGCCTGGGCGCCGATCGTGGGCCGGCTGCGGTCGAGGGTGTGCATGGCGATCTTGAAGCCCTCGCCCTCCTCGCCGATGCGATTCCCCACCGGGACCCGCACCTCGTCGAACACGACCTCACCCGTCGGGCTGCCGCGCACGCCCATCTTGCGCTCGTACTTGGCGATGCGCACCCCAGGGCCGGCCTCGACGAGGAAGCACGAGATGCCGTGGGCGCCGCCGTCGGGGTCGGTCTTGGCGAACACGGTGTAGGTGTCGGAGATCCCGGCGTTGGTGATCCAGTACTTCGAGCCCGTGAGCACGTAGTGGTCCCCGTCGCGCACGGCCCGGCAACGCATGGCCGCCACGTCGCTGCCGGCGTCGGCCTCCGACAGGCAGTAGCTGGCCTGGGCCTCGCCCGACACCACCCTGGGCACATACCTGCGCCTGAGCTCGTCGCTGCCCCAGTTGACCACCGGGGTCATGCCGAGCTTCGAGATGAGCATGGTCAGGCTGGTCGACGCGCAGACACGCGCCAGCTCCTCGACCATGATCGCCTGGGTCACGTGGTCGGCCCCCGCCCCGCCGAGCTCGACCGGCAGGCCCAACCCCGACAGCTCCATCTCCACGCAGGCCTTGAACCCGTCCCAGGGGAAGACCGCCTCCCGGTCGACCTGGGCAGCCATCGGGGCGATGCGGCCCTCGGCGAAGGCCCGAAGGCTGGCCCGGAATTCCTTCTGGGTGTCCGTCAGGGCAAAGGCGCTGTCCATGCCCCCAATTCTCGCGCCGGGCCCGGGGCCGCGCCGATCCGGCGCAGGGCCAGGTCCTCGGTCACCGCTGCCGCGGGCACGGGCTCGGCCACGAAGAAACCCTGGGCCTGGTCGGCACCGATGGAGCGGACGGTGTCGAGCTGGGCCGCCGTCTCGATCCCCTCCACCACCGTGACGAGCCCGAGGGTGTGGGCGAGGCGGACCATGGCGTCGAGGAGCACCGCGGCACCGGCGTTCTCGGCCACGTGCACGGTGAAGGCCCGGTCGATCTTCAAGGCGTCCACGGGCAGCTGGCGCAGGTACTCCAGCGACGAGTAGCCGGATCCGAAGTCGTCGATGGCCAGGCGCACGCCGATCGCCTTCAGGTGCTGGAGCCGCTCGATGGAGGACTGCGCGCCGTTGAGGGTCATGCTCTCGGTGATCTCGAGGGTCAGGGCATCGGGCGCCAGCCCGTGCTCGTCGAGCGCCCCCCGGACGGAGCGGACGATGTCAGGGTCCTCGAGCTGGCGGGCCGAGAGGTTCACGGCCACGCTCGGGCAGCCGACGCCCGCCGCATGCCACTCGGCCGCCTGGCGGCACGCGGCGCGCAGGGCGGCGAGGCCGAGGGGGACGATGAGACCGGTGGTCTCCGCCGTCTCGATGAACGCCCCGGGGAGCAAGAGGCCGCGCTCGGGATGGCGCCAGCGCATGAGCGCCTCGACGCCGGCCACCTGGGCGCTTCCGAGGTCGACGATGGGCTGGTAGTGGAGCTCGAGTTGGTCGGGCGCCGACGACAGCGCCCGCAGGTCGCGCTTGAGGTCCAGGCGGGCGACGACGTCGTCGAGCATGTGCGGCTGGAACACGCGGTGGCAGTTGCCGCCGGCCGCCTTCGCCTCGTACATGGCGATGTCGGCATCACGCAGCAGGGTCTGGCTGCTCTCGTCGCCACGCCCGGCGAAGGCGATCCCGATACTGACCGTGGCGGTCATCGACTGCAACCCCACGACGACGGGCTCGGCCAGCGCCCGGGTCATGCGCCGGGCCACCTGATGAACCTCCTCGGCCGTGCGGAGGTCCTCGAGGAGGACGGCGAATTCGTCGCCGCCGAGGCGGGCCACCGTGTCCTCGGCACGGGCGCTGGCCCGCAGGCGCTCGGCCATCGCACGCAGGAGCACGTCGCCCGGCTCGTGGCCGAGGGTGTCGTTCACGACCTTGAAGTCGTCGAGGTCGCACACCATGACGGCGGTCAACCGCCGCCCGGCGCGCGCCCGGCGCGCCAGGGCATGGTCGAGGCGGTCGCCGAACAGGGCGCGATTGGCCAGGCCGGTGAGCGAGTCGTGGAAGGCCTGGTGGGCGAGCTCGGTCTCGCGGTCGCGCAACTCGGTCACCGTCGCCTCCAGGCGATCGGTGAGCCGCCCGTTCTCCACCATGGTGAGCAGCTGGCGGACCATGACGAGCACCGTCGTCCCCACCCCCAGCGCGAAGAGCACGGCGTCGAACTGCCCCCCACCGGCGATCCGGACCACCGCGGCCACGCCGGCGATGCCGAGCACCGAATAGGGAAGGACCATCTGCGCGGTGGCTCCCACCGTCATCTCGGAGAACCGGCCCGGCCGCGGGTTCTCGGGCAGCAAGGCGGCCAGGGCCATGAGCAGGTAGCCGGCGATCCACCCCGTGTCGAGGACGTCGGCCGAGCCGTTCACGGCGCTCAGGTAGGCGAACCCGCTGTCGGACACGGCCATGGACAGGAGGCCGGCGGCGAGCAGGGCGAGCTGCCGGCGCCGGTGCCCCTGGGCGCGGGCCAGCGTGGCGAGGACCACCGTCGCCACCACCACGTCGCTGATCGGGTAGGTGAGCGAGAGCACCCAGGCCAGCGAGCCTTCGCCCGAGCCGTGGAAGGCGGCGCCCAGCGCGGTCATCCAGCTGACGAACATGAGCGAGCCGGCCATCACCAGCCCGTCGAGCCCGTCGCGGATCCCGGTCCACCACTGGCCCCGGTCGAAGCCCAGCAGCCACACGCCGATGACGACCGTGGGCACCGCCCCGAGGAAGCCGACGTCGGCCAACGAGGGGAACGGGTTGGTGTTGCCGTCCGCGTAGGTGAACCAGCACCACAGCGTCTCGCCGACGGCCCACGACAGGGCCGAGGCACCGACCCAGATCCAGCCCGCGCGCCGGCGTCCCTGGGCGCGGCGCGCCGCGTCGGCGCACGCGCCCGCGGCCAGCAGGGCGACGACCCCCTCCCCCACGTCGTCGAGGGCGGAGGACACCCCCGCCCCGCCCACCTGGACCTGCATCCACACGGCGAACGCCGCCACGGTCAGCACGCAACCGATGGCCAGGGCGCGCCAGGTCAGGGGGCGGATGCTTGCCACAGGGAAACCATCGACCGCCCTGAGCTGGGCCTGAAGGGAGCGACCCGGAAAAGGTCCTTCGGCCCTGCGCCCCGTGGGCGGGGGCGACGCCGCCGGTCGCGCCCGCGTCCCGGTGCCCTCAGGCGCCCGCCCGCAGGCCCCGGCGCAGGGCCGCCACCTGCTCCCCGATCGCGGCGCGCGAGACCGGGCTGGTCGGGGCCACGGCGTCGAAGCCGTGGAAGGTCCCCGTGTAGCAGTGCAGCTCCGTGGGGACCCCCGCCTCCAGCAGACGCGTGGCGTAGGCGATGGCCTCGTCGCGCAGCGGGTCGAGCTCGGCGACCATCACGTAGGCCGGCGGCAACCCTGCGAGGCTTGGCTCCCGTCCTGGGGCCGCGTAGGGCGAGACCGCGCCACGCGCCGGCCCGTCGGCGCCGAGGTAGTAGGCCCACATCTGCTCGGAGCTCCGCCGGGTCCACATCGGGGTGGTGTCGAAGCTGCGCATCGAGGGCGTGTCGAGCCGGTCGTCGATCACCGGGTACACGAGCACCTGCACTGCCACGTCCGGCCCGCCCCGGTCGCGGGCCATGAGGGTGAGCGCGGCGGCGAAGGCACCGCCCGAGCTCGTCCCGGCCACGGCCACCCGGGTCGGGTCGACCCCGAGCTCGGACGCCTGTCCCGCCGTCCACGACAGCGCCGCGTAGGCATCCTCCACGCCGGCGGGGAACGGGTGCTCGGGTGCGTGGCGCCAATGCACCGACACCACCAGGCACTGCGCCTCGGCGGCGTAGCGCAGGCACCGGTGCTCCTCGGACATCGTGTCCCCCAGGACGAAGGCCCCACCGTGGCAGAAGACCACCGCGGGCAGCGGCGTGCTCTCCGCCTCGCCGGGCTCCGCGATCGGGCGGTACAGGCGCACCTCGAGCTCCCCCGGGCCGGCCGGCCCGTCGATCCGCCGGTCCTCCACCGCCACCCGGTCGTCGGTGGGCAGCGAGGTCCCCAGCGCGGCCATGATGCCCTCGGTCGAACGCAGGGCCCGCACCATGCCCATGTCCGCCAGATGGTCGGCCGGGTCGAGACCGACGGGGTAAGCAGCCATGACGGCGGCGAGGTGAGGGTCCAGCCGCTCCGCCCAGGTGAGGGGGGCGGCCGCCGCGGGGGTCGCCGCGGGAGTCGCCGCGTCGGCGGGCCCGGTCACCGGCGGAACTCGGGGATGACGTGGCGGCCCATCATCTCGATGGTCTGCATGACGGTCTCGTGGGGCACCTTCCACGGGTTGACCAGGCACAGCAGCAGGTCGATCCCCGCCGCCTCGTAGGCGCGGCAGGTCTTGATGCAGTCCTCGGGCGTGCCCACCACCGCGGCGTCAGCCTCGAGCAGGTACTCCATGGTGAGCAGGTCCAGCGCCCCTTCCTCGTCGATGCGCTTCATGTCGGCCGCGTAGGCGTAGGAGCCCAGGTCCTGCCCCCGCTCGACCATCCAGTCCGTCATGGAGGCGATGTGGCGGGCACCCGCCTTGGGGTACCACTCGAAGGAGTCCCGGGCCGCGTCGACCGCCTCCTTGCGGTCGGGACCGCACAGGGTCATGGTGAAGGTGGCCGCGTTGTCGTGGACGAACGCGCCGATGGGGTCGGTGCACGCCCGCACCGCCTCCCGGTAGATGTCGACCTTGGCCTTCACCGCTTCGGGCGACACCCCCACCGCGAAGGAGCACAGGCCCAGCCCCAGCGACCCCACCTGGCGGTGCCCCTCCTCGGAGCTGGTCGCGCCCCAGATCGGGGGATGGGGCCGCTGGAGAGGCTTGGGCAGGACGCGGCGCCTGGGGAGTCGCCAGTACTCCCCGTGCAGCTCCACCTCGTCGTTGGTCCAGCAGGCCACCACGTGCTCGATGGCCTCCTGCCACATGGCCCGGGTCTTGGCCGGGTCCACCCCGAATCCCTCCAGCTCGGCGCGCGTGGCGGAGCGGCCGGTGCCGAAATCGACCCGGCCGTCGGAGATCAGGTCGAGCACCGCCGCCGACTCCGCTGTGCGGACTGGGTGGTTGTAGGGCTGGGGCATGAGCCGAACGCCGTACCCGATGCGCATCCGGGTGGTCTGCGCGGCGATGGCCCCGTAGAGCACCTCGGGATTGGAGCAGTGCGAGTACTCGGAGAGGAAGTGGTGCTCGACGGTCCAGAAGGCGTCCCATCCGTGGCGCTCGCCCGCCAGCGCCTGGGTGAGGACGTTCTTGTACGCGACGTGCTCGCTGTCGGGTCCCCAGGGCTCGGGTACGGGGATCTCGTAGAACAGGGCGAAGCGCACGGCACACTCCTTCGTCGATGCGGCCCGGGCCTATCATCCCGAGATCCGTCCGGCAACCGAAGGGGGCGCCATGCGCGGGCTGCAAGGGACCACCGTGGTCGTCACCGGGGCGGCGTCGGGCATCGGGCGCGCCAGTGGGCAGCGCCTCCTCGAGGAAGGGGCCAACGTCCTCGGGGCCGACCTGGCCGAGCACGCCGACGCGCCGCCCGTCCCGGCGCCGGCGGGGACCCAGGGGCGGGTCGACCCCGGCGAGTGGGCGTACGTCCGCTGCGACGTGGGCGACGAGGCGTCGGTAGCCGCCATGGTCGAGGCCGCCGTGACCCGCTTCGGCCGGGTCGACGGCGCCGTCACCGCGGCGGGCGTGGCCGGCGGTGGGCCCGCACACCTTCTCGACGCGGCCGAGTGGGAGCGGGTCCTACGGGTGAACCTGACGGGCACCTTCCTCGTGGCCAAGCACGCCATCGCCCGGATGATGCGAAACGAGCGGGTGGACGGGGCGCGGGGGTCGGTCGTCACCATCGCCAGCATCGAAGGGATCGAAGGCACTGCCGGGGGCAGCTCCTACAGCGCGTCCAAAGGCGGTGTGGTGATCTTCACCAAGAACCTGGCCATCGACTACGCGCCCGCCGGCATCCGGGTGAACTCCATCTGCCCGGGCTTCATCGACACGCCAATGACTAATCAGGTTCTATTCGGAGCCCCTGAGATGCAGCCGATCCGGGACGACATCATCCGAGAGCACAAGCTCGGTCGCATGGGCCAGCCATCCGAGATCGCCTCCGTCGCTGCCTTCCTTCTGTCCTCGGACGCCTCGTTCATCACCGGGCATGCCCTGGTCGTCGACGGCGGCTACACCGCGGGTCGTGACCACGGCGTCACCAAGCTGCTGGGACTAGACGGGTCATAGGATCGGGGACCCAGCCGGCCCGCAGATCTCGTGTGAGCAGTGCTGGTCGTGTTCAGCTTCACCTTCCCGGATCGATACCGGGCGGTCTGGTCTCTCGCAAAAGCGAGCAGCATCCACAAGCAATCCAGAGCGGTTGATCTCCCGACACTCGGCGCACGAACTACACATGGGGGAGATGGGAGGACTGGCCGTTCGTGGCGTCCCGGCCCTGGTACTTCTGCTCGTCGCGCTGGCTGGCTGCTCGACCTCGTCCAGCGGAGGTCAGGGACATCCAGGCTCGTCAGTAGTGACGGAGTTGCCCGCTACGGCTCCGGCCGTCACGGCGCTGAGGACCCAGGGCGGGAGTCACCTCTGCACCATCATTTCTAAGCCGACGTCCTCGGCCAACGCGCCAAAGAATCCGCCATCCCTACCAGCCCATCCGGCTGCGGCGGACGCAGTTCGGATCCCCGGCCTCAACGATCGTGCGTGCCAGTCGGGGGTTGTGACCGCTCCCGTCGCCCTGCTTTCCCGCCTGGTGGCCGATGTCAACTCCCTGCAAGACGTCCCGTCAGGGTCGTACAGCTGTCCCGCAGACGACGGGCACGGC
>DASPTT010000118.1:0-17635 GCA_035623275.1 Acidimicrobiales bacterium
CCACCACGCCGGGCACCAGGACGGTGGCGAACGCGGACTCCGCGCCGGGGACGCCCGCAGCGGCCCCGATGCCTTGGCCGATCTTGGGGAAGACGTACAGGAAGACGAAGCACAGGAGGAACGGCTGCACCAACGTGCGGATGGCGAACTCGGCGAAGTGCTTCCGGAGCACGACCAGGTCGCGCAGCATCAGGGCGCCCAGCGCGATCCGGCTGGCCGCCGCCGCGGAGCGGGTCGGCCTGGTGGCGACGTGCACGTGTGCCGTCGGCTGCACCTCCGTCTCCGCGGTCATTCGCGCAGGTCCCTGCCCGTGAGGTTGATGAACACCGTTTCGAGGCTCGGCTCCGCCACGGACAGGTCGGCCACCTCGAAGCCGTTGTTCTCCGCCGCCGCCATCACCCGGCGAAGGAGCCGGTCGCGGCCGCGGGTGTGGAGCTCCAGGCCGTCACCGGTCTGGCGGACGCGGCTGAGGTCGGGCAGCTCCCGCTCCAGCACCTGCGCCAGGTGCTCCTGGTCTCCGTCGGCCTTGACGGTGACGAGCGTGTCGGCGTCGATGCTCTGCTTCAGCCGGGTCGGGGTGTCGAGGGCCAGGATCCGGCCGTGGTCCATGATGGCGACGCGTTCGCACAGCAGGTCGGCTTCCTCCATGTAGTGGGTGGTGAGCACGATCGTCTGGCCGTCCCCGTTCAGCTCGCGCAGGATGTCCCACAGGGCGAGGCGGCTCTGGGGGTCGAGGCCGGCCGTGGGCTCGTCCATGAACAGGACGGCGGGGCGGTGGAAGATCGACCGGGCGACCATGAGGCGCTGGGCCATGCCCCCTGACAAGGCGTACACGGACGCCTTGGCCCACCGCGAGAGCTGGAACTGCTCGAGCAGCCCGTCGGCGCGCCGCTTGGACTCGGACGACCCCATGCCGAAGAGCCGGCCATGGAAGTAGAGGTTCTCCCACACGGTGAGCTGCCGGTCGAGGGTGTTGGTCTGCGAGACCACCCCGACGAGCTGCTTGGCCAGGGCGGGATGGGTCACCACGTCGATGTCCGCGATGAACGCCGATCCGGAGGTGGGGATCACCCGGGTGGTGAGCATCCCCGCGGTGGTGGTCTTGCCGGCCCCGTTGGGCCCGAGCAGGCCGAAGATCTCGCCGACCCCCACCGCCAGGTTGAGCTCGTCGACGGCGCGGAAGTCGGTACCCGGGTACACCTTGGTCAGCTCGACCGTGCGCACGATGGGGTGTCGGCCATCGCCGCCGGCGCCCTGCGGGGCGTGCGCACCGTTCGAGGTTGTGGAAGCGCTCCAGGTCATCAGTGGTCCTGCCCAGGCTAGCCAGCACTCTCGGCCCCGACCCCGAAGTGCGGGGATGCGGGTTCAAAGCGAACTCACAGCTTGGCGCGCGATCCTTGAGGGCGTGTACCGGGCCCATCCGTTCTTCGGCATCCTGTTCCTGATCCTCCTCGTGGCCGTCGTAGCCCTCGGCGTCGTGCTCGTCGTCCGGGAATGGGGCCGCGGTCGGCCGTCGCAGGCATCCGGCACCCCCCAGGCCCAGCCGTTCGACCCCGCCCTCGCGGAGCTGCGGATGCGCTACGCCCGCGGGGAGATCAGCTGGGAGGAGTACGCCCAGCGGGCCAGCGGCCTGGGCTACCCGATGCCGCCGCCGGTCCCGCAACCGCCCGTGACGCACGCGGAGGCGGAGCAGCCGTCGTCTCGGTGACGACCCGCGCCGGCCCCGCCGGTGCGAAGGTGAACCGGCGCGCATAACGTCAGCTGTGCGCGGGCGCGACGCATCCGGGATTGGCCTGCGCGCGCCGCTCCACGGAAAGCGAGTCGCCATGGCCGCGCTGCACGACACCGAGGTGCGCCCCGCACCGACGGCCAAGCGGTGGTACGCGCTCGACCCCGACGGCGTGGCGAGCACCCTCGGCGTCGCCGTGGCGTCGGGGCTCACCGCCGAGGAGGCGGCGGCGCGCCTGCGACGTGACGGCCCGAACGCCCTGCCCGTGGAGGAGCCCCCCTCGGCCCTGCGCCGGTTCCTCGGCCAGTACACGAGCTACATGCAGCTCATCCTGGTGGGGGCCTCGGTCGTCTCCCTGATCATCAAGGAATGGAGCACGGCCATCGTGCTCGCCTTGATCTCGGTGTTCAACGCGGTGGGCGGGCTCCGCCAGCAAGGAAAGGCCGAGAGCGCGATGAACGCGCTGCAGTCGATGATGCAGGCGACCGCCCGTGTGCGCCGCGGCGGGGTGGAGTCCGAGGTCTCGGCCGAGGAGTTGGTGGTCGGCGACGTGGTCATCGTCACGGCCGGGGACGAGGTGCCCGCCGACGGACGCATCGTCACCTCCAGCGCGCTGCAGATCGACGAGTCGGCCCTCACCGGCGAGAGCGTGCCCGCAGACAAGGACGCGACGACCCTGTCGGCGGGCGAGCTGGGCCCGGGCGAGCAGTCGAACATGGTGTTCATGCACACCCCGGTGACGCACGGCAGCGCCGTCATCGTCGTCACCGCCACCGGCGGCGACACCGAGATGGGCAAGATCGCCCACATGCTCTCCGCCACGGCGGCGGAGGAGACGCCGCTCACCAAGCAGATGAACGCCCTGACGCTGTGGATCGTCGGCGCGGCGGGGGTCACCATGATCGTCATGTTCGCCCTCGGTGCCAGCCGCGGGCAGTCGTGGGAGACGCTGTTCGACACCGCCGTGGCCCTGGCCATCGCCGCCATCCCGCTCGCCCTGCCCATGGTGGTGCAGGTCGTCCTCTCGCTCGGAAGCGTGGAGCTGGCCAAGGAGAAGGCGATCGTGAAGGACCTGCCGTCCGTCGAGACGCTTGGGTTCACCTCCGCCATCAACTCGGACAAGACCGGAACGCTGACCATGAACCAGATGACGGCGGTCGAGGTCGTCAGCACCACCGACCGCTACGCCGTCTCGGGCACCGGCTACGACCTTCAGGGCACGATCACCCACCCCGCAGGCAGGACCGACTCGCTCGACGGCGTGATCCTGCCCTACGTGGTGGCCAGCGACGCCACCCTGGTCGAGGGCAAGGTGGTCGGTGACCCCACGGAGGGCGCGCTGCTGGTGCTGGCCCACAAGGCCGGGATGTTCATCGACGCCACCCGCGAGCAGCTGCCCCGGCTGGCGACCCTGCCCTTCGACCCCAGCTACAAGTTGATGGCCACCTTCAACCGGACGGCGGACGCGTCGGGCCGCGCGGTCGTGCGCTGTTTCGTCAAGGGGGCGGCGCCCGCGGTGATGGAACGGGCGTCGACGGCGCTGGCCGACGGGGCGAGCGTCGTGTGGGACGAGGACCTGCGCCGGCGGGCGCAAGCCCAGGTCGAGCGGCTGGGCGAGGCCGGTCTGCGGGTGATGGCCGGAGCCTACCGGGACATCGAGATCGCGGCCTTCGACGCGGAGGGCGACCTCCTCGCCTACGTCGAGGACTTGGAGGTCACCAGCCTCGTTGGGATGGTCGACCCGCCACGGCCCGAGTCGAAGGCCGCCGTGGCCGACGCCCAGGCCGCGCACATCAGGGTGCGGATGGTGACGGGCGACGACGTGGTCACCGGCGCGGCGGTCGCCAAGCAGCTCGGCATCCAGGGTGACGCCATCCTCGGAGCGGAGTTCGCCGCGTTGGCCGAGGAGGAGCGCCTGGCACGCATCGACGACATCGGCGTGGTCGGCCGCGTGGCGCCCGAGCACAAGGTGCTCCTGGCCGAGACGCTCAAGAAGAAGGGCCACGTCGTGGCCATGACGGGCGACGGCGTCAACGACGCGCCCGCCATCAAGGCCGCGGACATCGGCGTCGCCATGGGGAGCGGCACCGAAGTGGCCAAGAACGCCGGCCGGATGATCCTCTCCGACGACAACTTCGCCACGATCGTCTATGCAGTCGAGCAGGGCCGCAAGCTCTACGACAACCTCAACAAGTACATCCGCTTCGTCCTGCTCGAGCTCGTGGCTTTCGTGCTGACGTTCCTCGGCGCCACCCTTGTCGACATCGCCGGCGGCCAGCCCTTCACGCCTGCGCAGATCCTGTGGATCAACTTCCTCGTCAACGCCCCCTTCGGCGTGGCCCTGGGGTTCGACCAGGAGACGCCGGGGCTGATGACGCGCCGGCCCCGCCCGCGGGGCGAGTCGATCCTGACCACCGGGGTGATGGTCACCTGCGGCCTGGTCGGCCTGTACGTCGCCGGGGCGAACCTGGCGATGATCGCGGTGGGCAAGAACCACCTGGGCAGCGTGCTCATCGGTCAGTCAATGGGCTTGGTCGCCTTCACCCTCATGCTCGTGGTCGCCGCCTTCGAGGCACGCAGCGAGCAGGCGTCGGCCTTGTCGGTCGACTCCTTCACCAGCGTCCGGATGAACCTGATCGCGGTGGCAGAGATCGCCGGCGCCTTCCTCGTCACCCAGGCGGACTTCATGCGCCGGCTGCTCGGGACGACACGGCTCACGGGCGGCCAGTGGGGGCTCGCCCTCCTGGCCGCCGTGGTCCTGCTCCTGCTCTGGGAGCTGGGAAAGGCCATCGCCCGCCGCCGTTCCGCCCTCACCACATCGACCTCGACACCAGCACCGGCACCGGCACCGGCATCGGCACCGCCATCGGCATCGGCATCGTCATCGGCATCGGCCTGAGGTCACCGATCGTCCTCGGAGGGAGTCGCCATGGCCAAGGGGCAGAAGAAGCCGAGCAACAGGGCGGGCGGCACGGCGGCGGCTGCCGGGGGGCGGTCGCCTGCGGAGGTGGCCACGACGCGGGCACCCGGGGCCGCCGACGCCGGACCACCCCCCCGGATGAAGCGCAAGGACTACGAGCGGGAGATGCGGGTCCTCCACGGCGAGCTCGTCGCCCTGCAGGAGTGGGTGAAGGCGACGGGGGCGAAGATCTGCATCGTCTTCGAGGGCCGCGACACGGCCGGCAAGGGTGGCACCATCAAGCGGATCACCGAGCGGGTGAGCCCCCGAGTGTTCCGGGTGATCGCCCTGCCCGCCCCGAACGAGCGGGAACGGTCGCAGATGTACGTCCAGCGTTACATCCCCCATCTGCCCGCGGCGGGGGAGGTCGTGATCTTCGACCGTAGTTGGTACAACCGGGCGGGGGTCGAGCGGGTCATGGGGTTCTGCAAGCCCGAGGAGACCGACCGCTTCCTCGAGCAGCTGCCCCTGGTGGAGAAGGCCATGGTCGACTCGGGCATCCGGCTCCTCAAGTACTGGCTCGAGGTCGGCCAGGCCGAGCAGACCCGGCGCCTCCAGAGCCGCATCCACGACCGCCGCAAGGTCTGGAAGCTCTCGGACATGGACCTCAAGTCCTACAGCCGTTGGTACGACTATTCACGGGCCCGCGACGCCATGTTCGCAGCCACCGACACGGCGTGGGCGCCCTGGTACGTCGCCAACACCGACGACAAGCAACGCGGGCGGCTCAACATCATCAGCCACCTGCTCGGCCAGATCCCCTACACGCCGCTCGAGCCTCGGGACGTCACCCTGCCCAGGCGCCAGCGCCCGGGCGGGTATGCAGAGCCGAACCTGCCGATGCGGCACATTCCGACGCCCTTTTAGGCCGTGGCGGTGGCGGTCAGGTCGTAGACCTGGACCCCGTCGACCGTCTGTGCGCCGAAGTGGCTCTCGACCCAGCTGGTGATCTGTGACGAGGTGGACGAGGTCACCCCTTGCCCGGGGCCGAACGCCCCGCCGGCGATGAAGTAGTGGATCTTCCCGGTGCGCACCAATCCCGCGAATTGCGACAGGGTCGGGGCGGGGTCGCTGCCGTTGAACCCGCCGATCGACATCACCGGGTCGTCGGTGGCGAGCTGGTAGCCCGACGCGCTGTTGGAGCCCACCGTGGCCGCCACCCACGTGTAGCGACCGGCGTCCCGCTCGAGCAGTGCCACGAGCGCCTTGCCCGGGGTGCTCCCGTTGAGGAGGCCGCCTGTCGCGCCGCCGGGCGCCCCCCCGGCACCGGGCGTGCCGCCGGCGCCCTGCGGCCCCTGGCTCCCGGCGGACGCCCCGGGGGGACCGCCCGCACCGGTTGGTGGGCCGAAGCCGTTGCCTGTGCCGGCACCTGCGCCGAACGGCGCGCCGTTGCCCGCGCCGCTGACGGCACCGCCGCCCGGGCCGACGCCGACGGGGCCGTTCGGTGGTCCGCCCGCCTGGGCGCCGCGCGCGGCACCGGCGGCGGCGGGGCCGAAGGCGCCTCCGGGCCCACCCGCCGCGCCCGCCAGGACGGGGCCGGCCGACGGGATGGCGCCGGCGTGCGGGGTAGTGACCGTCTCCAGGGTGTAGGCGGCAGGACCGCCCAGCCCCGCCGCCAGGGCGACCGCGCCCAGGCCGAGGGCGACGCGCCCTCGCAGGCGGGGTGCCGCGGCCAGCGCGCCGGCGGCGCCGAGGCCGCCGACGAGCACGAGCATCCGGAGGGCAGGCAGCCACTGCGGTGCGCGGGACAGCAGGACGAAGGACCAGACGGCCGTTGCCGCCAGGGCACCGGCCAGCGCGCACCGGCCCACCACTCGGTGGCGGAGCGGCCACAGCGTCCCCACCCCCATGCCCACCAGCGCGCCCACCGCCGGTGCGAGCGCGACCGTGTAGTAGGGGTGGATGATGCCCTGGGCGAAGCTGAACGTCGCGGCCGTCGCCGCCGACGTGATCCCCCAGAGCAGGAAGGCGGCACGCGTCCGGTCCGTCCGCGGGGCGCGGCGCGTGACCCACAGGCCTGCGGCCAACAGGATCGCCGCGGCGGGGATCAGCCAGGAGATCTGCCCGCCGAACGCCGAGTTGAACATGCGAGTCCAGCCCGTCGGGCCCCACATCGAGGCCCCCGCGGGGCTGGCGCCGACGCTTCCCGTCTCGTTTCCCGTCAACCGCCCGAACCCGTTGTACCCGAAGATCAGGTTGAGCAGGTTGTCGTCCTGGGACCCGCCGATGTAGGGGCGGTCGGCCGCAGGGGTGAGCACGACCGCGGCCACCCACCAGCCGGCGGAGACCGCCAGCGCCGCACCGGCGATCACCAGCTGCGCGATCCGACGGCGGAGCGGGACGGGCGCGGCGACGAGGTAGACGATGCCGATGGCGGGCACGACCACCAGGGCCTGGAGCATCTTCGTCAGGAACCCGGAGCCGACCAGTGCCGCGGCCAGCACCAGCCAGACGGTCCGGCCCTTCTCCAGTGCCCGCACGGTGGCATAGGCGGCTGCCGTCAGCAGCAGGACGAGGAGGGCGTCGGGGTTGTTGAACCGGAACATCAGCGCCGCCACCGGCGTCAGCGCCACGACCGAACCGGCGAGCAGCGCCGCGCCCGGGGAGAACCATCGCCGGACGGTGGCGTAGAGCAGGCCCACGGTGGCGACGCCCTCCAGGGCCTGCGGCACCAGGATGCTCCACGAGTTCACCCCGAACAGACGTGCCGAGAGCTCCATCACCCACAGCGCGGCCGGCGGCTTGTCCACCGTGATGAAGTTGGCGGCGTCGGACGACCCGAAGAAGAAGGCCTTCCAGCTCTTGGTCCCGGCCTGGACCGCAGCGGAGTAGAAGGAATTGGCCCAGCCCGAGTCGCCGAGCCCCCACAGGTACGCGATCGCCGTCCCGACCAGGAGGGTCAACAGGGCCGGCCGGACCCAGGGCGGATCCTCTGGCCGGCCCCGCACGAACCGGCCGAGCGCACCGGGGGCGCGCCGCGGCGCCCTCGTCGGCCCGTGGCCGGCTCCGGGCGGAGCCGGCGGCGGGAAGGCCGCATCCTGGTCGGGGACGAGGATGGTCACGGGTGGTCCTTTCCTGCGGGCGGCGGCGACGGCCACGGCGCCGCCGCGCGCTCGGGGGGTGTGCGTGCCGGCAGCGACAGCCGGTGGACGGCGAGGAACCGCACCGGCGCGGCGGCGGCCGTGCCGAGGAGCACGGCGGCGGTCTGGGCGCCCAGGGTGGTGGCACCGACGAGCTGTGCCGCCAGCAAAGCCCCGGTGGTGAGCGCCAGGCTCGCCCCGGTGGCCAGGAGCAGCCCCAGCCGGAGGCGTGGCGCGCAGAGGCGCGTGACCGGGCCGGGCCGCAACCATCGATGGGCCAGGGCGTTGGCGGCCCCGGTCGCCACCAGCGCCAGGGCATTCGCCGCCAGGGCGCCGAGGAGGGGACGCAGCGCCAGGAACAGCGCCAGGTAGGCGATGGTGCTGACCACGCCCACACCCGCCACCCGGGCCAAGGCGTTGGGCCCGCCGTCACCGTGGCGGCAGGGGATGGCGGCCCGGTCGCTGCCGGCGACGGCCGTGTGCAGGAGGCGCCAGATGCCCAGCAGGTCCGCTCGTGCCGTGGCCACGATGTCCACGCGTGAGTCGGGGTCGTCCGTCCAGTCGACCGGCACCTCGTGGATCCGCAGTCCGTTGCGCTGCGCCACCACGAGGAGCTCGGTGTCGAAGAACCAGCCGTCGTCCGCCACCAGGGGGAGCAGCGCCCGCACCGCCTCGGCGCGCACGGCCTTGAACCCGCACTGGGCATCGCTGAACCGGCCCCCCAGCGTGGCGCGGACGATGCGGTTGTAGCCGCGTGAGATGAGCTCGCGCTTGGGCCCGCGCACGACCCGGGAACCCGACGCCAGGCGCGTGCCGATGGCGAGGTCGCTGTGGCCGGAGAGCAGCGGAGCCACCAGCGGCAGCAGGGCGTCGAGGTCGGTCGACAGGTCGACGTCCATGTAGGCGACGACCGCGGCAGTGCTGGCCTCCCACGTCGCCCGCAAGGCGCCGCCGCGGCCCTTGCGGCCGATGCGCACCGCCCGTACCCCCGGCGTCGTCCGGGCCAGATCGGCGGCGACGGCCCAGGTGCGGTCGGTGCTGGCGTTGTCGGCGACGGTGATCGTCGCCGCGAAGGGGAAGCGCTCGTCGAGGTACCGGCACAGCCGCCCGACGTTGGCGGCCAGCACGGCCTCCTCGTTGTGGACGGGGAGCACGATCTCGACGTCTGCGCGGGTGCCGACCGTCCGGGCGGCATCGGCCGAGCCGAGCCGAGCCGAACCCACGGGCTCGCCGAGGGGGACCGATGTGGGCGCAACCGTGCCGATGGCGCTCATAGGGGCATCGTGCGGGTCGCACCTCAACGCCCGCTGTGGACCGCCTGGAAATCCGCCGAGAGTTCGGGACCCGATCGGGCCCCGGCGTGCTAGACCGCCACAGGGTCGGCTCGCGAGCGCCGACGGACGGACGGAGACCGGTGATGGACGAGCGCCCCAACGTCTTGGTGGTGATGACCGACGAGGAGCGGTATCCGCCACCCTACGAGCAGGAGGCGCTGGCGACGTTCCGCCGCACGCAGCTGCCGGCGCGTGAACGCCTCCGGCACCGGGGCGTGGAGCTCCACCGCCACTATGCGGGCTCCACCGCCTGCCTGCCCAGCCGGGCCACGCTCTTCACGGGGCAGTACCCCTCCCTCCACGGTGTGACCAATACCGACGGCATGGCCAAGCGCGTCCACGACCCGGCAATGTCGTGGCTCGACCCGGATACGGTGCCGACGCTGGGCGACTGGTTCCGGGCCGCGGGCTACCGGACCCACTACCGCGGGAAGTGGCACATCTCGCACGCGGACCTGCCGATCCCGGGTACCGGGCAGTTCCTGGCGACGAACGACGACGAGGGGACGGTGGACGCGGCGGCCGTCGACGCCTACCGGCGTGCCGATCGGCTGGATTCCTTCGGGTTCTCGGGCTGGATCGGACGCGAGCCCCATGGCGCGGCCAGGGGCGATTCCGGGATGATCAAGGACGGCACCTACGCGGAGCAGGTCGTCCAGCTCTTCGCGGAGCTGGGCGGGTCACGTACCGAGGGGCCATGGCTCGCCGTGGCCTCGTTCGTCAACCCGCACGACATCGCCTTCAGCGGCTTCGGGTGGGAGCAGATCCTGCGCTTCGGCCCGCCCGACGACGCGGTGCCGTCGATCGCGGAGCCGCCCTCGCAGTCCGATTCGTTCGACGGGCGCCCGGCCGCGCACCGGATCTTCGTGGACACGTGGGCGAAGATGCTCTACGAGCAGGACCGCGACGAGACCTACCGACGGCTGTACCACCACCTCATCCGGCACGTCGACGGGGCCGTCGGGCGGATCCTCGACGCCTTGGAGGCGTCGGGCATGTGGCACGAGACGATCATCGTGTTCACCTCGGACCACGGCGACCTGCTCGGTGCCCACGGCGGGATGCTCCAGAAATGGCACAACGCCTTCGACGAGGCGGTGCGGGTGCCCATGCTCGTCTCCGGACCGGGGATCACGCCCGGCCGGGACGTGCATCATCTGCCCACCAGCCACGTCGACGTGATCCCCACGCTCATGGGCCTGGCCGGCGTCGACGTCGAGCGCGCCCGCGCCGGGGTGGCCGAGCACCACGTCGAGCGTCATCCGCTGCCCGGGCGCGACCTCAGTGCGCTCGTCACCGGGGCGTCCGAGGGCACCGGGCTCGACGCGCCCATCTACTTCATGACGGAGGACGAAGTCAGCCGGGGCGCGTCGCAGGTGAACCTGTTCTCCAACCAGCCCTACGACTGCGTGCCCCCGCCCCAGAAGGTCGAGTCGGTCGTCGCCTCCCTGCCCACCGGCGACGGGGGCGAGCCCGAGCTCTGGAAACTCAACCACTACTACGACCGGCTCGACGAGTGGCACGCGGCGCACGGCGTGGCGGTCAACCCGTTCCTGGGTGCGCCGGCGGAGCCCGACTGGGAGCTCTACAACCTCACGGCGGACCCCGAAGAGCGCGTCAACCGCTTCGGCGAGCCCGGCGCCCCGGTCAGCCGGCTGCAGTCGACGCTCGAAGGGCAGCGGGAGTCCAAGCGCGCCCTGCCCACGCTTCGCTGACCCCGGGACGGGCCGCGCCCGGTGGCAGCATGGCGGCATGATCGCTGCCTTCTCCATCACCCCCATCGGCACCGGCGAGTCGGTCGGTGACCTCGTCGCCGAGGCCGTGCGCATCGTGCGGGCCAGCGGCCTGCCGTGTGAGACGAACGCCATGTTCACCAACGTGGAAGGCGAGTACGGCGAGGTGATGGCGGTCATCGGGCGATGTATCGACGCGGTGTCGGCGACGGCGCCACGGGTGTCGGTCGTGATCAAGCTCGACGTACGCGCCGGGCACTCGGCGCACCAGATGCGGGACAAGGTGGCGTCGATCGAACGCCGACTCTCGTAGCGCCGCGTGGCGTCACTCGAACTGGAGGAACGGGCTGGGTGGGCGGTACTCGAGGGGCACGTCCTCGATCCCGTCGTAGGTCTGGACGACGACGAGGTTGGCCGCGTCGGGATCTGGGAACACGCTGCACAGCGTGAGGTCTCGGGCCACGGCGAAGGCGTCGACCGCGGCGACGTCGCCGGCCCGCAGTTCCTCGAAACCGCCGATCGTCGTCCGGCCCACCAGGCAGTAGACGCAGGTGTCGGCGTCGACGCCGACCGTGCGGCTGATCATCACGTGGTCCCGGCCGTCGGGGAGGGCATGGACGGCGGCGTCCCCCGTCCCCACGGTCTCCTCGAGCGGCCCGGGTGCGTCCCCGTCCGCGCGTGCCGACGAGTGGCGCAGGTTCTCCATGGCCAGGAAGGCCGCGGCCGCATACGGCTCGCCGGTGGGAGACGTGTCCTCGGGTGTCGGCACGCCCTCGGGGGCCACAGGGCGGTCCTCCCCGCCGGTCGACGAGGATGCGAGACCGGTGCCGGGCGCGTCCACGCGGTGGGGCGTGAAGACCGACGCACGGTCGGGTCGCGCCGGTGGTGGGGGCACGCCCCAGTCGTGGACCTCGGCGGCGCCCCAGTCCTTCGATCCGTCCTCACGCCGGTCGCGGCTCACCGCAGAGGACGATAGGTCGCGCGCCGCTCCCAGCGCGCCGGCGGACGCGTCCGACCGGGCGGGATCAGCGCGTGAAGTGGAGGCTGGCCTCGACGCACTCGACCAGTTCGGCGGCGGACCCGGCGCGGCGAGCGGCGGACGGGCCGTGCAGCCGATGCCAGGCGCCCGACCGGGCGTGGGCCTGGACCACCACGGGCGTCTCGGGGTGCAGCCGCCCGAGCCCCGCGAGCACGTTGCCGTAGCAGGGGCCGTCCGCCGGGAGCGCGCACACCACGGCGTCGGCCGATTCGACCAGCGCGCATCGGTTGCCGCCCAAGAGCGGGCACCACACCGGCGATGCCCCCTCGGGTCCGGGGCACCACGAGACCCGGTAGCCCGCGTCCTCCAGGATGTCCCAGATGGCGGCCGTCTCGGCCGATTCGGGGGCCTCGAGCAGGACCTCGGGCCGGGCCCGTCGCCCCGCCTCCACGACGCCTCGCTCCTGCACCGTCGTGTCCATGTCGACCTCCTCTCGTGAGGTCACGCTCGTGGACAGGATGTGGCGCGCCGGACCGTCCAGATAGGGAACTAGGTCCCGGCATGCGGTCCGACCCGGAGGTGCAGGTCGAGGGCTGAGGTCCGCCGGCCGGCGGGCGCGACGTCCCCCGGCCGGGGGCCCGGTGCAAGACTCCGGGCACGAGCGCTGCCCGATCCCCAGGCGACACCACGATCGCCGCGCCGGCGTCGTGGCCCCCTGCGCTGGCCTGTGCGCTCGTCGCCTCCGTGCTCGATGAGGTCGCCGGTCTCCACGCACGCGGGCTCGTCGACGGCCGGCTCCGGCCCGATCGCATCGTCGTCGACACCGCCGGCCGCGTGTGGCTCGCGCCCGGGCCGCCGGACGGGGGAGCAGCCGACAAGGCCGGGGCCGCGGCCGCGTACCGCAGCCCCGAGGAGGCGCGCGGCGAGCCGCCCGACGAGCGCAGCGACGTATACGCGCTGGGCGTCGTCCTCTACGAGGCGCTGGCCGGCCGGCTCCCCTTCGCCGGCGGCGACCGCTCCCCGTTCCCCGCCCCGCTCGGGGTCTCGGCCCGCCTGGACCTGGTCGTCCGGCGGGCGTTGGCCAAGGACCCGGCGTTCCGCTTCCCCGGTGCGGCCGCCTTCGCCGCCGAGCTGCGGGACGCCGCGGTGCGGGCCTTCGGCGAGGACGGGCCCGGGCACGACCTGCCCGCCGGGGTCCGCGCGCCGCGCGCCGCCGCCTGGCCCCAGGCGGCGAGTGCCCCGCCGCGGCGGGGGCGCCGGCGCACCAGGGCCGTCGTCGTGGCGGCCGTCGGTGCCGCGGTCGTGCTCGTCGTCGCGCTCGCCGCGGGGTCGGTCGCAGGTCCGCCCGGTGCCGGCACGCCCGGGGTGCCGCTGGCCCCCGTGGCCGCCGGGACCATGGCGGCGGGCAGGACCTCGCCGGCGGGCCCCTCCTGGTCGGGGACCACCGCACCGGTCGACGGGCTCGCGCCCGCACCAGGGCCGGGCACCGACGTGTTCGGCGCGAGCACGACCGGCTCGGTGCCGAGGACCGGGCTCCTCTCGTGCGCCAGCGCCGGCTTCTGCGTCGCCGTCGGTCCCTACACCGACGCCGCGCAGGGGTCCAGGAGCCTGATCGAGACGGACGCCTCGGGCACGTGGTCGGGCGCCACGGCGCCGACCGACGGCCTGCGCCCCATGGCGGCGCCCGACCCCGGGGCGCGATTGGACGCGGTGTCGTGCCCGGCCGTCGGATGGTGCGTCGCCGTGGGGAGCTACCACGATGTCGCGGGCGTGGACCGGGGGCTGATCGAGACCCTGGAGGCCGGCGAGTGGCGTGCCGCGACGGCCCCGGAGGACGGCACGGGCGCGGCCGAGCTCGCACGTGTCACCTGCGCGACGCCCGGTTCGTGTGTCGCCGTCGGCTCCACCGCCTCGGCGGGTGTCATGTGGGAGCTCGCCGCGGGCGCGTGGCACGCCACGGACGCCCCGACGGGTGGGCTGCTGCCTGCGTCGGGCACGCGGTACCCGCCGCGGCTGACCGACGTGTCGTGCCCGTCGGCCGGGTCCTGTGTCGCTGTCGGCTCCTACTACACCGTCGGCGGGGGGGAGCGGGGCCTGCTGGAGACGCTCTCGCCCGGTGGATGGCGGGCCACCACGGCGCCCGCCCCGTTCGGCGTGCTCGCCGGCCGTGGCGGGTCGTCGCTGCAGGTGGTGTCGTGCGCGACCACGGCGTCGTGCGTGGCCATGGGCGGCGTCTACGACGCCTCCGGGTCGCTGCACGGCCTCGTCGACACGCTGTCGTCGGGCTCGTGGCACGGGGGGGTCGTCCCCGTCGCCGGCCTCGGCCTTCGCACCACCACGCCGCAGTGGCTCTACGTCACCTCCCTCGCCTGCCCGGCACCCGCCTTCTGTCTGGCCTCCGGGTGGTACTTCGCCTCGGCGTCGCTCGACGAGGTGCGCAGCTTCGTCCTCACGTCCTCGGGTGAGCGGTGGGAGGTGCGCGTGCCGCAGGTCGAGGGGCTCGACCCGGCCGCCGGCGCCGGCCTCGACGTCGTGCCGTGGGCCGTCTCGTGCCCGAGCGCGGGCCGGTGCGCGGCGGTCGGCAGCTACTACGACGCGGCCGGCGACGAGCACGGCCTGGTCGAGCGCCTCAGTGGCGGGACGTGGGACGCGACGACGGCGCTGACGACCGGGCTGGGCCCCCCTGCGGGATCCGATCCCGCGCTGGAGCTGGAGGCCGTGTCGTGTCCCAGCGACGACGCGTGCGTCGCGATCGGCGTCTACCGGGACGCCGCGGGGTCGGCCCACGGCGTGATCGAGCAGGGCGCGGGGCCCGCTTAGGGATCGTCCGGCGTCACGACGGTGACCTCGGCGGCGCTCCGGCGCGCCGCGTCGAGCACCGCCAGCGCGGCGACCGCCTCCTGGGCGCGCACCGGAGGCGCGTGCCCGTCGCGCACCGCCGCCAGGACGCCCGGGTAGAAGTCCGACCACCGGCCCCGCTCCCCGGGCACGACCTCGCCCGCCTCGTCGCCGTGATGCAGCCGTCCCCAGCGCGCCGGCGGTTCCTCGCCGAACCCGGGGTCGGCCGGCCCCGCCCCGGCGCGCAGGGCGGCCTCCTGGCCGTCGAGTCCGGGATGCACGTAGGCAGCCCGGCTGCCCAGGACCCGCAGCCGCGGTCCGGGGGCGGCGCTGAGCGCCCCGGCCCACAGGTGGCTGCGCACGCCCGAGCGGTGCTCGAGCGCCAGGAAGACGTCGTCGTCGGCGCCGCCCCGGCGTGCCTCGACCTCCGCGTACAGGGCGCGCACGGGGCCGAAGAGGTCGCGGGCCTGGTCGACCAGGTGGATGCCGAGGTCGGAGAGCACGCCGCCGCCCTCTTGCGGGGGCAGGGTCTCGCGCCACGACTCAGGGCGTGCGTCGGGACGCCAACGCTCGAAGCGCGACTCGTAGCGCATGACGTCGCCGAGCGCGCCCCGGGCCAGCAGCGAACGGAGGGTGAGATGGTCCGAGTCCCACCGCCGGTTGTGGAACGGGATCAGGGCCAGCCCGGCTGCGGTGGCCGCCTCCACCAGCGCCTGTGCCTCGGAAGCGCCGGGGGCCAGCGGCTTCTCGACCACGACGGGGAGGCCCTCGGCGATGGCCCGGGAGGCCAGCGCCACGTGCGACGCCGTCGGGGTGGCGATGACGGCCAGCTCGTGCTCGTCCGCCAGGGCCCACAACCGGTCGGGCGCATCGAGCACCCGGGCGCCGGGGACGTCGAGGCGTGCCTGGGCCTGTCGCTCGGGGTCGCCGGTGACGACGGTCGTGAGCTCGAGACCCGCCGTGGCGGCGATGAGCGGGCGGTGGAACCAGCGGCCGGCCAGGCCGTAGCCGACGAGGGCGACCCGCACGTCCTCATCCTGCCAGGCGCTGGCGCCGGCCCGCCGCTCGTCCGGGGGCGCACCACGCGGACGCGTACGCTGCGCTCGAGATGGTCTGCCGAGTCGAGGTCCGCCTCTACGCCGAGCTCGGCGACCTCGTCCCCCCGGATCGACGCGGTGGGCCGATCCCCGTGGAGGTGGCCGCGGGCACCACGGTCAAGGACCTGGCCGAGTCGCTCGGCGTGCCCCACACGGAGATCGACGTCATCCTGGTGAACGGGGCGTCGGTGGGCTTCGCCCACCGGGTGGCCGACGGGGACCGGGTGAGCCTGTACCCCACGTTCGAGGGCATCGACGTCAGCGGGCTGCAGCTCCTGCGGCCGCGACCGCTGCGACGGACGAGGTTCGTGCTCGACGTCCATCTCGGGCGCCTGGCCCGGGACCTGCGGCTGCTGGGCTTCGACGTGATCTGGCGCAACGACGCCACGGACGACGAGCTGGCCCGCGTCTCGGTGACGCAGGGGCGGGTCCTGCTGACCCGCGATCGCGGGCTCCTCAAGCGCGCCGTGGTCACGCGCGGGTACCTGGTGCGGGGGACCGATCGCCTCGGCCAGGTCGTCGAGGTGCTGCGGCGCTTCGACCTCTTCGACGCCGCGGTGCCCTTTGCCCGCTGCCTCGAGTGCAACGGCCTGCTCGCTCCGGTGTCCGAGGACGAGGTCGCCGCACTCCTCCCGCCGCGCATCCGACGCGAGCAGCACGACTTCCGGCGCTGCGGCGGGTGCGGGCGGGTCTACTGGCCCGGCTCGCACTACGACCGACTGGCCGCGTTCGTGGAGGACGTGCGCCGGGCCGGAGGTGGGCCGTAAGCCCCTGTCCGTCCCTGGCACGCCGGTTCATCGTGGTCCAAGAGGAGACGATGGTGGGGGCCGATGGAACTGACGCTCACGCAGGAGCAAGCCGAAGAGCTGGCGGTCCTGCTGGACGCGGCGCTGCGCGAGCTCAGCCATGAGATCGCGGCGACCGACAACGCGGAGTTCCGGGCCGGCCTGCGCGCGCGACGCGACCGACTGGCCGCGATCAGGGTCGGACTCGACGTCTCCTAGCGCGGGCTCGGCTCGCGGCCTGGGCGCCGTCCTGGCCGTGGTCCTCTGCCTGGCGGTGGTCGTCGTCGCCGCGACCACCTCTGGAGCCCCCGCCCCCGCTCCCGCTCCCGCTCCCGCTGCCCATCCGGTGGTCCGTCCTGCGGGGTCGGCGGCGAGTGCCCGCTCGGCGTTGTCCGACCGTGTGCTCGCCCTCGGCACGGCGCTACGGCCGGTGACGGCGGCGCAGGTCGACTGGGTGGTGCCGGGCACCGTGGTGAGGAACCTCGACACCGCGCCCGGATCTCCCTACGGCCCCGGCCGCCGCGTGGTGGCCCTGACCTTCGACGACGGGCCGTCGCCCGTCTACACGCCCCAGGTGCTCGGCATCCTCGTCGCCGACCGCGTGGCCGCCAGCTTCGAGATCATCGGCGTGCACGGCGCGAGCGAGCCTGACCTTCTGCGCCAAGAGGTCGCCGACGGCATGGCCCTGGTCAACCACACCTGGAACCACGTCGATCTGACCGCTATCGCACCGGCCGCCTGGCCGGCCCAGGTGGACCAGACCGACGTGCTGTTGCAGGGGGTGACGGGCCACCCGGTGCGCTGCCTTCGTCCGCCCTCCGGTCGCACCGACGCCACCGTCGTCGCACAGCTCGCTGCGCGCGGGCTCGCCGAGCTGTCCTGGGACGTGGACCCTTCCGACTACCTCCGCCCGCCGGCATCCGTCATCACCGGACGGGTGCTGGGCGCGCTGCACCCCGGCGCCATCGTCGTGCTGCACGACGGCGGTGGCGATCGTTCGCAGACGGTCGCGGCGTTGCCCGGGATCATCAGCGGCATCGAGGCCGCCGGGTACCAGATCGTCCCCGTGTGCGGCGGCTGACCGGCCATCCGGCGGGACCC
>DASPTT010000119.1:0-2523 GCA_035623275.1 Acidimicrobiales bacterium
GCACGATCCGCCCGGCGTGGTCGTCCGGGATCGCGGGGCCGGCGAGCACGTCCAGTAAATCGTCGAGCAGCCGGCGCGTTCGGCGTCCGCCTTGGCGCGGTCCACCAGCCGCTGCGATAACTCGTACCGGGGGCCCCGTCAGGGCCGTGCGGGCCTCGGGGAGAGGCAGGCCAGCGCTTCGGGGACGTCGTTGACGCAGAGGGCGTCGACCCCGGCGGCCAGCAGCTCGGGGGCGAACTCCAGGGGCGGACACCAGGCGAGGAACTCCCGCCCGCTGCGGTGAACCAGGTCGACGACGTACTCGAGGGGGCGTTGCAGCGCCTCCGGCTCGATCTGGTTGGGGCGCAGCGAGCCCCAGTGCGGGGCGAGTACCTGGACGTCCAGGTGCCCAGCCGCCGCGACTGCCTGCCCGATCGGGAAGCGGAGCCAGGTGAGCAGACCGCGCGGCACGCCCGGGGCCAGCTCGCGGGCGATGTCCAGCGCCCCGGGGTCGAACGAGGTCACCAGCACCGGCCGCCTGCGGCTCTCCCGCACCACGAGAGGGGCCAGCCGTCCCATGGTGGTGCGGGCGCGCTCGCGGGTCGCGTCCTCCATCGAGGTCTTGACGTCGAAGTCAACGCCGACCCCGGGGGGCAGCGCCTCGAGGAGCTCCTCCAGGCGCAGCGAGCCCCGGTCGAACGCCTCGTGCAAAGTGATGTCGGCGTAAAAGACGCCGTCCTCGTCGGCCGGGTTGTGCGCCACAACCAGCAGGTCGTCGGAGGTGCGGCGGACGTCCACCTCGAGCCAGTCGACACCGTGCTGCACTGCCGCGAGGAACGATTCGAGGGTGTTCTCCAGGAGCCCGTCGACGGTTCCTCGGCCGCAGCCCCGGTGGCCGAGGATCGCGGGCGAGGGGCCGAAGACCCGCTCGGAGCCGTTCGGGCAGACGCTGCTGCCGTTCATAACACGCCGTCACGGCCTGGTGCCGCACCCTCCCCGGGTGGCCCCCGGGGGCGGGGTCACGCGACGGGCGTGACGGTCCTGCTCACCTCCATGTTCGCACGCTCGAGGTCATCGGCGAAGTCCACGTCAACGGCGAAGCAATCCGAGATGTCCAACGCCTGAACACGCAGCCGGCCCTCCTTGATCGCGGATTCCATGCCGCGTTCGAAGAAGTCCTGGTCGGTGCAGCGCTCGAGGTGCTCGATCAGCGCCGCCTTGTCGGCGGACGCCACGTAGTTGATTCCCACTGCCTCACCGCGCCCATCGATGACGGACTTGGAGAGCTCTGTCAGATACCCGTCGGCATCGGTGCGGTACTTGACCTCCTCCTCGCCGACGGCAGCGGTGTTCACGCAGGCGAACGTGCGATCACTTTCGATCAGCGCCTGGGCCCGCTCCAGCAGGCCAGGGTCGAACACCACATCACCATTGAGCCACAGAACGCCCCCGGAGTGCGAGGTGCGCAGGGCCTTCAGCAGGCTCCGCGCGGTGTTAGTTTCCTCATACCGCTCGTTGTAGACGAACCGGACCTCCGGCGCGGCCCCCACGATCAGGTCGTAGCGGAAGCCGACCACCACGGTGATCCGGGCGGCGTCGGCGAAGGTCTGGCGGAGGTTGTCCAGCTGGTGGCGGAGGATGCTCCTGCCGTCGGCGAGAGGGGTGAGCGGCTTGGGCAGCGGCAGGCCAAGCCGCGTGCCGAGTCCTGCGGCCAGGATGATGATCTGGATCTCCCTCATGCCAACCCTCTCGTTGTGGGTCCGTGGTGGAACGGCGTGTCATGTGCCTACGGGGCTTGTGGCCACGGGGCCGGGGGCCGCCGGTCCCGCGTCTGCCGCACGGCCAGGGCTTCCTCGACGGCCTCCAGGAAGCGCTCGGTGCTCTCCCCGGGCGCCGGGTCGCCGAAGTAGTAGCGGCGCATGGCCTCCCGCTCGACGCGGTAGGCGTCCCGCGCCAGCCGCTCGGCGAGCGTGTCGGTGAGCGAACCGACCGTGGCGGCGTCCACGACGTCGGCGCAGCGGCTCACCGGAGCCTCGGCGTTCAGCCGGGCACGGTCGTTGCGGCGGTCGGCGACGAACAGCGGCTTGTCGACGTGCAGATAGAGGAAGTCCAGGCCGACCGAGGAGACGTCGGTGATCAGCACGCTGCAA
Source organism: Acidimicrobiales bacterium (assembly GCA_035623275.1). Taxonomy (GTDB): domain Bacteria; phylum Actinomycetota; class Acidimicrobiia; order Acidimicrobiales; family UBA8190; genus DASPTT01. Next base: position 2,130 of record DASPTT010000119.1, read on the forward strand.
CCGCGGAAGACAGCCAGGATGTCGGCGTCGATCAGGACCCGGTGGCCCGCGGCGGGCTCGCGGCGCGCGGCCTCCTCCACCAGCCCGACGATCCGCCGGTGCGCCGCCGCCATGCCGGGGTCCGTACTGCTCGCCACCCGCGGGTGCGGCTTGTAGACCACGCGGACGTCCGGCAGCGCGAGCGCGGCGGCCGCGATGGCCGGGCCGTGGACGTCGACCGAGGTGAAGTTGTTCGCGGCGTTCTCGCCCTCCCAGGTGGGGGCGTAGAGAACGGTGCGCCGTGCCGTCGAGGGCAGGACGGGCTCGGGGCGGAGGTCGAGCTGCGGGCGGCCGACCGGGACGAACCTGCGCTCGTCGAACTCGATCAGCGCCTCCCGGTAGCGCTGCAGCGCGG
>DASPTT010000120.1:0-5344 GCA_035623275.1 Acidimicrobiales bacterium
TGCCGGGTCCTGCGCCCCCGGAGATACACCTCCCGGCCAGGTCGGAGGGCCAGAGGCGACCGGGATCGTGCCCGAGGTGACGTTTGCGGATGGTGACCGCCCGACCGGGGTGCGATCCTCCGGCACTTCCAGGACGCGACATCGCGATACACAACCCGCACGGGCTTCCAGATACCGGGCAGGCCGCACTGGCGCCAAGCCGAGCTGATCGTCTGCCGGAGGCGCGGAGTACGCTGACACCAATGTCAGGTTCATCAGCGGTTCCTGGAAGAGCCCGGGTCGTACCAACCGAGCCGGACCCACTACCTTCAGAGCAGTCCGATGCCGAACCCGAGGTGGCCTCGGATCCCACGAGCCCGTCGGGTCAGCTCGGCGAGCCCCAGCTGGCCTTGCGCACCCTGTGGGGTCTCGCGACGCGCATCTACTCCACGACGCGGACCATGATGAGTGATCCGCGGGTCAGGGGCGTTTTGAGAGCTGGTCCCCGGGTGGGGTTGTTCCTCCTCAGGGGCCATCGGCGGACTGCGAGCGCCGGCGAGGACGACACCGTCGTGCCCGTCCGACCGACGCCGCTTCTGGCACTGCAGGCATACCTCGACGAGGTCATGATCTCCCTCTCCCGTCACCCGGACCTCTTGCCGAGACCGGCCGACTATGCCCCGGCCGCGGAGGATCTGACGGGCATCCGAGATCTCTTCTCGAAGCGCGGGTGGCTCGAAAGGCCGACTGAGTACCACCGCAAGCCGCCGATGCCCGATGACCTCCACGCGAGCCACGGGCATGCTGCCGGGCTTGGTTACGAGCACATCACCTTCACAAGCGGGTGGGAGCCCGATCCCGAGGAGCCGGGGCGCAGCAGGTGGTTGAGCCACGAAGCCAACCGCACCGTCCACGCGCTTGTGTCTCGGACCCCGGGTCGAGAGCATCCGTCCTGGCTCATCTGCGCCCACGGCTTTGGCATGGGCACGAACGCCTTTATGGACTTGCGGGCATTTCGGACCCAGCATCTGCACCGTCTGGGTATCAACGTCGTCGTCCCTGTGCTGCCGCTACACGGGCCGCGGGCCTCTGGCCGGGTCAGAGGCGAAGACCTCATGACCATCGATCTCGTCGACAGCATGCACGGCATGGCCCAGGCCACCTGGGACCTGCGGCGGATCATCCGATGGGTTCGAGAGAGCCAAGGGGCACAGACTGTGGGATTGATCGGCTATTCGCTCGGCGGGCTCGTCGCCGCACTCGTCGCCGCCACCGAAGACGACCTGGCATGCGTGATAGCGGGGGTTCCGGTGGTAGACCTACCCGGGCTCTTCAGACGCCACAGCCCCCCCGACATAGCGAAGTTGGCGGATTCTTACGGCGTCTTGGGACAAGCGGCCGACGACACCCACCGTGTCGTCTCCCCGTTGGCGATGGAGTGCAAGGTGCCCTTCGAGCACCGCTATGTCTTTTCGGGCCTCGCAGATCGGATGTCGACGTTTGGCCAGGCTCGAAGGCTCTGGTTGCACTGGGGCCAGCCTCCTCTTGCCACGTATCGTGGCGGCCACGTCGGGTTCTTCTTCTCCAGTGTCGTTCGCAAGTTCGTGGACGAAGCGCTGAAGAGTTCGTTTGCCACGGCCTACGGAATCCAGGGATGAGCCACGAGATGTCTCCTCGAGAAAGCGCCGGACACGATCTGACGATCCTCGCCCAGCTTGCGACGGCGCTTGCAAAGGTTCGCAGCGCGGCCGTTCCCCTGGCCGTTTAGCCCTCCCAGTTACTCCTCGGTACTGGACTTGCGGCTTCGACGAACGCACACTCGGATCAGATGGGGAGCCAGGGCTCCGGGGGGACGTCTGGGATGAAACGGGAGGGCAGCGTGCCTCCCGTTTCCCGTTTCAGCCGCCTTCGCCCCGCAATGACCGTGCCGGACCCGCTCGTCTCTCAGGGCTTCGCTCACTTGGCCAGTTTGGCCGATCCCACCTTTGCCAGACCGCACTGTATTGCCGGGTCCAGGTCAGGCCTGGCAGGGGTTCCGAGCAGGCCCCGGAGGCTGATTTCGCCCGGTAACGCTCCGGCCCGTCAGAGGAGGGCGGTCCGGCCCGAGGGCCGAGGCCGCAGGATCGGCACTTACAGCCCGGGCCAGGCGAATATACGTTGCGATCGGGATCAGCAGTTACGGGCGCTGTGCGCGAGAAGGAGGGCGTCCCCGATCCTTCTGACATATCGAGATGCAACTGCCTGCAATACTCCCCGATTCACGGTGCCGAATCGGCGAACCAGCGTCCCCTTCCGGCCTGACCACGGGGTCCAACGACTCTTGAGTCAATTCCGTCACTATGCCGGCTGGGTTCAACCTGCACTGGCCTACTTGAGCCCACCGTCCGACCTGGCGTCCGCTTATGACGCAGCGGGCGCCTGCGTCGGCATGGTCTGGGTGGCCGGGATGGAGAGGGGCGGCGGCGGATCCAACAACGAGACGATGTTCTGATTGCCCGGACAGGTCGCATCGAGGGCGGCCGTATTGATGGCGGTGGGGGGGAGGTTCGGTGAGCTGGCGTCGGGACGGTTGATGTCGAGCGTGGTGGTGAGGTCTCCCACCGTCGATCGGCGCCACTGGCTGATGTTGGGGATGGAGATCCCGAACCGCTTCTCCAGAAAGAGCAGCATGGACGTGTGGTCGAAGACATCTGAGTTCACGGAGCCACCGCGTGAGAACGGCGAGATGACCAGCGCCGGGACACGGAACCCGAGCCCGATGGGCCCCCGTATCCCGCCGGTCTCGGCAGGCAGGGTGGCGGCGGTCAGGGATTCGCCGGGCGTGCCCGCGGGGGCCACGGGCGGGGGGACGTGGTCGAAGAACCCGCCGTTCTCGTCGTAGGAGACGAACAGGACGGTCTTGGCCCAGACCTTGGGATCCGAGACGAGCGCGCTGAGGACCTGGTCGATGAACCACTCTCCATTGTTCGGGGCGGCCGAGGGGTGGTCGGAGTCGACCGCAGCGGGCAGAATCCAGCTCACCGAGGGCAAAGTGCCGTTGTGGATGTCGGCCCGGAACTCGTCCGGCCACTGGGGCAGGAAGGCCCGGTTGTAGAGGTCGGTCCCTTCCTTGAGGAACTGGCTGAAGTAGAGCAACGCGTTGAAGCCTAAGTACAGGTTGATCTTCTCCAGCGACCCCACCGACGTGTTCGCAGGCTGGTACACCTTCCAGCTGATGTGCTTCTCGGACAGGGCCTCGGGCGCGGTGAACCAGTCGCAGCTCCCGACGGCGGCCGGGGCCTGGGCGATGGTGGGGGTGGAGACGATCGGCCCGCCGTTCGTGCCGTCGGGGTCGAGCATGCCCGACAGGTAGTAGAGCCGGTTGGGCATCGTCGGGCCCAAGACCGAGCAGTAGAAGGCGTCGCACAGCGTATAGGCGTTGGCCAAGGCCCAGCGAAAGGGGGCTTCTGTTTGCGTCATATACGCCATGACCAACGGGCCTTGGTCCGGACCGTCGAACGCCGCCTCCGAGTGCGTCGCCACGAAGCCGTCCATGGCGCCGTTGTTCCAGCTGGCGTGCTGGGAGATCCACCCGTGGTCGGGCTTGGAATTGTCGCCGGCGCATTGGGCCGAGACGGTCGCCGCGTCGAGCCGGTAAGGCAGGAGCTGCCCGGCCGGCACGTGGTCCGCCGGCGCATTGGCCCAGGCTTGGCTGAACGGCCCCAAGCTCTCGGGAGGATGGTCGTCGAACCCCTTGGCGCCCGGGTAGGTGCCGAAGAAGTGGTCGAACGACCGGTTTTCCATCATCAAGAAGACCACGTGCTCGATAGCATCGAGATCTTTGCCAGCGGGACTGACGGCCCTGGAGCGGCTGATCGTCGCGCTCCCCCCGCACGCCTGCAGCAGCGCGCCCAAGCCCAGGGCCAGGCCGCCACCAAGCACGCTTCGGCGGCTGAGCGAGGTCCTGTCGGCGAGCCCGTCACATTCCATCGGCTGCCGTCTCCCCTCGCGTACGACGGACCCTCGGACCCCGGCCTCTGGGCCCATGGCCCGCGTTCTGGCTCGTTCGACACACTGTATCCGGACCGCTGCACCGGCTGACCCGAGCGACGGCGGACACGGATAGGGCACCGAATCGGTGTTGGGGGTTCGGAGCCACGCTCCAACGCAGCTTCGGTGACTGCTCGATAATGCCGGGGCACCGTGCGAGACCCCGTCTGCATCGACCGCTCGAACATGCCGGGGTTGCGCTACCTGGGTATACCCCGCCCGGCCAGGTCAGGCGCCTGAAGGCATCCGGGATCGCTCAGGTCCGATGTTTGCGGGCGCGTGGCCGGCTGGTCCAGGTGCGCTGCATCGGCACGTTGCGCCCGGTCCAGCCGGATACACGAAGCGACCGGGATCTGCGGTTATCGTGCCCCCGGGATGACGCTTGACCTGCTCGAACGGCCTAGGTGCGGAGTACACCGCTACTACGACCCCTCGACGTCTCAATTCCTGAGCGCCGATCCAGCGGTTGCGTCGACTGGTGAACCTTACGCTTACGTCGACGGCAACCCTGTGAATGAGGCCGACCCGTTGGGCCTTTGGGGTTGGAATCCGTTCGCCGACGTGATTCGAGCGGCTAAGGATGTTGGCCATGCAATAGCTAGTGGCGGTCGAGCGGCCTCCAATTTCTTCTCAAATGGAACGACGGCTCAGTGTTCGCCTCGGCTCAGCGGGTCGATCTCGCTGGATACAAACATCCTCATCTATGCGTTGGAGCATGGCCAGATGACCGCAGTCACGACTGCCCTCTCAGGTCGGACGCCCGAGGTATCCCCGACCGCACTAGTTGAGTTCGGTGCCGGAGGAGGCAACATCAGCGCTGCCACCGTATGGGTTCACTCGCTTGGAGGAACGATCGGACCGCCCGGTTCAATTAGTCAGGCGCAATCGCTAGTGCTGGAGGCAAACCAGATGGGACGGTCTCTCTCGCTTGCTGATGCCTTGATCGCATCATCTGCGATCCAAAGCGGTGTTCCCCTTCTGACAGCCGATAAGCAACTCTATGGATTTCTCCAAGCAACTGGACGACGTTCAGAACTCTATTCGCCCTAGCAATGCGGAAAGACAGACAACGCCATGGACGATCTATCTGATGACGAATTATCTGCGCTTGAGTCGTTGGCCGAGCGCGCAACCCCAGGCCCATGGTTCGTTCGCCAACTCGATGACAGCAATGCAATGTCCTTCATTGCAGTCGGGACAACCCCCCCAGATGACACTCGACCACGGTGGCCTCACTTCGATGGGAGTTCGTTGATTGCTGCGACCCTTGTTCAGGAGCCGAGGTACGTTGACATTGCGGACGGTCGTTGGGAGGAGAACGCGCGATTTATCGCGA
>DASPTT010000121.1:0-25511 GCA_035623275.1 Acidimicrobiales bacterium
GAGGCGCGACGCGGCCAGCAGCGGCTGCGCTCAGGTGCCGACCAACTGCGCGGCCCGCGTGGCAGCGGCGACGAGCCGGCGCGCGTCTTCGCCGCTCTCGAGTGGCTGCAAGGTGGCGCACATCAGCAGGCCGCCGTCCACGGTGAACGCCCATCCGTCGCGCCCGGCGATGAACGCGGCCAGCGCCGGGCCGAGAGGTCCGGATTGGTCGGGCACGAGTTCCTGCATCCCCCGCAGGACCTTGGAGCGCGAGCGTTTGGGGTGCTGGGCAATCGTGCAGTAGCCGTCGTCCAGCTCGGCGAAGCCGCTCTTGGGCCCGTGGCCGAACAAGGACCTCTCCTCCGGGACGATCTGCACGCGGCCGGTGCCGGCACTGGACAGGCTGACCGCGCAGAAGGCCGAGCCGATGTAGGCCAGGTCGGGCGTCGGGCCCCCGTACACGGTGCCCGAGTTGATCGGTAGCGACATGTAGCAGTTGCCCACGACGACCTCGGCGCCGTCGACCTCGGCCCGGTAGCAATGCGTGAACCTCGGCGCGCGGCCCGGGACATAGGTCGGCCCGGAGGTGGCGTTCTCGACGTCGAAGTCGCGGAAGGCGCCCCGGACCCGCTTGTCCGAGCTGAGAGTCGAGTGAAGCCGGCAGGTGAGGTTCCCGGCATACGGGCCGACGCTCACCGGCTGGGCCCTCGCTCGCAGTTGGTCAGGCGACAGGCGCCCGGCCAGCGGGTGGTTCGCCGGCAAGACGCCGCCGAAGGGGAGACCTGGCGTCAGGACGGGGTCGGCCAACGGTCCCTGCCAGCCATCCTCCAGGGCGACCTGCGCCAGCCCGGGAATGGGCTCCCTCTCCGCGGCGTACTCTGCTGCACGGACACCCTCGATCTTCCGTCGGCGCCGTCTCCTGGTGGCCAGGTCGATCACCACGAGAATCAGGCTCAAGGTGATGGCTCCCGCGAGGATGAGTATGAAGGTCGGTGGCATCACCCTCCCGTCCAATCCTTGTCGCAGGACGCGTGAGCCCGGAGCGTAGCGAAGGCCATACGGCTACCCGATTGGCAATGCGCGGCCGGAGCGATTTCAGCTCTCCGACCTGGCCTTGGCCTGCATCCCAGGTGGGCGCGCCTCCCGGCGATTGCGACTCGTCTCGCGCCTTGGGGTCGTTGCTTAGTGCCAGGTCTTATGCGCTCCCCCGCGCCGTTACGCGCCTCGGAGCCACCGTGCGATGTGTTCGGCCAGCATGATGGTCGGCAGGTTGGTGGTCGCGGTTGGGATGGTCGGCATGACCGAGGCGTCGGTGATCGTGAGACCGTCAATGCCGTACACCGAACCACGTGCGTCGGTGACCGCGCCGTGGTCGGGATCTGGACCCATGGCGCAGGTGCCCACAGGATGGTGGTAGGTCGACACGGCGTTGCGGACCCACTCCGCGAGCGCGGCGCGGTCGTCGGTCGTCACTGACGGTCCAGGTGAGAGCTCGGGGCCGGCCGTGATCGCGGCGACGGGTTGGCTCTGTGCGAGTCGGCGTACTTCCGCGAAGGCGTCGAGCATGCACTTGAGGTCATCGGCATCCTCGAGGTGGGCGGGATGGATTCGGGGTGGGTCGCTCGGATCGGCGGAAGCCAGGCGAACCCAGCCACGTGATCGGGGTGCCATGAGGCCGGCCACGATGCCGAACACGGCGCCGCTCGGGCTCTGGTCCGACCCGACGTCGAACGGGCCCGCACAGAACAGCAGCAGGTCGGGAGGTCCGGCGAGGTCCGCCGAGTGGGAATGGAAGCTGACATGAGCTTGGAAGCGGCTCGGGCCCGGAGACGGGCGAGTCGGAAGGTCGACGGAGAGCAACGGGTGGTCGCTGAGGTTCCTTCCGACACCGGGGAGATCCACCACGGGTGTGATCCCGAGCGCACGTAGCTCGTCGGCCCGGCCGATGCCCGAGCGCGCAAGGATCATGGGGCTGGCGTAGGTTCCAGCGGCGAGGACGACTCGGTCCGCCTCGACAACCGTTCCGTCGAGGAGACGGATCCCCGTCGCACGCGATCCCGAGCACGCCACCTGTGAAACGACGGTCTCCGGACAGAGGGTCAGGTTCGGGCGTGCCCGGGCCTGGGCGAGGTAGGTGACCGCGGTGCTCATCCGCATCCCCTCGCGGGCATTGCGTGGTGTCGGGCCGGCACCGATCGCACCCGGTCGATTGTGGTCCTCGACATAACGATGACCCGAGCCGACGGCTCCATCGAGGAACGCCGCTTGGGCGCGGTTCAGCTCGCTGGGTGGGTGACGGCGAATTGGAATCGCGCCATTCGAACCGTGCCACTGGTCCTGGAAGTCCTCGTCGCTCTCGAGCCGGCGGAAGTCGTCGAGGACGTCGACGAAGCTCCAGCCTGGATTGCCCAACGCCTCCCAGCCGTCGTAGTCGGCGGGCGCGCCCCGCAATGCGAAGCATGCGTTGGTGGCCGAGCACCCGCCCATGATTCGCGCTCGCGGCAGCTGGATCCCCCGGCCAAACTCCGCGTCGGCCGTGTAGCCCCAATCGTGATCGACGGTGGGCTCGGACGAGTCGAGGACATCGCGCGGCAGCATGCCGACATCGCGGTGATCAGGCCCGGCCTCGACGAGCAGCACGGTCCGATTGCGGTCCTCACTCAGCCTGTTGGCGAGAACGCAGCCGGCAGAGCCACCACCGACAATGACGATGTCGTATCTCACCACCGCAGGGTAACCCAGTAACCGAGAAGCTCGACCAGTACGCATGATCGCAATTCCCGGCTGGATCGTGTATCGGGATGTGGCACCCTGGATGTGCCGGTCGACCCAAATCGCCGCTGGGGTGGCGTTAGGCCCGCGGTGCGGAGCTAGGCCTCCATGGTCCTGCCGTCGTTGACGGCACCACTCGGTCTTCGGGCATCGGAGGAGTCACGACGACAAGCTTCGCGGGCGGGTCCCCGACCCACCCGAGGATCACAGGCGCATGGCTCTTGGCTTTCCGGTTCCAGCCTCTGACTGCTCTCTCCAGATACACGATGTCCCTGCCCCCGTCCGTCAGGACGCCTGACCGGCTCTGCTGAGGCAATGGTGGGTCAAAGGAATCAACCCCGGGTCACAGGGCTCTCAACTTTGCGCCAACGACCCGTCGTCCGAACCGCACCATAAGAGCCGACGTGCCGCAGGGGCGCGAGCGACGGCACCCTGAGGTCAAGGGCGCCGTCGCTCGCGTGGAGCCATCAGAAGGCGACGATGCCCTCGCCCCCCACCGCACCGGCCACGGTCACGGATCCGATCCCGGCCAACGATCCGTTGGCGTTGACCTGGAACCCATCGACGATCCCATTGCCTCCGGTCTGGACATAGAGGAACTGTCCGCCAACCGAGGCGGAGGCGTCGACCGTTCCGGGGTCAGTGGCTGTCGTCGGCGCAAGGAGGGTGAGCTGGCCATTGGGGGCCTCCTCATATCCGCTCACGGTCGCGCTCCCGGCATTGGACGCGTAGAAGTACCCCTGCGCCTGGGCGACCCAGCACGTCGCCGCCTGGCCTGTTCCCACCGAATCGATGAGGGACACGGTCCCATTTGGACTGAGCGTGAAGGTGGCCAATGAGTCGTTCCCGGCGTTAGCGATGACGAGGTGGCCGGCGCCGTCGAACGAAATGGCGAAGGGGACCGTACCTGGCTCGACGTTGACCACCGGTGCGGACGACAGGTAACCGAAGAAGCCGACCCTGAAGACATCGATGTCGCTGCCGTTGGCCTTGGTCGTCACGATCAACTGGGAGCCGTCGGGCGAGAAGGCGACCTGGCCGGGCGTGTTGACGAACTGGGGCGTTGCCAAGGGGTTGAGCCCCAAAGGTCGGTTCGAGCCCGGAATCGGGAACAGGCGTCCGGCGAAGGCGACATATCCCTGGACGCTCCCGCCGTTCTCGGCGTTCAAGACGTAGACCAGGTTGCCGTGGACCGCCACGCTGACGGGGAACGTGCCACCGGAGCTGAGCACCTGGCGAAGCGTGAGCTGGTCGCCGCGGACCGAGAAGACCGACACGGTGTTACTACCGGCGTTCACGGCGTAGAGCAGGGCGTGGTCCCGGTCGTAGGTGAGCGAACCCTGGGAGGCCAGGTGGTCGACCACCGAGCCGTTGAGCTGCCCGCCCAGTCCGCCGGTGTTGTAGGTGTCGGCCAGGCTGAGGCTGCCGTCATCGGCGCGGTCGTAGGCGACGACCTGGTTGCCGGCGGTGTTGTCGGTCTGGACGAAGACGACGTGGTCGCCCCCGAAATGCGGCTCTGCAAGCCCTTCGGCTCCAGCCGCGACCGGTGCGACCCAGGCAGAGAGCCCCAGGACGGCACCGGCCCCCACGGCCAGTCGGATGATTCTCCTCATCGTGTCTCCTTTGCGCGACGGGTATTGCCACCGAACACAGTCCCGAGCACGGTGCGGTGCGTTACACCGCATCCACGGGAGCCGCGCTCGGGACGCCTTCCGTAACGAATCCCGAGACAGTGCGGACGGAAGGGGCATGTCCAGGAAGTTGGTCCCTGCGAGGAACGTAGCGAGCGCCCCACGCGGCCCCGAACGGGGCTTTCCCGCCTACGCTTCGGGCTGTGGACGACGATGTTGAGTTGCTGTCGCGCTTGCGCGCGGGCGACGAAGAGGCGTTCGTGATGCTGGTGGCCCGCTACCAACAGCCCATGCTGCGCCTGGCTCGTTCCATGGTCCCTACCCAGGCCGTGGCTGAAGAGGTAGTTCAGGACACCTGGATGGGTGTCGTCCGCGGCATCGAGCGGTTCGAAGGCCGCGCCTCGTTCAAGACCTGGTTGTATCGGATCCTCGCCAATCGGGCACGTTCGGCCTGCCCCCGGGAGCACGAGCACACCCCGTTCGAGTCGCTGCACGCCGTCGACCCGCTGCGCTTCGACGCCCAGGGCCAATGGGCCGATCCTCTCGATCGGTGGACCGAGGAAAGCGACGACCGCCTCGAGGCCGCCACCTGGGCGCCGATCCTCAAGTCCGGCCTCGACGCCCTTCCTCCCCGCCAGCGCGAGGTGGTCGTGCTCCGCGACCTCGAGGGGCTCTCGAGCGACGAGGTATGCGCCGTGCTCGGCATTAGCGGCGGCAACCAGCGGATCTTGTTGCACCGGGGCCGGAGTCGCCTGCGCGAGATCCTCGAAGCCGAGTTGCGTAAGGTCTGAGCGTGCTGTCGTTGCGACGCAGGGACATCGTGTGCCAGCAGGCGGTCGAGCTGGTCACCGACTATCTCGAAGGGGCGCTTTCACGACGCGATCGCCGCCGCTTCGAGAGGCATCTCCGTGCGTGCCCGAACTGCACTGGCTATCTGGAGCAGATCAAGATGACCATCGAGCTGACCGGTGAGATCGAGCCCGACGACCTGAGCCCGCGGGCAAAAGCGGACCTCACCGAGCTGTACCGACGCTGGCGATCCGAGTAACACCTGTATTCGTCACATCAAGGTCCACGATCGGTTCCGTATCGCAGCGCGTTCCGAAACCGCGCCCGGATGGACTCGGGGACCTCGTCGAGCGCCGTCAACTCCATCCTGACGATCTGGCTGCCGCGAAAGTGGAAGCGGTGGGATACCGCGACAGGGGGACCTAGGGGCGCACCGCTGTCCAGGTCGTAGACCTCTTGGAAGGCCACGGCAATGACACAGTCGCCGACCTCGACGAGATCCTGGGCGCGAGCCGTCGGGGTCGCCACGTCGAACTGGCTAGACCAATAGGCACGGAGGGCTTCTCGCCCATGGAGCGTCGAATTGCGGATGGCGTCGGGCCACTCCACATCGGGGTCGACCAACTCGAGCACGCCTTCGATGTCTCCCGCGTTGAACCTCTCGTACGCGCTGCGCACGACGGTGATTCGGTCGACCGGTCGATCGGTACCCGGCCGGGCCCACCGCGCGGTCCCATCGGCACTGTGAACCCGCACAAGGCCGGCCGCCGTCGCGACCTCCTGGACGGTGCCCAGGGCCACCACGACCTCCAGGAAGGTGCCGTCCCCGTAGGCGATCGTCGCCTTGTCGCCCTCACGCCACACGATGCCACGAAGCTCGTGCCATGCGGCCATACCAGGGATCGTACCGACGCGTTGGCCGCAGCGGCGTGGAGTGAGGCCGGGAGAGCTCCGCCCAGGCGTGATGGGCTTCCGGTTGCTAACCTTTCCACGAGGGTTGGGGCGACAGAGGGGGGGACCTTGTCGCTAGCACTTGTTCTCAGACCGGCACGCGATCGCTGGGGAGATGGCGACGAGGTCGATCGTCCCGGCCCTCCCGATTCCACGCCCCGCCCAGCATCCGATCCCGAGGGTGCTCGGACGCCCGCACTGGTCACCTCGGTGTTAGTGGTGGACGACGACGATGACGTGCGCACGACACTTCAGGCCCTTCTCGAAACCGAAGGGCACAGGGTCCTTGCTGCGAGCAATGGACGAGAGGCGCGTGCGCTGCTCGACCGCCACCACGTGGACGTGCTCGTGCTCGACCTCGCCATGGGACCGGGTGACGGGCTGTGGCTCCTCGACAACCTCGGCCCACACTCGCCGGTGATCGTGGTGTACTCGGCTTTTGAGTACGTCACCGAGGCGCAGGTGCGGCGGCACGGCGGGAGCAAGATCTTCTCTTGCCTCCGCAAACCGGTCGCCCCGCTTCGGTTCCTTGACGTCGTCTCGGAAGCGGCCCGCAGAGGCACCGGAGTTTGACGGACACCGAGCCTCGGTCCACCTCGGTCCCCGGGATCACGGCCAGGTACCGGTCGTCGGCCTCGTGGATCCCGACGGCGTCGACGGGCGGCCCCGCCGAGCGTGGGAGACCGCCAGGAGGGCACCAGGAGGGCGCCAGGGCATGATGTGCGGGATGGAGCGCGCAAGGCCTCTCCCGGCGCAAGGCTCGGTGAGGCAGTTCCCGCACTTCGCGCGACGCATCCGCACGGCGGCCGAGCGGGTTCTTCTGGAAGAGGTCTCCGTCGAGGATCGGCCGTCGTCGTAGAGGACCGACCAGTCGTTGCTCGGAGGACCGATCAGCCCACCACCGTCGACGATCTCGGACGCGCCACGACCCGCGCCCCCCCGAAAGGCGGACGCGGGTCGTGTGGAGCACCCCACGGGCCCCCGTCAAGGGACCCAGAAGCGGGTGACCGGCTCACCCCCGGCACGGGCGGACCCGTGCCGGGGGGCCGAGGTCAATCAGGCATCCACCTTCCGGAGGTTGCGACGGCGGACCAGGCCGAGGCCGAGGAGCGACCCGCCGAGGGCGAGCGCACCGAGGACGTACGGCCGGGAGCCGGCAAAGGCCTCACCGGTGTGGACGGTGGTGGCGCCCGTCACCGCGGCGGTCGTCGCGCCACCCGAGGCGGCCGTCGACGGGGCCGTGGTGACCGTCACCGCGGCGTCCACCACGGTTGCCACCTGGTTCTCGCCCAGCACGATGGTGAGCGGCGTGGGCGGTGCAACGGTCCAGGTGGCGCCAGGCGGAGCCGTCTCCACCAGCGAGTAGCTACCCGCCACCTCGATGTTCGAGATGGTGCAGGTGCCGGTGCCGTCGGTGACGCAGGACGGCGACCCGTTCACGTTGGCCGAAGCGGCCGCGCCGCCCTGCTCCAACGTGAAGCCAGCACCCGACAGGGGCACGTTCCCGGTGGGGGTCGACCCGTACTTGTGGACGGTCAGCGTCACGGGGATCGGGTCGTTCTTGAAGCTCGCCGCCGTCACGCAGATGTTCGGCAGCGTCTCACCGTTGTCCGCGGTTGCGCTGTGGTCGCCGTCATCCTTCGTGGGAGCGGTGCAGGTCTCGGTCCGCTTGTCGTTCACGTAGGTGTGGTAGTGGCCGTAGACCGTCACCGTCTGCCCGGCTGCCGCACCGGTGTAGCCGGCGGGAACACCCGTCTCGACGACGCAGTACTCCTTGCCGCCCCACCACTGGAAGTACACAGGCGAGAACGTCGCCGTCCCGGTGCTGTCGGTGGTCACCGGGTTGGTCAGCGTGCTCGGGCTGTCCACCGCGGGCCCGACCGGCTTGCCGTTCTTGTCACACGGGCCCCAGTACAGGGTGAAGGTGGCGCCGGCAAGCGCCTTACCAGTCCAGCTGTCGGTCTTGGTGACCGTGATGGTGCCGCAGAGGTTGTCGCCCTCTCCGCCGTTGGCGATCACCCCGGCCGAAATGTCGTCGTGCGGGTGACACAGCACCGCCGGCGTGAGGGTGCCCCCCGTCGGCAGTGATTCAACCGCACCGGCGGGAGTCGCGCCGAGTGCCAGCGGCAGGCTGACCACACCTGCGACCAGGACTCCCGCCCCGATGTACGTCCGTGCCCGGGCAAACAACCCGGACGATCTCAGTCCTCGTCTCATACCTGACCCACTCCTTTTTTCGGGACACCGCTCCGCCCTAGTGGCGTATGTCGCTCAGCGTGACGATCCAACGTCAACTCGCTCCCTACGAAAACCCAAATTGCCGTCAACTGGCACCGGGCTACGTCGACCTGCCTTGGGGTCGCAATTGGCCGTTGGCCTGCGCATACTTCGGCCTCCGCCAAGGTCCAGGGGGCACATTACCCACCGCGGCACGCCCGGTGGGTGACCCTGCCCGGAGCGCTCACGGGCTGTGGGCAACGCGGAAGTGCGGGCTCCGTCGGCCGCCCACCCCCGCCTCGGGCCGCGCCATGCGACGCCGCCAGGCACGTGCGCGCCCGTTGGCAGGACGAAGCACGCCCTGTCCCTTCGTCCCGAGGGGACGACCCCCCGACCGCGAACGAGCCGTGATGGACGGTGACGGCCCGTACCGGCGTGGATACAGTCGCCTCTCTGTGTGGGGAGGCCGCGCCGAGGGCGGTCGACCTGGAGCGGGAAGGGGAATCCCCCGATGACCTACGACGGTGCCGGCGCGCCGGTGGCGGCAGGTTCCCTGGGCGAGGACGATCGCACCGACCCTGCCGTGCGCTCCCTGGTCGACGCGGCGATCGCCGCCGACGCGGGCACCGACTGTCCCGCTCCGGCCGAGGCAGCCGGCACCCGCCACCCGGGACCGCTGCGCAGCGACGTCCGCGCGTTCGTCCTGGTCGTCGACGACGAAGCCGACGTGCGCGACTCGATGGCCGGCATCCTGCGCGCCAGCGGGTTCGCGGTGGCCGCGGTGGCCGACGGGCGTGATGCGGCCCGTGTCCTCGAAGAGCTCGTCGTCGACGTCATGGTCCTCGACGTCAGGATGCCGCGCCTGGGCGGGCTCGAGCTCCTGGAGATGCTCGAGGAACCCCCCGTGGCGGTGATCGTCTCGGCCGATCCGGTCGACCCGCCCGTCCGCGAGCGCCTGGGCACCAAGGTGCGCGCCTACCTGCGCAAGCCCTACGACCCGCGCGACCTGGTCGCCGCGGTGGAGGGGTCGACCCCGGCGTAGGGATTCTGGTGCCGGGGGCCGCCCCTGTCGTCGCTGCCGACGTCGGTGGACCTCGCCTGCCCACTCATGCGCCCGGCCCTGTGTCCATGAGGACCACCGCACCACCGCCCTCTTCGTGGTCGCGGAGCGGCGTGACGGTCAGGTGCACCCTGATCTGGCGTCCGCGCCGGTCGATGGCGTCCAGGACAAGCTCCTCGCGCCGGGATCTTCCCTCGATGCACCGGGAGATCAGCTCGCGCACGGGCTCGCCGCGGGGCAGCCCGAACTCCAGGGCGAAGAAGGAGTGCGACACGGCCTCCTCGGCCCGCAGCCCCCACATCTCCTCGGCCGACCGGTTCCACAGGCGGACGAAGCCGTCCTCGCCCACGACGACGACGGCGGGCGCGGTGCTCCCCACGATCGAGGTCAGGAACATGTTCTCGAGGTCGAACTCGGTGGTGCGCGAGCGCAGCTCCTCGTTGGTGGCCTCGAGCTCCTCGTTGGTGGCTTGGAGCTCTTCGTTGATCGTCTCGAGCTCCTCGTTGGCCGACTGCAGCTCCTCGTTGGTGGTCTCGAGCTCCTCCACCGTCGACTGCAGCTCCTCGTTGCTGGTCTCGAGCTCCTCGTTGGCCGACTGGAGCTCCTCGTAGGCCGTCTCGAGTTCCTTGGTGGTGCGGGTCAGATCCTGCTGGAGCTTCTCGTAGCGGGTGACATCGGTGAAGGTCACCGACACGCCGACCGGGCCGTTCTCCGGCCCCGTGACGGGGACCACGGCCACGTCGAGGAATTGGCTCTCGGCCTCGTTGAAGGCGCGCTCGACCTCGCGCACGTGCACCCCCCGGCGCTCGCTGTAGGCCTGTTCGATGCGCGAGCGCAGGTCGAGCGGCCGGTAGGAGATCTCCAGGTCTTGCAGCGGGCGCCCGACGTCCCGGGCGCGGATGCCGAAGAGCGCCCTGGCCTGGTCGTTGGCCAGCACCAACACGCCGTCGACGTTCACCACGATCTGGGCCACCGGTGCGATGTCGAACGCCTGGTCGCGCAGGGTCCCCCCGTGCTGAACCGGGATCTCGACGTCGGCCGGCCGCACCGCGTCACGCCCGTTGGTGTCGGGCGCCTTCATGAAGACGCGGCTCTTGATACTCACCGGGACGAAGAGCCGGGCGTGGCTGAGCAGCGTCTCCGCCCGGCCGAGGAAGACGAAACCCTCGGGTTTCAAGGCGAAGTGGAACCGCCGGACCACACCTTCCTGGGCCTCGGCGTTGAGGTACATGAGCGTGTTGCGGCACACGAGGAGGTCCAGGCGCGAGATGGGGGCGTCCCGGGTGAGGTCGTTGCGCCCGAAGATGATCCTCCGGCGCAGGTCGGAGCGGAACACGAAGTGGTCGCCGGTCGTGCGCTCGAAGTAGCGCTCCCGCAGCTCCTCGGGCACGGGAGCGAGCGCCCGGTCGTCGTACGTCCCCTGCCGGGCGACGGCCAGCGCCCGTTCGTCGATGTCGGTGGCGTAGATCTTGACCCGGTCGATGAACCGCCGCGGCCCGAGCGCCTGGGCCAGGACCATCGCCAGCGTGTAGGCCTCCTCGCCCGTCGCGCACCCCGCGCTCCAGACCCGGAGTTGGCGGCCCGGCTCGATGACCTTGGGGATGACGGACGAGGAGAGATAGTTCCACGCCTCCTTGTCCCGGAAGAAGCTGGTGACGTTGATCAGGACGGTGTCGAAGAGGTGGGCGAACTCGTTGACGTCCACCTCGAGGTGGTCCTGGTAGTCCTCGTAGCGCTCGATCCCCACCTCGGCCATGCGCTTTTGGACACGGCGCATGAGCGTCGACCGCTTGTAGTTGGCGAAGTCGAACCCACGGGTAGCCCGGAGGTACTCGAGCAGCGCCTCGAACGCCAGGTCCGGCTCGGGCTGGTTCACGGCCGGCCTTCGGTCACCAAGGTCACCAGCGCCGGTCCGATCTCCTCCAGCGACAGCACGAAGTCGGCCGCACCGGTCCGAATCGCCGCCTCGGGCATGCCGAAGAACTGCGAGCTCTCGCGGTCCTGGACGATGACCGTGCCGCCGCTCTTCTTGACCGCTTCGACCCCCATCGACCCGTCGCTCCCCGTCCCGGTCAGCACCACGCCGATGACCCGGTCACCGTAGCTCCCGGCGGCCGACTCGAAGAGCAGGTCGGCGGAGGGTCGGACGAAGTGGACCAACTCGGCCTGCGACAGCGTGAACGACCCGTCGGCGCTCAGAGGAGGTGGCGGTCGGGCGGGGCGACGTAGACGGTCCCCGGCTCCACGTGATCCCCGGCCGCCACCTGTCGCACGGGCAGGCGCGTGCGCCGGCTGAGGATGTCATCGATGAGACTGCGATGACGGGGGTCGAGGTGCTGGACGATGACCACGGCGGCCGGGAAGTCCTAGGGCAGCGCGCCCAGCACCACCCCGAGGGCGGCGATGCCGCCCGCGGAGGCGGCGACGACGACGATGTCGTAGGCGGGCCGGGGGGTCACGTGACGCTCCCCGGTTGGGGCTCCGCGACGGGCGGTGCGTCGTCCTCGGACCCGCCGTGGCGGAGCGCGCCGAGCGTCGCCCGGGCCCGGGTCGCGAACTGGAGGTTGAACCGGACGTCGGGGTCGTCGAGATCGAGCCGTCCGATCTCGCGTATGCGCCGGAGCCGGTACTTGAGCGTGCTGCGGTGCACGCACAGGGACTCGGCGGTCTTGTCGAGGGCGCCCCCGTTCTCCAGGTAGCTGGCCAACGTGTGGACCAAGTCCATCCGGCCGTGGCGGTCGTACTCGACCAGCGGCTCGATCCACCGGGCGACGAAGGCCTCGATCGCGTGGGGGTCCGACGACGAGGCCACCAGGGCGTACACGCCGAGATCGTCGTAGCGGATGACCGGTTGGAGCTTGAGCATCCCCGAGACGCGCAGGGCCACGTCGGCGTCGTGGAACGACCGCTTCAGCTCGTCGATCGACGCGGCATCGGAGCCGACGCCGATCCGGCAGGGCCGGCCGGCGTTGGCATCGAGGACCGAGCCGTGGAGCCGCGCCCAGTCGACGTCGTGCGGCGCAACGAGCGCGACGCGGCCGTCCTTGTTGGAGACGACCGGGAAGAGGTGCAGTGACCGGGCCCCGCGGCGCACGCTCTCGACGAGGTGGGGACGGTAGGACGCCCCCTCGACCAGGGCGACACACCGCGCCCGCTCGAGCGGATAGCCGAGGGCCTCGGCGACGTCACAAGCCACCTCGGCTTTCCCGGCGATGAGCGCGTCGCACAGCACGTGCCAGTTGTCCTCGTCGGTCCGGTCCGCTCCCTTGGTCCCGCTGGCGATGCCGATGGCCACCGCATCGCCGGCTGCCTCCGCGGCGAGGACGTCGACGGCGCGCAATTCATCTCCGTCGTCGCCGACCAGCACGCACACCGCCGCGACGAGATGGTCTCGGATGCGCACGGGGCAGACGAGCCAGCCCCCGACGACCGCGGTCGGGGCCCCGGCGGCCTCGATGCGGCCGACGTCTACGGGGGGCAATGGCGCCGGGGCGTCCCCGCGGCGGACCACGGCCAGCTCGTCACCGCGGGCGTCCACGACGAGCACGGGAGATCCCGCCAGTCGAGCGAGCACCGAGGCCACCCCGGCGATGCCACGGCCCTCCGCGAGCGGCTCGAGCAGTAGGCGCTGGATCTCACGTACGGCGCGCAGCGTCGGGGCCCTGTCGTCGGTGCCCCAGGGGATGCGCCGCCGTGAAGCGAGGTCCTGCGAGGCTTTCTTGGCCAATTCGGAGCGCAGGGCGGTGAACAAGAGACGAAGCAGCTGGCGCTTCTGCTTCGTCGGCTCCCCGTCCGCGGTCACGACCGCCACCGCCCGGCCCACCCGTGCCGGCCCCGGGCCCATGTCGAACCCACGGGCCCAGGCCGTGCCCGGCAGCACGATCTGGAATCCACCCTCGACGTCCACGGCCTCGCTCAACGAGCGGTCGAGGTCCTCGGCGGCCGGCGAATGGGGGAAGCGGATCCATTCGCCGCCGGGACCCCGAAAAGCGCAAAGGACACCGCCGGCGGCCTCGGCCGCCGCGGCCATCCGCACGACGATGTCGTCGAGCTGGGCGGCGCCGCTCGCCCCGGCGTCGGCTGAGGCCTCGGGATCAGCCCCGCCGGCGCCGTTGGCGGTCCCGCCTTCGAGTTCGGGCGCGCCCGGCTCGCCGAAGGGCGCACCGGGCACCGGCGAGTGCCCCGGGCTGTCGTCGAGCGCGATGTCGGTCCCGAGTTCGGCCATGTCCTGCATGGTGGACCAAGCCTCCCACAACGATGCCTCGCGGACCGCTGCGGGCCCCGATGGCGGCTCGGCTGCACGCGGACGGATGGGCGGCCCTCAGTCGGCCAGCAGGAACTCGGTCTCGGCCACGGCCGGCGCGGGCTCCGGGACCTGCGCGTAGTGGTACTTGCCGCCGCGCAGCAGTGACGCCACCGCGCCGAGCAGGCACGCCACCGCCGCGAAGTCCAACGCCCGCTCGAGCCCGCGGCCGAAGGGCCCGGCGATGAGGTCGGGGAAGAACGACCGGCCCGTGACCAGGGCCGCCTGCGCGGGGGCCAGGTGGTGGAGCGCCTGTGGGCCCAGGAGGGTCTCCATGGGGTTGTCGCCGAGGAAGGCGGCGAAGAGGCTGCCCACCGGTGGCAGCCCCGACGCCCGGCGCGCCGACGGCGCGGCGACGCCGTGCGCCACGAGCCCGTGGTAGAGCGCGGCGGGCAGCGCGGCGGAGAGCCCGAGCACGAGGAGCGTGAAGAAGATGCCGATCGAGAGGACCTGGGCGGAGGCGTTGAAGGTGGCCGACATCCCCGCGCCCGCACCGCGGGCATCGGGCGGCAGGGCGTTCATGATCCCGGTCTGGTTGGGGGCCACGAAGAGCCCCATCCCCACCGCGTTGAGGAAGATGAGCACCGCGCACGCCTCGTAGGAGAAGTCGACCGGGATCCACTCGAGGCCGAGGAAGGTGGCGGCCACCAGGAGCAGACCCCCGGTGGCGAACGGCCGAGCGCCGAAGCGGTCGGTGAGGTGCCCGGCGATCGGCCCCGCGAGCAGGAAGCCGGCGGTGAGCGGCAACAGGTAGATGCCGGCCCACAGTGGCGTCTGGTCGAAGGCGTAGCCGTGCAGCGGCAGCCAGATCCCCTGGAACCAGATGATGAGGAGGAACATGAGCCCGCCGCGGCTGAGCGAGGCCAGGAAGATGGCGACGTTGCCCGCGGCGAAGGCCCGGAGCCGGAAGAGCCGGAGCCGGAACATGGGATGGGGAACCCGGGTCTCGACCACCACGAAGGCGACCAACAGCGCGGCGCCGATCGTCACCACGAGCAGCACCGAGGGGTTCGACCACCCCATGACGTGGTGCCCGTAGGGGAGGACGCCGTAGGTGATGCCGACGAGCACCAGGATCAGTCCCGCGGCGAAGGTGACGTTGCCCCACCAGTCGATGCACGCCGGCGTCCGCACCCCGTGGTCCTCCAGCTTGAGGTGGGCCCACACGGTGCCCACCACGCCGAAGGGCACCGAGACCAGGAAGACGAGGTGCCACTCCACCGGGGCCAGCGCCCCGCCCAGGACGAGGCCGACGAAGGCGCCGGCGATGGCGGCGACGTTGTTGATGCCGAGCCCCAGGCCCCGTTGGTGCGGCGGGAACACGTCGGTCACGATGGCCGACGAGTTGGCGAACAGCATGGCCCCGCCCACGCCCTGGCCGATGCGCATGGCGATGAGCCAGACCGCCCCGGCCGGCCCGTGCAGCCACGTGACCGACAGCAGGATCGAGAACCCGGTGAACACGGCGAAGCCCAGCGTGTACATCCGGACCCGGCCGAACATGTCGCCCACCCGTCCCAGCGACACCACCAGCACGGCGAGGACGACCATGAACCCCATGAGCATCCAGAGCATGTACCCGGTGTTGCCCGGCCGCAGTGGGTCGAGGCCGATCCCGCGGAAGATGGCGGGCAGCGCGATGAGGACGATCGACTGGTTGATGAACACCATGAGCGTCCCGAGGGTGACGTTGGTGAGGGCGATCCACTTGTAGGCCCCCGCGCCACCGGTGTCCCGCGTGCCGTCGGCGTCCACGGCGCGCGGGGCGTCCATCCGCCCACCGTACCGGCCGTCGCCCGAGCACCCGTCCGGCGGGCCGGCGCGGCGACCCGGCACGGCGTACATCGCAGTGGGGCCGCGGTCCCCTCCGGCGCGGCTACCCGCCGGCGCGCACCGCGGCGGCGAGAACGCCCAGGCCGTCGGCGAGCAGGTCGTCCTCGATCACCAGCGGCGGCAGGAGGCGCACGACGTTGCCGAAGGTGCCGCAGGTCAGCACGACCACGCCCTCGGCGTGGCAACGACGGGCGACGGCGGCGGCGGCGCCGGGGTCGGGTTCCAAGGTGCCGGGGCGCACCAGCTCGACGGCGCACATCGCTCCGCGGCCGCGCACGTCGCCGACGCCGGGGGCCTCCTCCGCCAGGGCGCGCAAGCGGCCGAGCACGATGTCGCCGATGCGCCGCGCCGCGCCGGCGAGGTCGAGGCGCCGCATGGTGTCGATGGCGGCGAGGGCCGAGGCACAGGCCACCGGGTTCCCCCCGTAGGTGCCCCCCAGCCCGCCCCCGTGGACCTCGTCCATGAGCTCCTGGCGGCCGGTGACGGCAGCCAGCGGCATGCCCCCCGCAATCCCTTTGGCCGTGGTGATCAGGTCGGGGACCACCCCCTCGTCCTCACAGGCGAACCACCGCCCGGTCCGGCAGAACCCGGTCTGGACCTCGTCGGCCACGAGCAGCGCCCCGTGCGCCGTGCACCAGGATCGCAGCGCCGGGAGGAACCCCGGGGCGGGCACCACGAACCCGCCCTCGCCCTGGATGGGCTCGACCACCACGGCGGCCACCGACGACCCGCCCACCTGCGCGTCCACCAGGGCCAGGGCGCGCGCCGCGGCCTCCTCGCCCGTCATGCCCGCCGGATCGCGCATGGGGTACGACATCGGGACCCGGTAGATCTCGGGGGCGAAGGGACCGAAGCCGTGCTTGTAGGGCATCGACTTGGCGGTCATGGCCATGGTCAGGTTGGTGCGGCCGTGATAGGCGTGATCGAAGACCACCACCGCGTCGCGGCCGGTGGCATGGCGGGCGACCTTCACCGCGTTCTCGACCGCTTCGGCACCGGAATTGAACAGCGCGCTCTTCTTCCGGTGGTCCCCGGGGGTGAGGGCGTTGAGCTCCTCGCACACGGCCACGTAACCCTCGTAGGGGGTGACCATGAAGCACGAGTGCGAGAAGCGGCCCACCTGCTCGCGCACCGCGTCCACCACGGCCGCCGTCGCGTGGCCCACCGAGGCGACGGCGATGCCCGAGCCCAGGTCGATGAGGGAGTTGCCGTCGACGTCCGTCAGGATGGCCCCGCGTCCCTCGGCGATGTAGACGGGCGGGTTCGAGCGCACCGCGTCCGACACGGCAGCGAGCCGCCGCTCGTGCAGGGCGCGCGAGCGCGGCCCGGGGACCTCGGTGACCAGATGGCGCTTGCCCGCCATCAGTCGCCGGTCGCGGGCACCACCAGGACGGGCACCTCGGAGCGGTACAGGAGCTTGTGGGGCACGGCCCCCAGGATGACACCGACCAGCGGGCGCTCGCCGCTCGCCCCCACCACGATCACCAGGGCGTCCCGCTCCTTGGCCGCCTCGAGCAGGGAGTCGACCGGCCGGATGGGGACGACGAGCGGCTCCACATCGACATCCGGGTCGAGCGACGCCACCAGCGCCGTGGCCTCGCCCACCAGCTTGTCGCCGAGGGCCTCCAGCGCGTGGCGGTGATCGGCGGACTCCCCCCCAACGGGGCTCGGCTCGTAGCCGAACACGACGCTCAGCGGGGCGGCGAAGGCGCGGGCCACGCCCACGGCGACGCGCAGTGCGGCCTTCGACCCGTCGGAGCCGTCGTAGCCGAGAACGACGTTGCCGGCCATCAGTCGGTCACCGGCACGACGCCGGGGGTGAGGGGCGGCGCGGACGCCTCGAGCGACTCGGCCGCCTCGCGCGAGCGCTCGAAGAACTCCTTGTGCCGGGCCCGCCAGACGAGCATGAGCGGCACGCCGAGCAGGATCAGGCCGATGCCCAGGACCACCGGCGGCCCCAGGCCCTTGCGCACGTAGAGGTCCCAGCCGAAGACGCTCACGTTGAAGTGGATGAACTTGAACCAGGCCTGCCCCGGCACGCTCCCGTTGGCCGGGTTGGAGTAGTAGAAGGCGGCGATCAAGAACATCACCGTCAGGATCACCGCACCGAGGAACGGGACGAGGCCGACGAAGACGAAATTCTTGACGCTCTTGAACAGGTGCTTGCGGTAGTAGAAGACGCAGGCGTAGCCGGTGATCCCGTAGTAGAAGGCGATGCCGAAGCCCAGGGCGAGGATCGAGTTCCCGAGGACCTCCTTGGGGCTGAGCCATGTCAGCACCACGTACCACGTGATGGACACGGCGCCGAACACCAGCGTCGAGAAGCCGGGCGTCAGGTACCGGGGGTTGATGTCGGCATAGCGCTTGGGGAAGGCCTTGTGCACGGCCATCGACAGCGACGACCGGGCCGCGGGCAGGATGGTGGTCTGCGTGGAGGCGGCGGCCGAGGTGAGCACGGCGATCACGAGGAGCTTGCCCCACGCCGAGCCGAAGACGTCGGTCGACAGCGCGCCGAGGATGTCGCCCTGATTGTTGGGGTTCGAGAGGAATCCCGCCCCGTGGTACGCCTGGGCAGCCGTCGACACGACGAGGTACACGCCGAGCAGGACGAGGGTCGAGAGGACCGCGGCCCGGCCAGGCGTGCGCTTGGCGTCCCTGGACTCCTCGTTGACGGTAACGGCGGTGTCCCACCCCCAGTAGATGAAGACCGCCGTCAGCATGCCGGCGGACAGCGCGCCCCAGCCCGGCGCGTTGGCCCCGAACACCACCTTGAAGGGGTTCAGCCAGCCGATCGACGGGTGCACCGAGTGGGCCACGTGCCCGCCGTAGACCTGGGCCAGGGCGGTGATGGCGAAGGCGATGAGGATCACGATCTCGGCACCGAGCAGGAACACCTGCGTGCGGGCCGAGAGCTCGATGCCGACGTAGCAGATGGCGGTCATGACGGCGATCCAGATGACGCCGATCACCGTGGTCCAGAAGGTGGACGCGGCCAGCCCGTAGGCCCCGAAGAGCCGGAAGGTGTAGATCCCCGCGATGCTGGCCAGGCTGGGCATGACGATCAGGTCGGTGACGAGGATCGCCCACCCGCCGATCCACCCCGACTTGGGTCCCATGGCCCGGGTCACCCAGGTGAACGTCGTGCCGCAGTCGGGGTCCGCCCGGTTCATGTAGTAGTAGGCCGCGGCGATGAAGAGCATGGGCAGGAAGGCGAGGAGCATGACCGAGGGCGCGAAGATGCCGACGCTGCCGGTCACGAACCCCAGCGATGCGGCCAGGCTGTAGGCGGGGGCGACGGAGGCCACCCCGATGACCAGGCTCGAGAGCAACCCGAGCGCCCCGATCTTGAGGCCCTTGCCGCCCGAGGCGGGCGTCGACACCGCCATCACGTCGCTCGTCCCCACTGCCGCCATCGGCCCTCCCCCCGGAGTCTGCGAGCATATTCGCAGAGCCATGCCCTACTGACAAGTATTCTCGTTGCAAATCGGGAATGAATCGACTGATTCCCTTGCCGATGCGGTGGCGGATGAGCACGATGGGAAAGGTCGCAACCGAGTCGGAGGAGCCGGAACCGAGTCAGGGGGAGAGTCAGGCGAATGGTGGACAGCGTCGACACCGAACGGATCAGCGCGCGAGCCCAGGAGATCCGCGCCGAGGAACAGGCTCGGATGGCGGAGCGGACCCCCAAGTCGCGCGCGCTGTTCGACCAGGCCTGCGCCACCATGCCCCTGGGCGTCGCCTCCTCGTTCCAGGCGGCGGACCCCTACCCCATCTACCTGTCGCGCGGACAGGGCGCCCGGGTGTGGGACGTGGACGGCAACGAGTACGTCGACTACCACAACGGCTTCGGCTCCATGGCCGTCGGCCACGCGCACCCCAAGATCGTGGAGGCCATCGAGCGCGCGGCGCGCACGGGCACGCACTTCGCGGTGACCACCGAGGCCACGGTGCTGTTGGCCGAGGAGCTGTGCCGGCGCTTCCGCCTCGAGCGTGTCCGGTTCGTCAACTCGGGCACCGAGGCGACGATGGACGCCATCCGGGTCGCCCGCGGGGTCACGGGGCGCGACGTGATCTGCAAGATCGAGGGCTCCTACCACGGGCACCACGACGCCGTGATGTTCTCGCTGACCCAGGGCCTCATGCACGTGGAGGAGGACCTGCACCTCGTGGAGACGCCCGCCTCCCTGGGCATCCCCAAGGAGATGGCCCGCTGGACCACGGCGGTCCCCTACAACGACCTCGCCGCCGTCGAGCGGCTGTTCGACCGGCGCGCCCAGGAGATCGCTGCCTTCATCATCGAACCGGTGATGATGAACATCGGCATCGTCCTGCCGCGCCCGGGCTATCTGGAAGGGCTGCGCGAGCTCTGCACCCACCACGGCGTGGTGCTCATCTTCGACGAGGTCAAGTGCGGAGCGACCATCGCCGCGGGCGGCGCCATCGAGCGGTTCGGTGTGCAGCCCGACCTCGCCTGCTTCGCCAAGTCGATCGCCGGCGGCGTGCCCGCAGGCGCCTTCGGCGGCAAGGCCGAGCTCATGGACCACATCGGCCGGGGGGTGGCCCAGCAGGGGACCTTCAACGGCAATCCTCTGGCCGCGGCGGCGGGTCTGGCCGCCCTGACCGAGGTGCTCACGCCCGACGCCTACGAGCGCTTCAAGCACCTCGGCGCCCGCCTGGCCGAGGGATGCCGGCGTGCCATGACGACGACCGGCCTGCCTGCGCACGTGATCGACCTGGGCTGCAAGGGGTGCGTGTCGTACCGCAGCGAACCACTGGTCGACTACCGCAGCTTCCTCGAGACCAACGCGGACCTCTTCGACGCCTCCTGGTCCTGGCTGGTCAACCGCGGCATCTTCATGACGCCGGGGAACGAGGACCAGTGGACCCTGTCGGTGCAGCACGACGACGGGGACATCGACCGCTTCATCGACACCTTCGGCGAGTTCTGCGTCGCCGTCATGCGCTGACGTTGCCGCCGGTGCGCTCAGCGGCCCAGGGCGTCGCGCGCCTGGTACCAGAGCCCGGCCGCGGGCAGCAGGGCGGGCACGCGGGCGGGGCCCGGGATCGCCGGCCAGCGCCGTCCGGCGAAGGCGGGCAACTCGCCGGTGCCCGCCAGCCATCGCCCGACCGCCCGGCCGAAATGGGTGGACAGGGCCACCCCGGTGCCGCAGTAGCCCATGGCGTAGACGGCGCCGAAGGCGGGATCCCGTCCCACGTGCGGCAGCCGGTCGGCTGTCAAGCCCACCTGGCCGCCCCAGGCCCGGGCCACCGCCACACCCCGCAGCTGGGGGTGGATGCGCACCATGGCGTCGTACAGGCGGTCGCGCGCCTGGGCCAACGTGGTGGGGGCGAAGGACGTGCGCCCGCCGAAGAGCACCCGCCGGCCGTCGGGCGAGGCGCGCCAGTAGTGGAGGAAGTTCCTGGTGTCGAAGAGCATCCTCCCCGCCGGGCTCACCGAGGTGACCTGCTGCGGGTCGAGCGGCTCGGTGGCGATGAGGAAGCTCCCGACCGCCAGGATCCGCCGGCCCAGCCACGGCACCAGTGCGCGGTCGGTGGTCCCGTCGGTGGCGACGACCACGTCGCGGGCGCGCAGGGGCCCGCGTGGTGTGTGCACGACGAAACCGGGGCCGGAGCGGGCCAGCGCCGTCGCCGGCGTCAGGTCGTGGAGCGACACGCCCGCGGCCTCGGCCGCGGCGACCATCCCGGCGGTCAGGCGCCCGGGGTCGAGCGCGCCGCTGCGCTCGACGACGAGGCCGCCCTCGAACCGGGTGGATCCCACCTCCGACCGGACCGCCCGAGCGTCGAGGAACCTCGCCTCCTCCCCGATCGAGCGGTGCACGGCGGCAACCTGCCGCAGCCGCAGCGCCGCCCTCGGGTGGTGTGCGAGCTCGAGGTGCCCGCTGCGCCGCCAACCGCAGTCGATGCCGAGCTCGCCGATCAGGGCATCGAGCCCCTCGAAGGCGGCGACGGTCTCGTCCCACAGCCGGCGGCCGCCGGGCAGGGCGAGCAGGGAGGCCAGGTCCAGCTTCCCCCCGGGGTGGACCATGCCCCCGTTGCGGCTGCTGGCGCCGTGCCCCACCACGTCACGCTCGAGCAGCGCGACCCGTCGTCCGGCCAGCGCCAGCTCGCGCGCGGCGGCCAGCCCGGTGAGGCCCCCGCCGACCACGGCCACCTCGACGTGCGCCTCGACGGCGGCGACGTCGGCGGGGCGGGCCGGCGCGGCGTCCCACCAGTAGGGCACGGGCAGGTAGTCGTCGGTGAGCGGGGCGATGGCGCTGCGCATCGGGACCACCATGCCCGCGCCCTGCCCGCTCGACAAGGTCTGCTGCCCGCATCGCCGGACCCGGAGGCAACGCCATGACGAAGCGGGAGCAACCCGCGCTCGACGACATCGACCGACTGATCATCGGCGAGCTCCAGGTCGACGGGCGCAAGCCCTACACGCAGATGGCCCCGGTCGTCGGCCTCTCCGAGGCCGCCGTGCGCCAACGCGTCCAGCGGCTCATCGACTCGGGCGTCATGCAGATCGTCGCCGTGACCGATCCCAAGGTCCTTGGCTTCAGCCGCCAGGCGATGATCGGGCTCCGGGTCGACGGCGACGCGCTGGCGGTGGCCGACGCCGTGGGGGCGCTCGCCGAGGTGGAGTACGTGGTGCTCACCGCCGGCGCCTTCGACGTGCTCGTCGAGGTCGTCGTGGAGGACGACGAGTCGCTCCTCGAGATCCTCAACGAGAAGATCCGCAAGATCCCCGGCGTGCAGACCACGGAGACCTACGTGTACCTGCGCATCCACAAGGAGACGTACCAGTGGGGCGCCGCCACCTGACGTCGCGCTGCGGCCCGCACCGCGGATCGCGTCGCTCAGGGAAGGTGTGCGGAGGGAAGCCGCATCAGGGGAAGCGTCGAGGGCAGCGCATCACGGGAAGTTGGAGCCGGCAGGGCCGCCGGTCGCGGGCGCAGGCACCGGGCGCGTGGTCGTCGTGGTGGTGGGCGGCAAGGTCGTGGTGGTGGTCGTGGTGGTGGTGGTCGGGGCCGTGGTCGGGGCCGTGGTCGACCCCGCGGCGGCCGTGGCGGGCTGGAGGCCCGTCGTCGTCGTGACC
Source organism: Acidimicrobiales bacterium (assembly GCA_035623275.1). Taxonomy (GTDB): domain Bacteria; phylum Actinomycetota; class Acidimicrobiia; order Acidimicrobiales; family UBA8190; genus DASPTT01. Next base: position 22,635 of record DASPTT010000121.1, read on the forward strand.
GCGGGGTCCGAGGGGCGGGTCACCGGCGCGGGTGACGAGCAGGCACCGAGCAGCGCGCCGACGCAGAGGGCGCCGGACCCCGCGAGCAGGGCGAGCCGCCATGCGCCCTTCGTGCCGGACCCGGTCCCCTCCGGCAGGCCGCCGGGTGCCTTCGCCTTGCCACCGATCCCCATGGCGCCATTATCGCCTGCCGGCGTACCGCGTTGGCCCACCCTCACGTGCATCGCCGCGGCGCGCCGTCGTCCGGACGCCTTCCCGGTACCATGGCGCCGCTCGGGCGGTCCGGGGTGGGAATCAGATGGCGGAGAGGGGCATCGCCGATGCGTACTGAGGACCTCGAGGCGATCCTTCGCCTCAAGCACGCCTATTTCCGCCTGCTCGACACCAAGCGCTTCGACGAGCTCGGCGAGCTGCTCACCGAGGACGTGACCACGGCCTACCAGTCCGGCGCGCTCACCTTCGCCGGCCGCGACGCGGTGGTGTCCTTCCTCGTCGAGTCGCTCGGTAGCCCCGGGATCGTCACGATGCACCACGGGCACCACCCGGAGATCACCTTCCTCGACGACACGAACGCCGCGGGCATCTGGTACCTCGAGGACCGGGTGATCGTCCCGGAGCACGACTTCGAGATCCACGGCACCGCGCTCTACGACGACCGCTACGTCAAGACCGGTGGCGGATGGAAGATCCGTCACACGGGTTACGAACGCATCTTCGAGCAGCAGCGCCGCCCGTCGACCGGCGGGATCCTCTCCTTCACCTCGCGCTTCGACGAGCACTGAGCGCGCCCTGCCCGGCGTCGCCGGGCGCCTCGGCGGAGGGGACGAGGACGACCTTGCCCGTGACGCCCCGCTCGATCAGCGCGCGCATGGCATCGGGGGCCGCCTCGAGCGGGAGCTCCGCGGGGACGACGGGGTGCAGGCGGCCGGCCGCGAGCATGGCGAGGACCTCGCCGACCAGGATGCGGTTGGCGGCCATGTCGGCGAAGGCCCACGCGCCCCAGTCGACCCCGATGACGGACCGGTTGCGCAGGAGGACCTGGTTCAGGGGCACCGAGGCGATGGGCCCCGAGGCGAACCCGATCACGAGGAACCGCCCGAAGGGCCCGAGGGCCCGCAGGGCCGGCTCGCTGTGGTGCCCGCCGACAGGGTCGACCACCACGTCGAGCTCGCCGCCGGCGAGCTCCCGGGCGCGGGTCTTGAGGTCCTCCTCCTCGTAGGCGATGGCCGCGTACGCGCCCATGGCCAGCGCCGCCGCGCGCTTGTCGGGCGACGAGGCCGCGGCCACGACCTCGGCGCCGAGGGCCCGGGCCACGTCGACGGCGGCGAGCCCGATGCCCCCGCCGGCCCCGAGGACCAGCACGTGCTCGCCCGCGGCCAGCGTGGTGCGCCGGGTGAGGGCGAAGAGCATCGTGGCGTAGCTCTGGACGCACGAGGCCGCCTGCCCGAGGCCCAGACCCTCGGGCACCGGGTGCACCGAGGCCGCGGGCAGGGCCACCTGCTCGGCGAACGCGCCCAGGCCGGTGATGGCCAGCACCCGGTCGCCCGGGGCGAGGCCGGCGACCCCCTCGCCCAGCGCCACGACCTCGCCGGCGATCTCGCCCCCGGGGACGTAGGGCGTGGGCGGCTTGATCTGGTACCGGCCCTGGGCCATGAGCCCGTCGACGTAGTTGACCCCCGCGGCGCGAACTGCCACCACCACCTGGCCGGGACCCGGCACCGGCGCGGGCCGCTCCTCGACCACCAGGCCCTCCAGGGGACCGAGCGAACGGCAGACGACGGCGCGCACGGCGTTCGCCTACGCCCCGCGGCCGGACAAGACGCGCCCACCATGGACCCGCTGCCACCAGCGGGCCTCGGCTTCGCCCATGGGCGTCGACGGGGGGGCGTCGGTGGGCCAGAGCTCCTCTGCCACCCGGCGCCAATTGGCCGTCGCCGCCAGGCGTCCGAGGACGGCCAGGAGCCCGAGGTTGATGCGCTGGAGCACGACGAACGACGGGGGCATCCCCGTGTGCGCCATGACGTCGGCGAACTGGCTTCGCCCGTCGACGTAGCGGCGGGCCACCTGGCTGGCCCACTCGGCGGTGATGGTCGTGGGCTCGTCGGGCCGGATCGCCTCCCAGAACACGCCCATGAACTCGGCGACCCGCTCGTCGGCCACCGGTGCCCCGGCGTTGACGAACCCGGCGGCCTCACAGGCGCGCCGGACCTCGGCGGGGTCGTTGTCGAGCACGGACGCCCGCACGATGTCGAAGAGCCGGGCGACGTCGGTCGGGGTGAGGCGCTTCACCAGCCCGAAGTCGAGGAAGGTCACCTTCCCCTCTCCGTGGAACAGGTAGTTCCCCGGATGCGGGTCGCCGTTGAAGGCGTGGAAGCGATACAGGCTGCGGAAGACGAAGCGGTAAACCGTCTCCCCCGCCAGGTCCCGCTCGGCCTGGTCCCAGGTGACGAGCTCGTCGAACCTCACCCCCGCGACCAGGTCGGTGGTGAGCACCCGCCGGGTGCTCAGCTCGTCGACGACCCCGGGGACGTTGATGGTGGGGTGCCCGCGGTACCAGCACGCGAACAGCCGCTGGTTGGCCGCCTCCAGCGAGTAGTCGAGCTCCTCGACGAGGCGGGCCCGCAGTTCCGCCACCATGGCGTCGGCGTCGAGGCCCGGGAACAGGGAGCCCAGGGCCATGCCGGCGAGCCCCAGGTTGGCCAGATCGGCGCGCACGGCCTCGTCCACCCCCGGGTACTGCACCTTGACCGCCACCGCCCGGCCGTCCCGAGTCATGGCCCGGTGCACCTGGCCGATCGAGGCGGCCGCGATCGGGACCGGGTCCCATTCGGCGAACAGGCGCGCCGGCGCGGCGCCGAGCTCGGCCTCCACGACCGA